>JBEEPJ010000078.1:0-8633 GCA_041191165.1 Bacteroidota bacterium | reverse complement strand
TGGAGCGCGGATTGCGGTGCTTGTTTGACCACTTCGGGCAGTTTTCAGGTGGACGAGGCGGGATATGGATGGATTCCCGTGACCTACACCGTCACCGATGGCGCCTGCAGCGACACTGCCACGTTTGAAGTGGAGATCGCGCCTGTGCTCAACGGGTCGTTTGTGGCTGTGGCCCCGCTTTGTGAGGGGGAGCAGGTGGATCTGCAGTTCGTGCTGGATCCGGGCATTCCACCGCCTTATTCGACTTCAGTTGGAGGCACCTGGAGCAGTCCCTCCTGCCCGGGCTGTGTGGCGAACCCGGCACAGGGCATCTTTGTCGGCAACAATCCGGGGACACAGAATGTCGTTTTCAACTTCGCGGAATCGTGCAGTCAACCGCTTACGGGGTCCTTCGAGGTGGCTCCGGCGGTGAATGCAGCTATTTCCGCCGTTCCGACCCTTTGTGAGTCGGATGGAACATGGTTGATGACTGCGGCAAATCCTGGTGGGGTTTGGAGCTCCGATTGTGGAAGTTGCCTCCAAGGAAGCACCTTCGATCCCGGGGTGGGGGCGGGCACTTATGAGGTGACTTACACCATTTCGGGTGTTTGCAGCGACCAGGACTCCCAGATCATCGAGGTGGTGCCCCAGCGGGATGCCGGCATTTTTCTACCCGATTTGGTGTGCTTGGCATCGGAAATTTGGACAGCGGAGCCGGTGATGGGAGGGGGGATTTGGTCGGCGGTGGGCCCCAATTGCATCAATTGCATCGACGGAGACGGAAACATCGATTTGATGGCTGCGGGTCTGGGCATGCTCGAAGTGACCTACACTTTGCCGGGATTGTGTGGGGACACTGAGACGGTGGTCATGGAGATCCGCGCTTGCAGCGTGGAACCCGTAAATGTGTTCTCACCCAATGGGGATGGATACAATGAAACCCTGGAGTTCAAGTATGTCCAACAATTTCCCGGAAATCGGCTTCAGGTTTTCGACCGATGGGGAAATCTGGTCTATGGCACCACGAATTACCAAAACGGCTGGAGGGCTGACGGGGTGGCAGACGGGACGTACTACTTCGTTCTGGAAATCCCGGGGCTCGAGACCATCCAAGGGGACTTGACCATCGTGCGGTGATGGCTGGGTTTAGCTGAGGCCGTGGATTTGGCCTGAAGCATCCCACCCCATTCCCTCGGCGGCAGGCACGTCCGGGAGCCCGGGCATGCGCAACATCGTTCCCAGAATGGGGATGATGAATCCGGCGCCGGCAGCGACTTCGAAAGCGCGAACGGTAACCTTGAAGTCGGTAGGCCGTCCCCAACGCCGCTCATCGTCCGAAAAACTCTTCTGGGTCTTCGCCATGCAGATGGGCAGTTCGCCCCATCCCAATTCCTCGAAGCGCCGACACTGGGAACGGGCCTCCGGCGTGTATTCTACTTCCGTAGCGCCGTATATCTGTGTCGCTATCTTCAGGATTTTCTGTTCGATGGAGTCTTCGAGCGAATAGGTGTGACGAATTTCTTGAGCTGGCCCTTCCGACGCACGCACTACGGCATGAGCAAGGTCGGCACAGCCCGCCCCCCCATGGGCCCAACCCTCACTGCAGACGGCTTCCACGCCCCATTTCGCACAACCTTGTCGGATGATCTCGTGCTCTTCCGCCGTGTCCGTGTGAAAGACATTGATGGCCACTACGACGGGCAATCCGAACGACTTCAGATTCTCCACGTGCTTTTCGAGATTGCACAGCCCCTTTTGCACGGCCAGCGGATTGGGGGCGGGATTGAGCTCGCCGGTGCCGTGGTACTTCAGCGCCTTCACCGTGGCCACCACCACCGCGGCCCGAGGTTTCAGACCTCCGATTCTCGACTTGATGTTGAGGAACTTCTCCGCCCCCAAATCGGCCCCAAATCCCGCCTCGGTCACCACGTAATCCGCGTGCCCCATCGCCATGCGCGTGGCCAGCAGCGAATTGGTGCCTTGGGCGATGTTGGCAAAGGGGCCGCCGTGTACCCATGCGGGCGTGCCTGCGATGGTTTGCACCAGGTTGGGCATCAGCGCGTCTTTCATCAGGATGGTCATGGCGGCAGACGCTTGTAGATCCTTTGCGAAGAACGGCTGTTTCCCCTTTCCATCACCCACATAGATGTTCTCGAATCTCCGGGCCATATCCTCCCAGCCGGAGGAAAGGCACAGAATGGCCATGACTTCCGAAGCCGCGGTGATGTTGAAGCCCGTTTCCCGCATCACCCCGCCGTTTTTTCCGCCTAGCCCTGTGATGATTTGGCGCAAGGCCCGGTCATTCATGTCCATGACCCGCTTCCAAACGACCGTGCGGGGATCGATGCCCAACGACCGCTTTCTCGACTGTATATTGTTGTCAATCAACGCTGAAAGCAGGTTGTTTGCCTTTTCCACAGCCGAGAAATCCCCGGTAAAATGCAGATTGATGTCCTCCATGGGAACCACCTGCGTCTGTCCGCCGCCTGCCGCGCCGCCTTTCATCCCAAATACCGGGCCCAGGGAAGGTTCCCTCAGCGCGACTGCACTTTTTTTGCCGATGTAGGCCAAACCATCCGCCAGCCCCACGCTCACCGTGGTCTTTCCCTCACCCGCCGGGGTGGGAGAGACCGCTGTCACCAAAATGAGGCGCGCGTCCGCTTCTCGATCGGGCCTGAGGGCATCCAGAGCAACCTTCGCTTTGAACTTGCCAAAAGGTATCAGGTGGTCTTCATGGATGCCGAGTTGTTCAGCGACTTGGTGGATGGGGCGCATGCGCGCGCTGCGGGCGATTTCGATGTCGGTCATGTTGGGCAAAATTAACACCACAAGCAGGCAAGCGGTGGGGAAGGAAAGTAGATTTGCGGCATGAATAAGTCCATTCTCTACTGGGCCATCCCGCTGGGATTGTTGGTTTTGTTGGGGTTGAATGCCGTTTCGAGCTACAACGGATTTGTGGCTTCTGAGGAGGGCGTCGACGCGGCGTGGGCGGATGTCGAGACGCAGTATCAGCGTCGCTATGACCTGATTCCCAATTTGGTAGAGACGGTGAAAGGGTACGCAGATTTCGAGCAGGGCACGTTGGTCGCGGTGACGGAAGCACGGGCTGCCGCACTCGGCGCCATGAAAAATGCCGGTCCTGACGGGGACAACGCCGAATTCGATCGGCAAAACACCGTCGTCTCCGGCGCGTTGAGGGGGTTGCTCGGCTATGCTGAGCAGTACCCGGATCTCAAGGCGAACGCGAACTTCCGGGACTTGCAGGCCCAGCTGGAGGGGACCGAGAACCGCATCACCGTGGCGCGCACCCGATACAACGAAGTCGTCCAGGTGCACAACGGAAAGATTCGCCGGTTTCCCGCCCGCGTTTGGGCGGGGCTCTTCGGCTTCGAGTCCAAATCCTACTTTGAATCTACCGAAGCGGCTGCCACCGCTCCCCAGGTTTCTTTTGAATGAAATGGGGGACTCATTGGTCGCCGAGCAATGCGGAACTTCAGCGCATTCGAGCGGCTGTGGAGCAGGCGGAACGCCGCACATCGGGTGAGATCCGCGTGCATCTGGAGTCGCGTTGCCGGGAGGATGTTTTAGATCATGCGGCGTTTGTTTTTCACAAGTTGGGGATGGACCAGACGGAGGCCCGCAATGGTGTTCTGCTCTACCTAGCTTACAAGGACCGAAAGTTTGCCGTCCTGGGTGACGTGGGCATCCACCGGCATGTGCCTCCGCATTTTTGGGATGAAGTTTATAACGAAGGGGTGAAGCACTTTCAAAACGGAGATTGGTTAAAAGGGCTGGAATCTGCGATTATGGCTTGTGCTCGAGAATTGGAGATTCATTTTCCGTTGGGAGATTCGCATGCAGATGAGCTGAGCAACGAGGTGTCATGGAACTAAGCACACAAACGGGCACGATGGGAACGCGGACCGGATGGAAATGGATCTGGGCGATTCTCTTGTTCGCCGGGGTGGGGATGGTCACTGTGGTGGGTCAGACCTTGCCCGAGGGTTGTCTCCCTCCCCCCCAAGATCGCGTGCTGGTCATGGACGAAGCGAACCTCTTATCCCGGGAGGAATGGAACGAGCTCAACCGGAAGTTGGTGGACTATGTGGACTCCACGAGCAACGTCATTTACGTGGTGACCCATCCCAATTTTTGTGGCATGGACCCCTCGATGTTCGCGACGGCGGTGGGGCATGAGTTTGGGGTGGGGCGAAGCGATAGAGACAATGGAATCGTCATCGCCATCAAGCCCCGCAAGGGTGCTGAGGACGGGCGCGTATTCATCGCTGTGGGTTATGGGCTCGAAGGGGCCATCCCCGACGCTTTGGCCCAGCGGGTCGTCGATCGCATGGTTCCCGATTTTGCCGACGGGGATTGGATGGCCGGATTGGTGAAGGGGACTGACGACCTGAGGAAGCTCGCTTCTGGGGAGTTCACGGAAGCGAATTACAGGCCTGGGGGAAACAAAATCAATTGGAAGGGTTTTCTCACCGCGGATGTTTTTGGAACCCTATGTTTCTTGCTTCTCATGGCCTTCTTCATACTCGTTCAGGTTTTCGATTACCGGAAGTCGAACAACACGGGGTTGTGGCTGTCCTTCATCATGGTGCTCAGTGAAGTGCTGCGCTCGGGACCTGGGACCTATCAGAATTTCTCGAGTGGCGGTGGATGGGGCGGCGGGAGCAGAGGAGGGGGCGGTTTTGGCGGATTTGGCGGGGGTGGATTTGGCGGTGGCGGGGCGGGCGGGAGATTTTAACTCTGCCGTTGTTCCCATTCGATTTTCTGTTACTTTTGGCCGCCCATTTGCGCCCAAAAGTATCTGGATTATATCTTTTTTATACCGAGTGAAATGAAGTTGTTTGACTTTGCTTTTGTTCCGAACTACCCGCAGCCCATCGAGAAGTTGAGCCAGTTTGCGGAACAAGAGTTCTGGGGGAGGTCACATCGGGTTTTGAAGAGCTACTTCAATCACATGTTCGAAAAGGTTTTCGATGATGGTCTCATCGTGACCTCTCGCGACGGCGCCTATGCCGCATTCAATACCGGGTTAACCAATGCCCAATTCGAGCCGATTTTCGCGGTGTTTGCCAAGAACGAACGACCTGATGCACAAGCCTGGTTTTTCAGAGGGTTTGGTATTCAAGATCGAAAGGGGCTTGGAGAGCTGTTGGTGACGGACTTCGACAACCTGCCCCATCGAGCGCGCTTTGTCGAAAATCTGTCTGATTTGCTGTACGACCCTCGCAGGGGAGCGCCCGCGTGTGACTGGAATCAGATTTTTCTCGATCACCTCAAGCGAATTCCTCGTCCCTTTCTGGAACAAGCGCTCGATGGCGGCTTGAACATCCCCAATGTGGTGGGGATGGAGCGCGAAGATGCCCAGGCCGTTTATGAGGATTTCCGGGTGGAAATGGAGCGGGCTACCGATGCTTTGCACTACATGGAGCGGGCCGCAGAAGCTGCATTGGAACAAGCCTTGGACCGCATTTACAACGATTACAAGTGCGCTGTTCCGCAATGGCATGCGAAGGATCGGGTCGTCAATTTGTTGCTTCCACTCGCCCTGGCGAATCCGCGTGAAGTCGATGCCGCACTCTCCGTCCGACTCACCCCTGACGGCGGCTATGTCGGCGAACATTTGCTCACGCTAGAGATGGCTTACAACAACGCACGCTTGATTGCCAAACCCGAGGCTTCCTGGCTCGTGGATGGCATCAAGAATGCGCGTAAGCCAGCCCCTGTCTCTCGTTCCTCCCATCGGGTGGACCGTCCGCATGCAGGCCATACGCGTTCACAAGATCGACGGGTTCCCGATGTTGGAGATGAGACGAACGGATGGGGGAGAAGTGACATGCGAGGTGACGATTACGCCGATTGATCGGCGGAAGCGGTTCTTTCAGGCGCTTTTCGTACCTTGGCGAAACGACCTTTGGTTTCACCCTCCAAGGATTGAAATGAACAAGTTAAGATCCCTGTGCTGGATGCTAGGTTGGGGAGCCACAGCCCATGTGGTTGCCCAAACTCCTTGCGATTGCAATGGATTTGCGGGCACTTATGCTTGTAGTGGGGTAGATTTGATGTCAGTCAAGCCGATTTCGGAGTTGGGGGGAGGAGCCAATGGAAATGATTGTTGGGGTTGGGTGGATCCTGCGTCGGGAAGGGAATTTGTGTTGTACGGGCGCGCCAATGGGACTGCCATTGTAGAGATCACCAATCCGCTGAATATTAAGTATTTGGCAAATTTGCCAACCAACACAGTGAGCAGCTTGTGGCGAGACATCAAGGTCTTTGGTCACCATGCTTACATCGTTTCGGAGGCTTCTGGCCATGGGATGCAGGTACTCGATTTGAATATTCTACCCACGTTGCCCACCAACGTTACGAGCATCTTGGTCTCGAACGCGGTCTACAACGGATTTGGCAAGGCCCACAATGTGATGATCCATGAGGAGACGGGGTTTGCCTATGCGGTCGGTTCGAACACCTTTAACGGAGGGCTTCACGTGATGAGCCTGGCGAACCCCGGTCAGCCGCAGATTGCGGGGTCCTACGATGCCTATTACACCCACGACGCCCATCCCATCGTTTACCAGGGACCCGATGCCAGTTATCAGGGGAAGGAAATCGTGGCCTGTTTCAATGGCTATAACGGCTTGCACATTGTGGATGCCACGGTGAAATCGGACATTTCGCCCATTTCGAATTTGACCTATAACCAACTGGGATACACCCATCAGGGCTGGTTCTCGCCCGATCACCGGTTCATTTATGTGAATGACGAACTGGATGAAATGAACTTCGGAGTGCCCACGCGCACCTACATCATCAACGTAGAAGACCTTGATGCTCCTTTCGTGGCTGGAATCTTTGAAGCCCCTGTGCCTTCCATTGACCACAACCACTACGTACGAGGTTCTCGGCTGTACCAAGCAAACTACCTCAGTGGGTTGAGGATATTGGACTTAGCAAATGTGGAATCCGGTAATCTCTCGCTTCTCGGATACTTCGACACCAACCCGGAATCCAATGCGGCTCAGTTTCAAGGGGCTTGGAGCGTTTACCCCTATTTTCCTTCGGGAAATGTGGCCATCAGCACGATGACGCATCTCTTCGTGGTTCGTCCCCAGGAGTTCATTTGGAACGAGCCCGAGGTGTTGGGATGCACCTACACGTTCGCGGGGAACTACAATCCTCTTGCCACGCTGGACGATGGAAGTTGCCAAGAAAAGGGGTGCACGAATGCAGAAGCACTCAATTACAATCCCACAGCCCAATGGGAGGATGGCAGTTGCATCTATGCCATGGGCAACGGAGAATGTCCGGCCGACATCAACGCCGATGGCGTCGTATCGGTGGCGGACATGTTAGGAGTCCTCGCGGCATTTGGAGAGCCTTGTGAACCTTGATGGCATTGAAAAACCATTCCATTTCGAAACGCATTCCCAGCTGGAGTCACTTCATGCTCTGGATAGGGTTGATGGTTGCGGGTAGCACCGGTTGTGTGAAGGAGCGGATTCCCTTAAATGAAGACACGCTGGATGAAGGAGGGGAGTCGATGTGGGGAGTGCCATTGGGCGGTGGGTCTATCGCCTTAGGCAGCGCACAACCCTGGTTGGAAGGAATTGGAGTGGAAAGCGATCCCATATCAGGCAATTGGATGTGGATTAGGGAGTTTGATTTGTTTGATTACAGCGCATCTGAGTTGTGGGATTTGCCCGGTTCCAGTTTTTGGGTGGAGCAATATTTAGATGAGAATGCCGCCGCTGCAGTGAATGCGCTGCCGAGCGGTGTTACATACCAAATTCCCGTTTCAGGGGAAATAGCCCTCGATATGGCGACAGGTATGTCATTGCAGGAGGTGTTTTTTTCGGGCGGAGAACTTCTGTTGAACGTGAATTACACGGTCGACTTGCCGTTGGAAGTTTCGGTGGTTTTTCCTTTTATGACACAATCTGGCGAGACTTGGGTGGCTTCACGGACGTTTGAGGGGGCGGGGTCGTATGTTTGGAGTTTGCCTCTGGAAGGAACCTTGCTTCAGATGCCGTCCGGGAATGGGGCCGGAATACCCTTCCAGGTGACGGTGGCACTCACTTCAAATGGCAGTTCGGTCGCGGCGGGGCAAGGCATTTCGATCTCAGGAAGTTGGGATTGGTCCGGTTGGGAGTGGATCGTCGGGACAGCAGGCGAGGAGGCGATTTGGGACTTCGATGCAACCACAGATATTCCGGTATTTGCCTGGGCCCAAGAGGGTGTTCTTCATATCGCCGATCCTCAGGTGCATTTGCGGGTGGAGAATGAATCAGGGATTCCTTTCGGTTGGGGCTTGGAGTCCTTGACCTTGTTGCATCCCGGTGGAAGCACAGATGTCGGGGGATGGCAGTTGCAGTCCCCTCCTTCTATCGCACCGGCTCCGGCATTGGGGTCCATTGCGATCACCGAACACGTATTGAATAACGCGGGGACCACCCCTCCCTTGTCCGATCTCATCGATTTGCATCCCACTTGGGCATCGGTCTCCGGTTCTTTGGGGGTCGATCCGAATGGCCCGACACCCCATTTTATCTCCCGCGATGCCCGCGTGCGTGCCCGGGGAGAGTTGCGTTTCCCGTTGTGGGGGTACGCCAGCGGGTTTGGATTGGTGGATACCTTGGACG
>JBEEPJ010000077.1:0-8720 GCA_041191165.1 Bacteroidota bacterium | reverse complement strand
GCGGTGCAGGGAACCTGGGGCTTCCAGCCGCTGTGGGTCGATTCCACCGGCGATGGATTCCCCGAGTTGTTCATCGCGGCCGACTTCCAGACCAGCCGCGCGCTGCGCAACCGACGCGACGGCACGCTGGTGCTGGCCACGGCGGACTTTGGCATGGGCATCGACCGCAACGGCATGGGCATCTGCGTGGGTGACTTCGATCGCAACGGCGCGGTCGACACCTATGTCACCAGCATCTTCAACGACACACCGCCCGCAGCGGGCTTCAACGGCAACACCCTCTACCTGAACCAGGGCGATGGCGCATGCGTGCAGGATGCGGAGGCGCGCGGTTGCGTGGATGGTGGCTGGGGATGGGGCGCCCTCCGAATGGGCGGGGGATGGGAGGGAGCTGCCGTCGGAAACGACGACGTTGCCCGTGGCCTCGAAGGCGGTCAGTTGGGCGCCGGCCGCGCCGTTGAGGGCGTCGTCGAGGGGGAGTTTTTCGTGGACCGAGCCCCAGGTGCCCAGGTCACTCCAACCGAAGTCGGAGAGGACCACCGCTACGTTGCGGGCCTTTTCCATCACGCCGTAGTCGATGGAGATGCTCT
Organism: Bacteroidota bacterium; assembly: GCA_041191165.1. GTDB lineage: Bacteria > Bacteroidota > Bacteroidia > Flavobacteriales_D > Sanyastnellaceae > CAMCYM01. Next base: position 8,130 of record JBEEPJ010000077.1, on the reverse strand, counting down.
CGCAGTCCGCGTAAATCGACGCGATAGCGGCAGCTTCGGACGGGGTGCCGAAGGCGGCGGCCTGCTCGTGAAACAGGGCCTGCAGGTCGGGCATGTGCGCCTCGAAGGCCGCCTGGATGTTCGAGAGGCTCCAGATAAAGATGCCTGAATTCCAGTAGAAATCGCCGGACGAGAGGAACTCCTCGGCGAGTTTGAGCGAGGGCTTCTCGGTGAACGTCTTGACCATCCGGATGCGCTCGTCTTCACCGACCTCAGCGTGGTCCTCGAACTGGATGTACCCGTAGCCGGTATCCGGCCGTGAAGGGCGAATGCCCAGCGTGATGAGCTGTCGCGTGGCACGGGTTTGGTCTAAGGCCAAACGCGCAATCTCCAAAAATCCCGCTTCATCCAGGATGAGGTGGTCCGCAGGCGCGACAATCATAGCGGCTTTCGCGGCATTTTCCCCGGCGTGGGCAGCGATCCAGTGGTTGGCGTAGGCGATGCACGGCGCCGTGTTGCGCATGAAGGGCTCGCACAGCACATTCGCGGCGGGCAGCGACGGCAGGTGCTCGGCGACCAGTCCCCGGTAGCGCTCCTGGGTCACCACGAGGATGTGATCGGCGGGCACGAGTTGGGCCAAACGATCGTACGTCATCTGAATCAATGACTTGCCCGTGCCGAGAATGTCCAGGAACTGCTTGGGACGAGCGGAGCGGCTCATGGGCCAAAACCGGGTGCCGACGCCACCCGCCATGATCACGGCGTAGGTGTGGGGAATGTGTGCCATCAATGCAAAAAGTCGCGAAGTTCGGAATTCATCGGCGGGACTATCTGCTCCGGTACCAACCCTCGTTGGGACAACCGCAGCCGCTGCCTCGGCTCGAGGAACATGCGCTCGTTCCCAGCGTCAAAAGCAACATGCCCCAAAAAAGCAACCGCCGGCCGCTCCGTTTCGTGAGAGGAATTCGTAGCATGGTTCGAAGTTAGGGGGTATCTTCCGTGTAACTTCGCGACATGCGCTGGTTTTTCCACATCGGCCGCTACATGCGATTGCTGGGTCAGGTTTTCCGCCTGCCTGAGCGGGGGCGCGTGTTCCGGGGTCTGCTCATCCGGGAATTGGATGCCATCGGCACCCAGTCGGTGGGCATCGTGGCCCTGCTGAGCTTGTTCATGGGGGCGGTCATCTGCCTTCAAACCGCGCATCAGATTTCCGGCTGGATTCCAGATTACACGGTGGGTTTTACGGTGCGGCAGACCATGATTCTCGAGTTCAGCCCCACCTTGATTCCGGTGATTTTGGCCGGAAAAGTGGGGTCGAACATCGCCTCGCAAATTGGAACCATGCGGGTGACCGAGCAGATTGACGCGCTGGAAATCATGGGGGTGAACAGCGCGGGCTACTTGATTTTGCCCAAGGTGTTGGCCGGGGTGGTCATCGTCCCCTTTCTGGTGGTGCTGAGCATGGGGCTGGGCATCGCGTCCGGGCTCGGCGTGGCGCTGGCAACGGGGGTGAGCGGCCTGTCGGACTTTGAATACGGCATGCGCATCGACTTCAAGGCGTATGATGTCGTGTACGCCTTGACCAAGACGACCGTTTTCGGGTTTCTCATGACCACGATTTCCGCGTACCATGGTTTTCACGCGCACGGAGGAGCGCTCGAGGTGGGGCAGTCGAGCACGCGGGCGGTGGTGTGGAGTGTGGTGGCCATTATGGTGGCCAATTTGATCCTTACCCAATTGTTGCTCAATTGATTGAGATTACTGGCCTTTCGAAAGCTTTTGGGGAGCGGCAGGTGCTCCGGGATGTGAACGCCCGTTGGGAAACGGGGAAGGTAAACTTCGTCATCGGCCGCAGCGGGTCGGGCAAGTCGGTCTTGGTGAAATGCGTGGTGGGGTTGATCTCGCCGGATGTTGGGAGCGTGAGATACGATGGTCGGGAATTCACTGCGATGGAGGTCAGAGAGCGCAAAGCGGTTCGGCAAGAGATCGGCATGTTGTTCCAAGGGGCGGCGCTCTTCGATTCGATGACCGTTCTGGAGAACGTGCTGTTCCCGCTGCGGATGTTCGGTCAGACGAGGGCGGAAGAGATGCGGGAGCGGGCGATGGAATGTTTGCGGCGCGTGGAGCTGGTGGGGGCGGAGGACCGTTTCCCCGCGCAGATTTCCGGGGGCATGCAGAAGCGCGTGGGCATTGCGCGGGCCATTGCGCTCAATCCGCGTTACCTGTTCTGCGATGAGCCCAATTCGGGATTGGATCCCCAGACGTCCATCGTAATTGACGACCTCATTCGGGACATCACCCGGGAGTTTGGGATGACCACGGTGGTGGTGTCGCATGACATGAACAGTGTGATGCAAGCCTCTGATAATGTTCACTTTGTGCATCAAGGCCAAATCCTCTGGCACGGCTCCCGCGAAGCCTTGCTCGCCGGAGGACCTCCGGAGTTGGAGGACTTCGTGTTTGCCTCAGAACTCATGCGGCGCGTACGGCGGGCTTCCCGGGAGATTTGAGGCCTTTTTCGCCTCAATAAATCCCATTGGAGGCGGAAAGTGGAGTGTTAAAGTGCTGTGAAATAGCGGGTTTGGCCTAAATGTGCATAAAAAAACACAGCTGAGAGGTCGAACGCAAGGAATTCCGTCTGTTACTTTGCACCCCGAAAGATATCCTGAGCTATGTCTGAGATTCAAGAAAAAGTCACGGCGATCATCGTCGACAAGTTGGGAGTAGACGCGAGTGAGGTGAACCTGGAAGCCAGCTTCACCAACGATTTGGGAGCCGACTCCCTCGACACCGTTGAACTCATCATGGAATTCGAGAAGGAGTTCAACATCGCCATTCCGGACGATCAGGCCGAGAAAATCAGCACGGTGGGTCAAGCAGTTGACTACATCGCTGCGAACGTAAAGTAATTCTCCTCTCCGATGGAGCTGAAGCGCGTTGTGGTCACCGGCTTGGGGGCAATTACGCCGCTGGGCAATACGGTCGATGCCTTCTGGTCGGGGTTGGTGAGTGGCCAAAGCGGAGCTGCGCGCATCACCAAGTTTGATCCCGAGAACTTCAAGACGCAATTCGCCTGTGAGGTGAAGGGCTTCGATGTGAGTGAGTTCATCGATCGGAAGGAAGCCCGCAAAATGGACCTGTTCGCGCAGTATGCCGTCGTCTCCTCGGACGAGGCCTTGCGGGATGCGGGACTGCTCGAAGCGGGTGAGGGATTGAACCCAGACCGGGTTGGGGTGATTTGGGGCTCTGGAATTGGAGGTTTTCAAACCTTCATGAACGAAGCCCGTGACTTCTACCAAGGTGGAAGCATTCCCCGTTTCTCGCCGTTTTTCATTCCGATGATGATCTCGGACATTGCCGCAGGCCATATCAGCATGCGCCATGGCTTCCGAGGCCCCAACTTTTGCACGGTCTCGGCCTGTGCCAGCGGCACCAATGCCCTCATCGATGCCTTCAATTACATTCGCTTGGGCAAGGCGGATGTAATGGTGACCGGCGGCTCTGAAGCGGCAGTGACGGAAGGGGGAATCGGAGGATTCAATGCCCTGAAGGCGCTCTCGACCCGCAATGAGGAACCGGAAACAGCGTCCCGTCCCTTCGATGCCACCCGCGATGGATTCGTCTTGGGGGAAGGCGCGGGTGCCGTCATTCTCGAATCGTACGAGCATGCGATGGCCAGAGGGGCGAAGATCTACGCGGAAATGGTCGGGGGGGGAATGAGCGCTGACGCCTACCATCTCACCGCGCCTCACCCTGAGGGCTTGGGCGCGAAAAACGTGATGTTCAATGCCCTCGCAGATGCTGGGATGCAGCCAGAGGACATCGACTATGTGAACGTGCATGGCACATCCACACCCTTGGGCGATGTAGCCGAGACCAAGGCCATTCAATCGGTGTTCGGAGAACACGCCTATGCGCTGAATATCTCTTCGACCAAATCCATGACGGGTCACTTGCTCGGGGCTGCTGGGGCCATCGAGGCGATTGCCTCCATCCTCGCAGTGAAACACGGGATTGTGCCTCCGACCATCAACTTCGTGCATCCGGATCCGGAGCTGGATTCCAAGTTGGACTTCACATTCAACGTCGCCCGCCACCGGAAAGTTCGCGCCGCCCTATCGAATACCTTCGGGTTTGGAGGCCACAATGCCTCGGTGATTTTCAAGGGCTTCGAATAATTGGACATGTGGAGGATTTTGCTGGATCGGTTGCGGCCTCGGGGACTGGGTTCCGAGAAGCATCCCCCGGCGACCTTGGATGAGTTGGTGCGCAGAGAGTTTGGACTGAAGATCCACCAGCGCTCTTATTATGACGAGGCCATGACCCATGCCTCGATGCTGGACGGAGACACCAGCGGACTGAAGAGCAATGAGCGGTTGGAGTTTCTGGGGGATACAGCCTTGGACCTGACGGTGGCTTCTTTTTTATTCCGCACCTTTCCCAAGGACCAAGAAGGGGCGCTTACTCAGCGCAAGTCACAGATCGTCAACCGAAAGACGCTCAATTTGCTCGGAGAAAAAATGGGGCTTCCCCAGTTTATTCGGGCGAAGATGCGCAGGAAGGACATCCAGGATTCGGTGGTCGGAAACGCGTTGGAGGCGCTCATCGGGGCCATTTATCTGGATCATGGGTTTGTCCGCACGAGCGCGGGTATTCTGAGGATGTTGAAGCGGCATGGTGCGGATGACAAGGTCCATCAAACTGCGGATTTCAAGTCCAAGCTTTTGCATTGGACGCAGCGGAACCGGAAGTCGCTGGATTTTATCGTCGTGAAGGAATATGTGGAAGATGGAGATACCCGGTATGATATGGAAGTCCGGGTGGATGGAGCGGTATTCGGGGTGGGCAGTGGGCGATCGAAAAAGTTGGCGGAGCAACATGCAGCCCATCATGCTTGGCGTACGGTATACGACCGCTACATCGCGCAGCGAGGAGAGGAATCCTCGGTGTTGGGGGAGGCGGCGGAGAAGGCCATCCGGGCCATGCCCTCAGGGTCTGAGGATGGCCCGAGGGCGAGACGAAGAGGGCCAAGGGGCTCCGGATCTCGGGCGAAGAAGGAATCGCTGAGCTCTGCCAAGCCCGTGGGCCGTGGGATGCCGAGGGAAAAAAACCAGGACAAGCCTTCGCCGAGCAGGTCGGAACGGAATTCGGGAGCGGCGAAATCCCCGGTGGAGAAGCCCGTGGGAGGCCGGTCTGCTGCCCGCACTTCAGCACCGTTGCCCGTTTCGCCGGAACCCGTGAAGGGGGAGAAACCGGAGGCGTCGAAGGTTTCGGTTCCTGCCGAAGGTCAGGTGAGGAAAGATCGAGTGGACCGTGCCGCTCGGGCTGAGCGTTTGGCGCGGGAGCGCGCGGAATCTTCTGGGACATCGGGCGAGGCAAAAACCGGGGAGGGGGTGAGCGAGGGAGCCGTCGCACAGGATGCCGGACAAAAGAAGTCCAGGCGGCGGCCGGCGAGAAAAGATCCACGTCCGGAGGCGGAGACTTAAAAGAGACGGGATTTGTGAGAGGTGGTGTCCTCGGGTTGGGTAACTTTGAGGCATGGCTTGGTTGGATCAGGACTTTGAGGATGCGGTGGATTTCCAATTGTTTGGATTGACCAGTGCATTGGGAAGCCATCGATTGTGTTGGGAGTTGAATCGGGAGTTTGGCTGGGGGTTGGCGTTTTTTGGTACATGGAAACGGCCGGGAGGGGCGGGGATGTTTGAGGAGGGAGAGCCGTTGTATGTGGCGCATCGCTACCACAGCCCTGCGGCGGATTGGGATGTAATGATCCTCCTCAATCGCTCGGAAGGCGTTCCCTTGTTGTCGAAGGTGGCGGGTGTGGATTATCTCCTTCGCGTGGTCGAGGGGGCGAATGATTTGGCGGCCATTCCCCGGCGGTTGAAAGCGGCACCTTGGGTTTCTTGGGTGGGTCCGCTGGACGTTGTGAAGACGGGGGCTTTGGAGCATTTGGCTGTATTGAATGGGGGTTTGGATCAATAATCAGGCATGAAACGGACGAAAATTGTAGCGACCTTGGGGCCGGCTTCTTCTTCTAAAGAGATGCTTCGCTCCCTGGTCCATGCGGGGGTGAATGTGTTTCGGTTGAATTTTTCGCATGGTGACTATACTGCGCATGGCGCCACCCTCGAAAACATCCGGGCGGTCGATGAAGAGCTGGGCACTTGCACGGCGACCCTGGCAGACCTGCAGGGACCCAAGTTGCGGGTCGGCGACATCGAAGGGGGGCAGATGGAATTGGTGGAGGGAGAAGAGTTGATTTTCCGCACGGGCCGTGAAATCGGAAAGGCAGGGGTGGTGTCCACGACCTATGAATCTTTCGCTCGCGATGTTCAGGTGGGAGAGCCGGTGTTGCTCGATGACGGCAAACTGCGGTTGGAGGTGGTCGCTTCCAATGGGCTCAATGAGGTGCGTTGTCGGGTGTTGAATGGTGGGGTATTGAAGCCCCGCAAGGGCATCAACTTGCCGAGCACCCAAGTCTCGCTGCCTTGCATTACGGAGAAGGATGCAGCGGATTTGGCCTTCGCCTTGGAAAATGATGTGGACTGGATCGGTCTGTCTTTCGTGCGGCGCGCGTCGGACATCCGCGAATTGCGGGCCATCATCGAAAAGTCGGGGAAACATGCGCGCATCGTGGCAAAAATTGAAAAGCCCGAGGCGCTGGCGGAGCTCGATGGCATCCTGGAGTGCACCGATGCGGTGATGGTGGCGCGCGGGGACTTGGGGGTCGAGGTGCCCATGGAATCCGTCCCCATGATCCAGAAGGACATCATCGCCCGATGCATGGAACGCGGCCGGCCGGTGATTGTGGCCACGCAGATGATGGAGTCGATGATTGAGAACCCCGTCCCCACGCGAGCGGAGGTAAATGATGTGGCGAATGCGGTGCTCGACGGTGCGGACGCGGTGATGTTGAGTGCGGAAACCAGTGTTGGAGCGTATCCGGTTCAAGCGGTGATGGCCATGGCGCGCATCGCCGAAGAAATGGAACAGCACGACCGGGTCTTTTACCATGACCGTGCGCCCATCAGCGCTTCGGAAGACCGTTTTGTGAGCGACAGCATGTGCTACAGCGCCTGCCGTTTGGCGAAACGTGTCGAGGCGAAGGCCATCGTCACCATGACGTTCTCGGGATACACCGCCATTCAAGTGGCGAGTCAGCGGCCGCGGGCGCACATTTACGTCTTCACTGCGAACAAGTGGATTCTCAATCAGATGAGTTTGGTTTGGGGGGTTCAGGCCTATCCTTACATGAAGATGGTGAGCACGGATCACACCATTTCAGACATCAAGCAGTTGTTGCTGCAGAAAGGCAAGGTGGGGATGGGGGATTTTGTGGTGCATTTGGCCAGCATGCCCATCGCGGATGCAGGGATGACGAACATGCTCAAATTGAGCAAGGTCTGAGTCGTATCTTCGGGGGTTGATTTGAACCAGCAACCATGGGAGGGAAATTCCCCGAGCGGGGTACATTGAATCTGACGGCCATCGCCGAGGAGATTCAGGGGTTTTGGGAGCGTGAGTCGGTGTTCCGCCGGAGCGTGGAGGAACGCCCTGAGGGCAAGCGTTTCGTGTTCTATGAGGGGCCACCCTCGGCGAATGGCCGTCCCGGGATTCATCATGTGATGTCGCGGACGATTAAGGATTTGGTCTGCAGATATCAAACCCTCAAGGGCCATCGTGTCGAACGCAAAGCGGGCTGGGACACACACGGACTTCCCGTGGAGCTCGGTGTGGAGAAGGAGCTGGGCATTACCAAGGAAGACATCGGTCACAAGATTTCGGTGGCGGAATACAACGCGGCCTGTCGGGAAGCGGTGATGCGGTATACGGACGTCTGGAATGACCTCACCCGGCAGATGGGCTATTGGGTGGATATGGACCATCCTTATGTGACGTACACGTCGAAGTACATGGAGTCGGTGTGGTGGCTCATCGCCCAGCTCCATGGACAGGGGAAGCTGTACAAGGGATATACCATTCAGCCCTACAGTCCCAAGGCAGGAACGGGATTGAGTTCGCACGAGCTCAATCAACCGGATGCCTACAAGCTGGTCAAGGATACGACGGTGGTCGCTCAGTTCCGGGCGCTGCCGGATTGTGCGGACCGGGTCAAGGCGCATGCCCCTGTCGTGGAGGGGGAGTGGGCGG
>JBEEPJ010000076.1:0-8855 GCA_041191165.1 Bacteroidota bacterium | reverse complement strand
GTTGCAGGCGGTGGGGGTTTGGCAACCTACCACTTCGTTGCTGTTGCACACCCCGTCGCCGTCGGTGTCCTGCAAGCATGCGCCAGCGCAGTTGTAACCAGCTGCCGGGAACGTGCAAGAACCCGCATCGGTCGCGAGTGGGTCGAAGTTGCAAGCTGTGGAGTTCTGGCAGCCCACGATTTCGAAAGGGTTGCAAATGCCATCGCCATCTGTATCCTGCAAGCACCCGCCTGCACAGTTGTATCCCGTTGCGGCGAAAGAGCAAGAGCCATCGTCTTCCGTCGCATCCGCGTCATAGTTGCATGCCGCGGCATTGGTACAACCCGGCACGTCATTCTGGGCACCCGCCGCACTGTAGGTTCCGACGCCGTTGAATGCGAAGGTCAGCTGCTGCTGGTTGGTACCGTTGCCCAAGGGGAACACCTGGGCATTGATGGTGCCCGATGGGGTGCCCGTACAGGTGAGCTGCATGAACAAGGTGCGCATCGTGGCGGGTGTGGGCAAACCATTGGGCGTACCGTTGAGGACGTACCACGCCCCCCCCGTCGCATCGCTGATGGTCACGTTGCCACCGGAAAGCGGGGAGTTCGCATTGAACTTGCCCAACCAGGGTTGCGCGCTGCTCTCCACTGTGGAGATGGCCACCTGCGACCCGGAAGGCGCATTCTGAATGCCGATGGTCACCCAGCTATCGTATGCCATCTGCGGAACCAAACCGAGGAACATCGGATTGATGCCATCGGCCGTCGATCCCGTGGCAAAGGGATTGTTGTAGAACCCTGAAGGGGTCACAATCGACAATGGGGTCGTATTGTTGCCAAACACCGAACTCAAAAAGTCCGTCGAGTTCTGCATGTTGATGTAGAATCGATACGTGGTTTGGCCCGGAATTCCATTGACGGCGTGGGACTCCACGGTCATGGTGTACTGGCCCAGTGAGAACAGCGTGGTACAAAGACCCGCTAGTAGCAGCAGAAAACGGCTCATGTTCGTGCTAATTTATGGCATGGTAAATATAGCCAAAATTCTCTTACGATTCGACAGCAAGAACGTTTCATCCGATAAAAAGCAATTTTCTCCCCACAAAAGACACCCGTACCGGAAGGACTAAACCCTTGGTAGGTCATCCTCAAGAAGGTCGAAAAAGCCTGAAAAACTGCACCCTAAGGGGGATTTAGGTCGGAAAAAAGCAAAAAGGCCACCGAAGTGACCTTTCAAATGCAGCGTAAAAAAATCAGCGTTTCGGGGATTCCCGTCGAAAATTTAACATCAAAGCCTTCGGATTGAGATCGGTCAATACCGCGTCGGTAGGGTTATTCGTCGTCCAAGTCGTCGAACCAATCTCCGGGACGGGGGTTGTCACGCTTCAGTTTTGGTTGGCGAGGTCCGTCTTGGTAGATGTCCCGTTCGCGCTTTTTAGAGGGCAACGCCTTCTTGGCGGGCAACCGGGTTGCACTTCGATCCGTGGAGGGAGCCGCACCGGAATCTCCTTCGCCCGGACGGCGGCTAAACTCCCTCCCGTCCCCACTTCGGGGAGAGGAAGCTGGACGGGAAGCTTCGCCCCCGCTTCTGGGAGGCCGCCCCTCTCCTCCCGTCTTGGGACGCTCTTCCGCCTCCTTGACCACCATCACGAAGCGCATGAACTCCTTCCCATTGAGTTCCGCCATGGCCTTGCGTGCATCCGCTTCATTTTTCATCTGCACGAAACCGAAGCATTTCGAGACCCCGGTGTCACGATCCGTGATCACCCGAGCATGCACCACCTCACCATATTGTGAGAACAACTCCTGCAGATGTTCATCTTGAACATCGCGGTTGAGTTTGGCAACAAAGAGTTTCATCCGTCAGTTGGGGTCATAAAAGTCGGAAGGGCTGCTTGCCGTTGAAAGCAAATGAGCACACATCCAGAGAGAATCCAAAAGGTTATTGGGCACGAATTTAGCCGAAACTCACAGAAATCCAACCTTTGACGCGCATTGCATCAACGGTCACCATCCAACATCCGCCCCAGACCGCCCAAAATGGAGCCCTCCCCTTTCGAGGAACCTCCCGCGGAGGGCGCGTGGGCCAGGATGCGATCTGCGAGCCGCGAGAACGGCAATGACTGAAGCCAAACCGTTCCCGTGCCGCTCAGGGTGGCCAGGAAAAGCCCTTCACCGCCGAAGAACATCGACTTGAGGCCACCGGCTCGTTGGATGTCGTACTCGATTTGGCCTGCAAAGGCGACAATACAACCGGTATCGATGCGCAGCGTCTCACCCCGCAACTCCTTCCGAACCACCGTTCCACCGGCATGCAGAAAAGCCTTGCCATCTCCGCGAAGTTTCTGCAGGATAAAGCCCTCCCCGCCGAAGAACCCAGCACCGAGCCGCTTATTGAACGCGATGGTCACCTCGGTACCCAATGCCGCGCAGAGAAACGCGTCTTTCTGGCAGATTACCGTGCCGCCGATTTGCGACAAATCCACCGGCATAATCTTGCCTGGATAAGGTGCCGCAAAGGCTACCCGGCGCTTGACCCCCCCCTGGTTGGTGAAGTGCGTCATAAAGATGGACTCCCCCGTCAGGACGCGCTTTCCGACGTCGAGCAACGACCCGAAAATTCCGCGGTTCACCTGCGTGCCATCCCCCATCCGCGCCTCAAATTGAATGTCAGGTTCCATCCAATTCATGGCCCCTGCCTCGGCGATGACCGTCTCCTGGGGGTCCAATTCCACCTCGACGACCTGCATGTCGTCACCGAAAATCTGGTAGTCAATCTCGTGGCTGCGCATGGGGCACATTAATATGTATGCGTGTTTTTTTCAGGCCAAATTTACGCACTTCCGCGTTCCCTTCTTTCATGAAGAAGTGGGGATTGAAGGTTGCGGTGTAATTTGGCCCGCGAAAATCACCTTCCCCTGCATGAAAAACGTGCTCTTGTACTCGGGTATGCTCAGCCTCACCCTGACCATGGGATGTCAGGATCGCCCGGAATCCGAATCTACCGCTGAATTTCAACCTGCCTACCGCATGCCCCTGAAGTACCCCGAGACGCCCGTCGAATCCGTGTACGACACCCTGCACGGACAGGTCATCCACGACCCCTACAGGTCCCTGGAGGACGACCGCAGCGCGTCCACCATGGCCTGGGTCGATGCCCAGAACGCCGTCACCCGCAGCTACCTGGATGCCATTCCGGTTCGTCAGGCGCTCCGGGACCGATTCGAGGCCCTGTACAATTATGAAAAGGTGGGCATCCCCCGCAAAGTGGGCAACTACTACTTCATCACGCGCAACAATGGGCTTCAAAATCAATCGGTTACCTACCGGAGAGAAGGGCTCAACGGGCCCGAAACAGTCTTCCTCGACCCCAACGCCCTGAGCGCAGATGGCACCGTGACCGCTTCCCTGGCAGACGCCTCAGAGGACGATCGGTATGTCGGTGTCGTGCGCAGCGTCGGCGGATCGGACTGGCAGGAAATCAGGATCATGGAGACCGCCACAGGCAAAGAGACGGGAGATGTCCTCAACTGGGTGAAATTCTCCGGGGTAGCGTGGAAGGGCAACGGCTTCTATTACAGCCGTTACCCCGAGCCCAAAGGCAGTGCCCTGAGCCAGGAAAACACGTTCCACAGCGTGTATTACCATCGCTTGGGCACCCCGCAATCCGCTGATCAGCTGGTGTTCCGCGACGATCGGGAGCCCAACCGCTACCACTTCGTCTCGGTCACTGAAGACAAGAAGTTCTTGATTCTGAACACCTCCACCGGTACAGATGGCAACAGCCTGCATTTCAAAGACGCCGACAAACCCCAATCTCCTTGGCTTCCATTGGTGGAAGGATTCGACACCCACAGCAGCGTGGTGACGCACCAAGGGGGCTTCTTGTATGTGTTGACGGACATCGATGCGCCCCGCTACCGTTTGGTCAAGGCTCCCGTAGCCTCCGCCGCAGATCGGGCCACCTGGACGGAAGTCATCCCCCAAAATGAACATCTGCTGGAATCGGTTTCAGCTGCGGCGGGTGCCCTGTATGCCCAATATCTCCGGAACGCCTGTTCTGCAGTCATTTGCACAGATTTGGCCGGCGGCAATGCGAAGGAGATTGCCCTTCCCAACGCCCAGGGAACGGTTTCCGGATTTGGCGGAGATTGGGAGGATACGGAGCTCTTTTATGCCTTCACCTCCTTCACCGTTCCCACGAGCATTTATCGCTTCGACCCGACTACGGCGGAAAGCACGGTATTTGCGGCCCCCAAGGTGGATTTCAACCCGGAGGATTATGAATCGAGCCAGGTTTGGTATGCATCCAAAGACGGAACCAAGATTCCGATGTTCCTCGTTCATAAAAAAGGGCTCAAACGAGATGGAAAAGCGCCGACCTACCTCTACGCGTATGGTGGATTCAATATCTCCCTGACGCCTAGCTTCAACCCTTCGCTGTTGCTTCTGCTGGAACAAGGGGGGATTTACGCCATGCCCAACCTGCGGGGGGGCGGAGAGTTTGGTGAAGATTGGCACCGCGCGGGAATGTTGGAGAAGAAGCAGAATGTCTTCGACGATTTCATCGCCGCAGGTGAGTATCTCATCGCACAGGGCTACACACGCTCGGAGCGGCTGGCCATCGCAGGAGGATCCAACGGAGGCTTGCTGGTCGGAGCTGTGATGACGCAGCGGCCCGACCTCGCCCGGGTGGCATTTCCTGCCGTAGGTGTGCTGGATATGGTTCGCTACCACCGCTTTACCATCGGCTGGGGCTGGATCCCCGAGTACGGTTGTGCGGACAGCTCCGCCACTTCCCTGGGATACCTCATGGCCTACTCACCGTACCACAACTTGAAGGAAGGGGTGTGCTACCCCGCGACGATGGTCACGACGGCCGATCATGATGACCGCGTCGTTCCTGCGCACTCCTTCAAGTTTGCCGCGCGGTTGCAAGCGTGTCACAACGGTCCAGAGCCGGTCTTGATTCGCATCGATAAAGATGCCGGTCATGGTGCCGGAAAGCCCACTGGAAAGATTTTGGACGAGCAAGCGGACCGTTGGGCCTTCATGCTGCATGAGATGGGTTTGGGGGGGACGATGCGCGAGCCAGCCGCTCCTGCGCCTTGAGAAGGGCGTGACCGTGCTGCAGATCTTCCGGGAAGGCCCGATGCCTCCGGAATGGGAAGGGCGTCGTTTGCAACAGGTTGTGCCCGAGGTTTTCCCCGGCGTGTTGCCCTCGAAAAAGGCCTGTCGCAAGGCGCTGGACCAGGGCTGGATTTGGGTGATTTTGCCGAGAGAGGGAAGGGAATTTCAAGGCCAAACCGCCACCCACACGCGCCCGGGTTCCTACCTGGAGTTGCGCAAGCCCTCCTCCTCCCCAGTCCGCTGGGCGGATGTGGGGGGACTTGCGGCAGCGCAAGGGGTGGAGGTGGGCTGGGAGGATGACGGGTGTGCCGTGGTTTGGAAGCCCGCGGGGATGGCCACGCACGGCCCTGCGGCGCGCAACTTGAGCGCCTTGCTCCCGTTGTTGCTCCAGCCCAGTACACAGCCCGATGCCTTGGCGCAGCCCCGTCCGGTGCATCGATTGGACCGGGGCACATCGGGCTGGCTGGCCATTGCAAAAACGCACCGTGCCGCGATCGATTTGCAGGACCAGTGGGCCCGTCGTCGGGTGACCAAAAAGTACCTGGGCCTCGCGGAGGGGGAAGTCAAGGCCCCACTCGACATCCGACTCCCCCTCGACGGGCTTGAGGCGCACACCCAAGTCATCCCCCTGGCCCCGTGGATACCGTCCGGTCCTACACCCCGCGGCACCTGGGTGGAACTGCATCCCATCACGGGCAGAACCCACCAATTGCGCCGCCACCTCGCCGCTGTGGGCCACCCTTTGGTGGGGGACCTCCCATACGGCAGTACTTGGAAACGAGGCTCCGGCCTGTACCTTTCGTGTATCGAACTGGGCTTCATGGCGCCCGACCGCGAAGAGTTCCTTACCTTTCGCCATTCACCTCCCCGCAAGTTCCTTCGGGGACGATCGTCTTTTTCCTCATGATTCTTCGATTCTTGCGCGCCTCCTATCGCGTGCCCGCCTTCCTCCTGCTCACTGTGGTCTACACTTACCGCCTACAGCGCGCTAGGAAGCAGAGCCATGAGGATCCCTGGGCCTCCCACAAGGTATTTCTGCGGTTCATCGAAGCCGTGCGGCAGCTCATGGGCATCCGCGTCCATGCGGAAGGAACCCTGCCCGAAGGGCCTTCGTTGATCATGGGGAACCACCGAAGCTATGTGGATGTCGTGCTCATTCCCAGCCGGCATCCCGTGGCCTTTGTCGCCCGGAGCGAAAGCCGCAATTGGCCCATCATCGGCCCTGGGGCGACGGCTTTGCACAAGATTTGGGTGGACCGGAAAGACCGGGAGAGTCGAAGGGAAACCCGAGAGGCGGTCCGCAAGCGATTGCAGGACGGCATGAGCATCATCCTATTCCCAGAGGGCACCACCTATCTGGGACCCGCACTGGGACCTTATCGTCCCTCCATGTTCGTGATTGCCGCTGAAACCGGAATTCCCATTACGCCGGTGGCCATCGAATACCGCGATCCCCACATCGCATGGGTGGGGGATTCATGGTTCATCCCCCACGCCTGGAAGCACTTTGGAAAACGCTACATTGACGTCACCGTCCGGTTTGGGGAAACCTTTACAGGAACTGACCCCGACGCCATGCGGGAGCAGATGCGGAATTGGACCCAGTCCCAGGTCTTGGAAATCAGAGCACTCTACGACCAGCAAGCCCCACCTCAGCGTTCCCGCGTGAACTGAAAGTCCCGACTGACTTCCCGGTTCGCCGTCCACAAACGGAGCACGTACTGGCCCGCAGACAAAGCGCTGCAATCCAAGTTCACCCCCAAGCCCGACACCGATCCCTGCGACACCAATTGGCCCAAGGCATCCCAAACCTCAAACGTCAACCCCTCGGTACCATTCGGAATTTCCAAGTGCAGTTGATCGCGAACCGGGTTGGGATACAACACGATGTCCCTCCAAGCTGCGCCTTCAAAAACACCATTGGTCAGGAAGTTGAAGGACTGGGAAGTCGTGCCGGAACAGCCCGTCGCATCGGATTCGGTCACCGACAAGGTCCCGGATCCAGCGGAAGTCTCGCCCCAAACCACCGTCACCGAGGTCACCCCGATTCCAGAATCCACGCCTTCGATGACCCCTCCCTGGATGGTCCAGGTGAATTGGTTCAGGGCATTGGCTCCATTGAGAACGTACTGCACGGCCTGACCCGCGACAGGAGCGGGCGGACCCGAGAGGGTGCCCTGACCGACGTAGGCGCAGGAACCATCATTTGCCGTCGCCAGGGCGTCGAAGTTGCAGGCCTCGACATCTGTACAACCGGGCACAGCGGGCACACAAAAAGCGTGGGAAGTCGATGACCCGAAGTTTGCCTCCTCCATTTCAAACAAAACTGCCCCTTCGCTGGACATGGTGTACTCCCCGTCCGCGTCGCAGAAAGGCCATTGGGAACCATTCATGCCATCGCCGTATTCATCGGTGATGGTGAACGTATAACAGCCGTTGGGAATGCATCCCGCCCACGACTCCTGGCCCTGGTCCGAAGCGTAGGCTCCAACAGCCACGGATGCGACTACGGCACCATCAGATCCCACCAGCGTCCAGCCCGTCTCTTCAGGCCAACAGTCGGTGAGCAAACTGAGTTCCACGTCCGTGCATGCGTAATCGCAACTGCCATCTGAGATCGTAGCTAAGGCATTGAAGTTGAGGGCATTCGCATCCGTGCAGCCCGGAACGAGCAAGTCGCATGCGGGGGTTTGAAAGGTTTGGACTGCAGAGATTTCCTCCCCGGAAGCATGGTAAGCCTCATAGGTAACTCCCGGAATCAAACCGCTCACAACCAGTGGATTATTCACATTCCAACCGCTTCCCCAATCGGCTGAAGTCGTGCAAACCCACTCCGCAGCGCCCTCGGGACGCAAGCAGAGCGACGTGGCGGTGCAAAGGAAGGAAGGAAGGCCCGCTGCGAACGTGCCCACCGTCTCCACCGCCCCCGTCGTGGCATTGAAAACGCACGCCGTCTCGATCTCCATCGCCCCCAGTTCACAGACGATGGGACCGCAATTGCCCATCGCCAACTCCATGGACTGTGCGACATTCAGCCGGCCACCGGTGACCGTTTCGTTGGTCAAATTGGGCACGAGGTCCACCCCATCGAGGATGTACGAGCGCACGAGCGATGCTGCTCCCTGCGGATTCTCAAGGGCCAGTTGGGCCAAATCCACACAAGGCGCGCTGTACACGAGCGCGATGGCCCCCGCCACGCAAGGGCTGGCAAATGACGTCCCCGAGGTGGACGAGTAGGCAGACGAGCCCGAGGGCAGGTAAACGTTGTCGCCCGGAGCAGCCAAGTCGATGGTGGTCGCTCCATACCCTGAGAACGTGCGGACGTCGTTGTTGTTGGTGGCCGTTACCGAGATCATGTAATCGCTGGAACAGGCCGTAGGCATATCCCCTACCGCGTCCACGTTGAGATTCGAATTGGTGGTCGCCCCGCAATTGAGAATGCCCGAGGCGCCCAAGGCATCATAAAAGGCGCACCACACCGGGTAATTGTTGGGATTTGCCTGGTCGATGCCCCAGGAGGCATTGGTCGCTACGACGAAGGCACCGAGTTCCCCGCCACTGCTCGTGTAGAGTTCACGCATGACCTTGGGGTACTCATAGCCTGCAATGACACTCGACTCCGTGAAATTGCCCGAAATGTCCACCTGCATCAGGCCCACCGACCAGTTGATGCCCACGCCACCGATGCCGTTGTTGCCCGTGGCGCCGATCATCCCGCTCACGGACGTGCCATGTCCCCCCGTC
>JBEEPJ010000075.1:0-9057 GCA_041191165.1 Bacteroidota bacterium | reverse complement strand
CCGGCAGCGGTTGTCGTCGAGGTCCAGAAACGGACAGGGCGCATGCTGCAACACCCAGTCTCCGTCCTCGTCCATGCGCAGGTAGCGCGTGTGGAACTCGGCCGGCCGGATGCGCAGGTGCCGCGCCAGCCGCTCCACATCCCGTTCCCGGAACAGGGGGCTCGTGGTCCGGCAGCAGTTCGCGCAGGTGAGGCAGTCGGTCTGGGCGAACACGGTTTCGTGGGCGCGGTGGAACCGGGCATCGAGGTCGGCGGGCGGGCGCCGCATCCAGAGCCGGAAAGTCTTCGCCGTGGTGGCTTGCAGCCGGCGGGCGGCCGCGAGGCGGGCTTCTTGCGTCGGGGTCACCGGGCAGATCAGTGGGGGTCCTGGAACTCCGGTCGGTGGATGAACGCGGTGTCCGTCAGGGTGTGCAGGAAGGCGACGAGGTCCTGTTTTTGGGTCGGAGAGAGCACCAGCCCCCCCGTCGAGTACTTCATGAAGGGGTCGACCGTGGTGGAGAATACCCCGCCCGTCTCGTAATGGTCCACTACCTCCTCCAACGTCTGAAAGCGCCCGTCGTGCATGTAAGGTGCGGTCAGGGCGACATTGCGTAGGGTGGGCACCTTGAACTTACCCGAGTCCAGGGGACTGCCGGTGAAGCCCGCCCGTCCGGCATCGGCGTCGAAGTGGGCGTCGAGTCCGTTGTTGCGGTACAGGTAGTCCGAGAACTGCACCCCGGACTCGCTGTGGCAGTGGAAGCAATCGCCTCCGAATTGTCCGCCCGGCGTGGTCTCCGGATCGCCCCCCTCGCGGATGAAAATCTGGTAGCCGTTGAACTCGCTGGCGGTGAGGGTGGCTTCGCCCCGGCGCCAGCGGTCGTACTTGGACTCGCTGGAAATCAGGGTGCGCAGGAATTGGGCGATGGCCTTGGCCGTGCGATCGGGGGTGATGTCCTCGTCGCCGAAGGCGGCCTGAAAACGTTCGCGGTAGGCGGGGTCCGCCTTGAGCCGATCGACGGCGCTGGGCCAGTCGAGCGCCATCTCGTCCGGATGAGGTACGGGGATGAGGATTTGTTCTTCCAGGGTCAAGGCCCGACCATCCCAGAAGTACTCCGGCGCCCAGCCGAGGTTCACCAAGGCCATGGAGTTGCGGGTGCCGAGTGCGCCGCCCACCCCCACACTCAACGCCGAGGGGTCCGAGAACCCGGAGGAGGGCAGGTGGCAGCTGCCGCAACTGATGGAGGAGTCCAACGACAGGCCCTTTTCCCAGAACAGAAAACGCCCGAGCCGAACGCCCTCCACCGTGAGCGGATTGTCCTCGGGGATGTCCATGGGGGGGAAGAGGGGCGGAATCTCCAGCGCGTAGGGCGTCGCTGCGGGGGGGCAATTGTCGCAGGGGCCCTCGGGATCCTTGCACCGAGAGCAACCGACCACGCACAGCAACAGCAGAGGCAGAAGCCCCGAATGTTTCAACCGGCTCATTGGAAGGACCAGGCTTGGGTGAGCAAATCCATCAATCGCGCGGCGATGGGGTCATTGGGGCCATTGTGCGTCAAGGGATCTGCGATGACGTCGACGCTGTCCTCCGGCCCCACCAGCACCTTTGCGGCATCGAAGGCCAGCGGGAATTCCAATCGCCTCTGTGCGCCGATGTAGATGGGGTAGGGGAATTCCAGGGACACGGTGCGGTAGCTCGCATCCGTTCCGCAGTGGTAGGCGATGGGCGAGTTCATGACCTCCGAGCCCAATGGGGCCGCCCGACCCTCGTACTTCATGAAGATG
This sequence comes from Bacteroidota bacterium, assembly GCA_041191165.1. Taxonomy (GTDB): domain Bacteria; phylum Bacteroidota; class Bacteroidia; order Flavobacteriales_D; family Sanyastnellaceae; genus CAMCYM01. The sequence goes on along the minus strand of JBEEPJ010000075.1, from coordinate 7,297 downwards.
TACCCCGTGGACCAGGTCCAAAACATCCCCGCAGACCCCAGGAATCCCATCGGGTGATCGTTGGGGAAAAGGGCAGGATCCGTTCCGCGGTTGATTTCTTCCGGAATGCCCACCCCGAAGCGGATGGCCTGGTAGGTCCCCTCGGGGAACGCCTCCAGCAAGTGGGGTTGGGGCGTCTTAAAATCCAGCAAATGCACCGATTCAGGGCGCGCGGTGCGGTGCCAAACCCCGTCCATATCCTGCAGTTCCACCTCCGAGATGTACATCTGCAAGTTATTGAGCGTCAGGGTGTGACCGAGGTGGTCCACCACGTTTTCGTTGAGCGCAAACGGCTCCCCGTTCCACTGCAAATCCACCTCCATCCAGAGGGTTCCGGGGATGTCACTCGGACCGGAAGGGATGGGGTCCTGACATCCCCAGCCGGCGAGCATAACCAGCCCGAGAACGAAGGGTGCCATGGGTGGGGGAAAGGGAGGACGAAAAGTCTTCATGGAGGCGGGTTTGGACTGAAAAACTCCGGTAAGATAACCCCTAAATTGCAACGAAAGTTGCATCCCGCCATGACCCCTGTCACCTCCCCGCCGCCTGCGCTCCCCGCCCTCAAAAAAGACGGCCCGTTTCAGGTCATTCGCGCCTCCGCCGGCTCGGGCAAGACCTTCCGGCTGGTGCAGGAATTCCTGTCGTGCTGCCTGCGCGCGAACCGCGAGGACGGCGTACGCCAAATCCTGGCCATCACCTTCACCAAGAAAGCGGCACAGGAAATGCGGACGCGCATCGTGGAATACGTGGCGGAGGTGGCGGCCGGGAAGGGCCCCATGTTCGACAAGCTGCTCGAAACCGGGGAGTGGAGGCCGGACGAGTTGCAGCGCTCCGCGGACGCCTTGCGGTCGCACATGCTGCACCATTACGAGGACTTTTCGGTGATGACCATCGACAGCTTCGTGAGCCGGCTGGTCCGGGTTTTTGCGCGGGACCTGCGGCTCGAGGACAACTTCGACGTGGAGCTTTCGCTGGACGTCATGGTGGAGGGCGCGGTGGACCGGCTGCTGGCCCGGGTGGGCTCGGGGCCCGAGGCGGACGCAGATGTGACGGCGCTGTTGCAGGATTTTGCCCGCAACCAGGTGGAGGATGACAGCGACCTCAACCTGCGCGGCCAGTTGGTCAAGCTGGCGAAGTTGTTGGCCCAGGAGCGGATTGAAGCGGATTTAGGCCAAATCCAGTCCGACCTCTGGACGCCGCTGCGCTTCCGGGAACTGCAATCCCGCCTGCGCCGCGAGCGCCGGGCCGCCGAGCAGGAGCTCGCCGCCGCCGCGCGGGACTTGCTGGAGACCATCCGCCGCGCGGACCTCGAGGACGCCTTCACCAAGCGGTCGTCTGTGCCCGGCTGGTTGGAGAAGTTTGCGCGCAATCCCGGGTTTAAGAATTGCGCCACTGAACCGGTCCGGCGGCAGTTCGAGTCCGAGCATTTCACGGTGCAGAATCCCCGGCCCGAGCACCGCGCAGGCATCGAGGCGCTGCTTCCGGAGCTGCGCGCCTTTTGGGAACGCTACGGCGCCTACTACCTCGACGAGGCCGGGGGGCGCAACCGGCTCAAGGAGGCGCTGAGCCGGCGGGTGGGCCTCGTGGGGACGATGGCCCTGCTCCGCCAGGAGATGGAGGCCCTGCAGATGGAGGAAAACGTCCGGCTGCTCCAGTCCCTCAATGCCCAGATCGCGGCGGTCATCCGCGAGAACCCCGCCCCGTACATCTACGAGCGCCTCGGCACCCGGTACCGCTACCTCTTCATCGACGAGTTCCAAGACACCTCGGTCACCCAGTGGCACAACCTGGTGCCCCTGTACCACGAGGCGCTGGCGAGCGACCCGCGCAACCGGACCCTGGTGGTGGGCGATGCGAAGCAAGCCATCTACCGGTGGCGCAACGGCGACTACGAGCAGCTCCAGCGTTTGCCCGGGCTCATCGGCACCGATCTGCCGCCGGCCCTGCTCCAGGCCCAGGAGGCCTTCGACGCCCAGCTCGGGACGGACCATTTGAAGGTGAACCGCCGCTCATTGCCGGCCATCATCGCCTGGAACAACACCTTCTTCGGCGCCTTGCAGCCCCTGTTGCCCGAGCTGCTGCGCGGCGTGTACGACGACCTCGTCCAAGAGGCGTGGCGGCCCGGCTGGGGCGACGTTCGGGTGACCTCCAGGACGGCGAAGCGCAAGGGCGACCGGGATGCGGCGCGCAACCGCTGGCTCGTGGAGCGCATCGCCGCCCACGGCGGGGGCGAGGTCCGCTACGACGGGGACGGCGAAATCGAGAAGGTGGAGTGGAAAGGGGGCGGCAGGCCGTTGAACGAAATCGCCATCCTGGTGCGCAAAAACAAGGAAGGCGCGAACATCGCCCAGTACCTGCTCTCGGTGGGCATCTCGCCCTTCACCGAGGAGAGCTTGCTGCTGGGCCGGCATCCGCTGCCCCTGGCGGTGGTGTACCTGATGCGCGGCATCCTGGATCCGGAGCATCCCGGGCACGCCTTGGGGTTTGTGCAGTGCTACTGCGCGCTGTTTCCCGGTTGGAACGAGGCGCAGCTCTTGTTCGCCCATGCGGTGACGCGCGAGCGGGTGCGGGCAGATGGGAAGACGATCGGAGAGCGGGGAATGGATTGGAAAGGGTTGTTGCGGGAAGTGTGTCCGGAAATGGATTTGGCCCGGTTCCAAATCGAACCGTTGGTGGTGCTCATGGGCCACTTGCTCGAAAAACTGGACGGTTTGCGGCGCTACGCCCCCTATGCCGAGGCGCTTCTCGAGGCCGCCAATCAGCTCAAAGGGCGCGGCAAAGGCGGAATCCCCGGCTTTCTCAAGGCTTGGGAACAACGGCTGGCGAAGTCGAGCATCCGCGCGCAGGCTGCCGTGAATTCCGTGCAGATCATGACCATCCACAAGTCGAAGGGGCTGGCGTTTCCGGTGGTGTTGCTGCCCATGGGCTTCGAGAAGCAACGCTCGTTCAAGTCGGAAATCACGGTCCGGTTGGAGGAGGGGACCTACGGATTGCCCGCGGGCATTTTTCATGCGAGTGACCTGAAGGACTCGGCCGAGGAGCGGGCTTTTTTGGAGGAGTATCAGCGCACCTTGCTGGACTCGGTCAATGTGGCTTACGTGGGCATGACCCGGCCGCGGGATGTGCTCGAGATGTATTTCGATTGGGAGCCCAAGTCCAAGTCCAAGCCCAAGAAAGAGGAGGAGGCCGAGGAGCTGCCCACGATCTCCAGCTTGTGGGATCGGGCTTTTGAGCAGGCGTTTGGGGTGGGGTTGCGGCCGGCGGAGGAGGGGGAGGAGCGGGTGTTTCACGCGGGGCCGGAGGGGGGGCTCGAGCTGCTGCGCGGGAGGGTGACGTGGGCCGAGGGGTCGGCGGGGTCGGTGTCGGCTGAGGCGGCTCCGGGGCCCGCGGCGGCTTCGGCTGAGGCCGGGCCGGAGGCGGAGCCGGTGCGGGTCATCGAGCTGGAGGGGATGCGGGTGGGCCTGCCGGTGCGCCAGCTGGCCGTCGCGCCGGAGCGCACGCGCTGGACGCCGGAGGGGGGGCGGCTCTCGGCGCGGGAGCGGGGGAAGTGGGTGCACCGGCTGCTCGCGCAGCTGCCGGATCGGCGGGCCTGGGAGGACGTTCGGGCGGAGTGGCAGGCGAGCCACGCGATGCCCGCGGCGGACAAAGTCGACCTGCTGGAAGCCGTGGACCGGATTTTGTCGTTGGTGCCCGTGGCCCCCTTCTTCGAGCCTGGGGCTGAGGTCCATTCGGAACGGGCGTTTGCGGATGCGGCAGGCCAAATCTTCATCCCCGACCGCCTCCTCTGCACCCCCACCGGTTGGGCGGTCCTGGACTTCAAGACCGGCAAGCCCCGGCCCGACCATAACCAGCAGGTCGCCCGCTACATGCAACAGCTCACCGCCATCGCCTCGGGGCCGGTGTCGGGCTGGCTGTGCTACCTCCAGACCGGCGACTGCGTGTCGGTTGCGCCGCAGCTCTTCTGACCCCAAGGCACTGCACAACCGAGGCCATTGCGCAGTAAATTGGCCGCGAATCCATGGCCATGAATTTGCAATCGTCCGTGCGCACTCGCCTCCTGGTGGCGGGATTTTTGAGGTCCGTCGTTCTGATGGGGGCTCTCGTCGTCAGCGGGAACTTCGGGTCCTTGCAGGCCCAGTCCGGCCCGGTGCAGATGCAGAAGGGACTTCCGGTGCCCCGGGTTTTCGGCGGGGCGGGGCAGCCCCAGACCCGCGCGGAGGCCTGTGCGCCGGCAACCGCCCTGCGCGACCTGGAGTGGAACAACGTCCGGGCGTTGATTGAGAACGGCGGCACCCTTTGGTACGACCGGGCCATCGACAAGGGCGCCTTCGCCGTGCCCAAGAGCGATGGCGTCAGCGTCGTCTACGGCGGCGCCCTTTGGCTCGGCGGCATCAGCCCGGACCAGCAGCTCAAGCTGGCCGCCGTTCGCTACCGCAACACCGGAAACGACTTCTGGCCCGGCCCCCTGACGAACGACGGCTCGGCGGAGGTCGACCCCGCCACCTGCAAAACCTACGACAAGTTCTCCATCCTGCAGCGGGCCGACGCCATGCGCCACCGCCAGTACTTCGATTGCGTGGCGGACCCGACTTGCGACCTGGCGGAGCAGTTCCCCAACGGCTACTCGATTCCTTCGTACTTCTTTGAGTATCCTGCGCATGGGAGTTTGGCCTTAAACCAAGACTTCTACCTCTCCCCGTTCCTGGATTACAATGGCAATGGATTTTACGATCCGGAGAATGGCGACTACCCCTGGTACGATTTTCTGCAGGAAATCGACTGCCGCGAGCGCCGCCGGGAGGACATTGTTCCGCTTTACGGAGACCAAACCTTCTACTGGATTTTCAACGACAAGGGGAACATTCACTCCGAGTCGCAGGGCGAGCCCATCGGCATGGAAATCCGCGCCCAGGCCTTCGCCTTCTCGACGAACGACGAGGTGAACAACATGCAGTTTTACAACTACGTGCTCATCAACCAGGGCACGCAGACGCTCACCAACACGTACTTCGCCCAGTGGGTGGATTGCGACCTCGGGGGCCACGTGGACGATTATGTGGGGGTGGACGTGCGTCGGGGGCTGGGATACGCCTACAACGGCGACGCTTTCGACGAGGCGACGAGCTATTCGAATGGGTATGGGGAGAACCCGCCGGCGATGGGGGTGGACTTTTTCGAAGGGCCGTACCAAGATGCCGACGGCATTGACAACCCGCTCACCACGGTCTTCTCGCATGCGGTGGATTCGCTGGGCATCCCGTACGAGGGCATCGGCATCGGCTACGGCGACGGGGTGGCGGACAACGAGCGGTACGGCATGCGCAAGTTCCTGTATTACAACTGGAACAATGGCATCAATGGGCAACCGCAGTTGGCGGCGCAGTATTACAATTACATGCGGGGCTATTGGAAGAACGGGCAGCGAATGGCGTACGGGGGGGATGGGCTCACCGCCGCCACGGGTGCGGACCTGGCCATCCCGGCGGATTACATGTTTCCCAGCGACACGGACCCGTTCCAATGGGGCACGCAGGGGGTGGCGGTGGAGCCCTGGACCGAGGTTTCTTCAGGCAACCCGCCGGGCGACCGGCTGTTCTTGCAAAGTGCCGGGCCATTCACCCTCGCGCCCGGCGATTACAACAACATCACGGTGGGGATGGTCTGGGCCCGGGCTACAGGCGGAGAGCCTTTTGAGAGTGTGGAGTTGCTGCGTTTGGCCGACGATAAGGCCCAAGCGCTCTTTGACAACTGTTTCGAAATCGTCAGCGGACCGGATGCGCCGGAGATGAGCATCCAAGAGCTGGAGAACGAGCTCATCCTCTACCTGACCAATGACAACCCGCTGTCCAACAACTTCGGGGAGACGTACACCGCGCTGGACCCTTCGATTCCGCGCGAGCTGGAGGACGGCACCCTGCTCACGGAGGCGGAGCGGAGCTATGCCTTCGAGGGGTACCTGATCTACCAGTTGCTCGACGAGTCGGTGAGCCCGGCCGACCTGGGCGACGTGGCCAAAGCCCGTTTGATCGCCCAGTGCGACGTGGCCAATGGGGTGGAACAGGTGGTCAACTACATCCAGGACCCCACCATGGGCATTCCGGTTCCACAACTGATGGCCCTGGGTGCGGACGAGGGCATCCGCCACAGCTTCCGGGTGACGACGGACGCTTTTGCGCAGGGGGACAACCGGTTGGTGAACCACAAGAAGTACTACTTCATGGCGCTGGCCTACGGCTACAACAACTACCGCCCGTACAACCCCAACCTCGGCAACGGCCAGGACGAACAGTTCAAGGCTTCGCGCAAGGCGGCCGTGGGTTCGATTCGCTCTTACAGCGGGGTTCCGCACAAGCCTTCACCGGAGGCTGGGGGTACGATTCAGCTGGCGGAGTACGGCAGCGGATTTGAGATCACGCGCTTGGAGGGCCGGGGGAACAGCTTGAACAACTTGGACTTGACGGCGGCCTCTGAGGCGGCGATTTTGGAGAATGGCCTCTTGGGTGCGGTGACGTACGCTTCGGGCCGGGGTCCGGTGGATGTTCGTGTGGTGGATCCTTTGTCGGTTCCGTCGGCGGACTTCGAGTTGCGGTTGAATCCGGGGGATGCGTCGTGGAGCGATGCTTCTGCGGTTCGCTGGACGCTGTCGAACTTGACTTGGCTTTCGGACGACGACCCCACGAACGATGCTTTTGCGGTGGTGGAGAGTTCCCAGGCGATTGCGGTGCGCAACGAGGAGTTGCTGCTGGACTGGGGCATCTCGGTGACGGTTCAGCAACACGTTTACGGGGACCAGGGCAAGTTCACCCAGCCGGTGGATGGGACGATTGCGTTTGCGGATCCTTCGAAGCCGTGGTTGCTGGGCATTCCGGACGAGGAGGGCTTCAGCGTGTTGAACTGGATCCGCTCGGGGAACCAGGAGGGGGATGGGGATGTGGCTGAGGAGGTGGTCTTCAACGACTTCGACACGGGTTCTCCGATCGATGAGGAGGAGGCCTACGAAGGGGTGTTGGGGGGCACGTGGGCACCTTACCGTTTGGTGTCCTTCACGGACGAGGTGACGCTGGTGACGGGGGAGACGGTGAACATCCCGGCGATCGCGCCGACGGTGGACGGATTGGAGGGTTATATCTCTCCGTTCAACAACCTGAGCGGCTTGAACAACGTGGACATCGTATTGACGAGCGACAAGTCGAAGTGGACGCGTTGTCCGGTGTTGGAGATGCAGGCGGTACCGGAACTTGCGCAGAAGCAGACGGGT
>JBEEPJ010000074.1:0-9156 GCA_041191165.1 Bacteroidota bacterium | reverse complement strand
TCGAAGCGGAAGTCCAGCCCCACCGCCCTCGCCCGCTGGGCCACTGAGGCGTGCATCGCCCGCGACTCCTCCACCGAAATCCCCTTCGCCTCAGCGAGATAGGTATATACGTCGGTTCCGGGCGCCGGCGCGGCATCGGGTTGGAGCTGATAACTCCTGTAAATCCACTCCACCTCGCCTTCGCCCCACTGCGCCGCAGCCGCCTCCAGATTGCGCTTGCCGATGTAGCAGAACGGACAAACAAAGTCTGACCAAACCTCGATTTTTACCTTGTTATTCATCGTCACTTCCGTTGCGATGGGTACCGACTGTCCGTGGGCTTCTTCGGAGAGCAGGAAACTTCCCAACCCCCAACCCACCCAAGTCACTCTTGCTAAGTAGTTTGTGCGGCTCCACATCCGATTCGTGCCCTTGCTTTAAAGTTACCACGTCCAGATGGAATCATTTTCCCATCATTTGCTAAACTGCCGCTGAAGCGCGGCGGAAACCGAGGTAAACAGCTCCCGGAGCGGCGATTCCACCATCATCCGCATGAAGGGGTTGACGTCAGCCTCGCCGCGCAGGGTCGCCCGCGTGCCTCCAGTCTCGGTGGGCGCCAGCGCTACGTCGAGATGAAATCGGATGGGGGTGCCTTTTTGCGAACCGTACTGCAGCCGCGAGGGCGATTCGGCGGCCGTGATGGCCAGCACGATGTCGATGCCCCCCTGGATGCGGAAGCGGCACGTGTCGCCCTCCAGCCTGAAATCCTTGCACTTGTCTGCGGGAAGCAAGGTTTCCAGGTGGGCCAAATCCGCCAAGTAATCCCAAACCTCCTGCGGGGCTGCCGGCAGCTCTACGGCCGGGGTATCGATGACCAAACTCATGACTGCAAAGTACGGACCCTTTCGCTCCACGCCGCCGGGTCCTGCGACCAATCGCTGAGCATCTCCCGGTCCGCGGCGGCGATATATCCTCCCGCAACGGCCGTTTCCAGCAGCACGTCGTACTGGGTGAGGACCTCGAACGGACATGCCGCGGCGGCAAACGCCGCGACCGCATCCGGGAAGCCGTAGGAGAAAATGGCGACCAACCCCTCCACTTGCACGCCCCCCGCGCGGAGCGCCTGGACCGCCTGAAGACTGCTCTTGCCCGTGGAGATGAGGTCCTCGATGACCACCACCCGGCGCAACATCGAGAGGTCGCCTTCGATTTGGTTGCCTAGGCCGTGGGATTTGGCCTCCGAGCGCACATAACCGAAGGGAAGCCCGCACGCGCCGGCCACCAGCGCGCCCAGCGCGATGCCCCCCGTGGCCACCCCCACCACCGCCTCGGCCTCGGGAAAGCGCTCCCGGACCCGGGCCACCGCCGCCGCGCAAATCGCCTCCCGCACCGCCACATGGCTCAGGGTCTTGCGGTTGTCGCAGTAAATCGGCGACTTCCTGCCGCTGGCCCACGTGAACGGGTCATTCGGTTGTAACTTGACGGCTTGAATTTGGAGCAGAAATTCCGCTACTTTTCCCTGGGTTTCCGAGACACTTGCCATTCCACGAATGTATGAAGTTTACATCCTGAACCGCCCGGTTCGCTTTGCTGCCGACGTCGACGAGACGGTTGAGGGGCTCGTGCTTCGGGAGCCCTCCGATCAGGTGCTCCGGGGCCTGCCTGCGCTGCTCAAGGCGGAGCCGGGGGTCGAACGGGTGATGCTGGTGAGCGCCCAGTTGGAGCAGCTCTGGATGCGTTTTTGTTTGGGCTACAAAGAGACCCTCGCAGCGGGGTGCATTGTGGAAAACAACCGGGGGGAGATGCTGTGGATCGAGCGCAAGGGCAAGTGGGACCTGCCCAAGGGCAAGGTCGAGCCGGGGGAGGCGATTGAGGTGGCGGCCGTGCGCGAGGTGATGGAGGAGACGGGCATCGGCGCGCTGGAGCTGGTGGAGGACCTCGGGGCGACGTATCACACGTACGAGATGAATGGCCAGGTGGAGTTGAAGACCACCTTCTGGTTCCGGGCGCGGCATGCCGGGGACGACACGCCGGGCGTGCCGCAGGCGGAGGAGGGCATCACCGCCATCCGGTGGGTGGCACAACCCGTTCCTGAAGAGATGCTCGCGGGCACGTTCGCCAGCCTGCGCAAGCTCGTCGAGGACGCGGGGGGCGGCTGATCGGGGCGGAATGCGCTAACGGGGGATGGGCCGCAACACGCGCTGCAGTTGGGCTTCGAGGCCTTGAGAGGGCAGGGCTTGGATTCCGGGCGCAATCCGGCCGTCCCCGTCCAGGGCCACCAGTTGCGGCACGGCGACCAGCCCCAGGGCCTCCATCAGCCGGGCATCTGCCCCGATCCAGCGCACCGTCTCACGATTGCTCAGCCGCCGGGACGCCGTCTTCATCCAGTCCGCTTCGCTGATATCCAAGGAGAGCACAATAAAGGCCAAATCCTTCCGGTCCCATCTTTTGCGCAAGGACTCGAAGATTTGTCTTTCCAATTCCGCCGCAGAAGAACCGGCGCGAACGACCAGCAGCAGGGTCCACGGCGCATCTGCGGTCTCCCGCCTGCGCTCCCCATCCCCGCTGGGGGTCGTCCACATGAAATCCCCCACGGAATAGCCCGGCGCTCCCGGCTTGGCCGTGTCGAGCATGCGATCCCAAACCTGCGCCATTGCCCCGGAAAACGGCAGCCCCTTGAGCGCCGGGGCGATGGATTCCACCCCGGACTGCCGGGCCTGCACCCACCACCAGAGTTCGAGCTCCGGCTGCGGCGTTCCCGGTGCCCCCATGGCCACCGCCACGCTGTCCCAGGTGCCGGAACGAAGCGCCGCCCTTAACTGATTCGGGTCCACCTCGGGCCGGGTCCACCACGAACGGCGCGCCACGCGCCAAGTCTCCAAGATCGGCTCCGCCCGCAACACGCCCGTGAGCCCCAGCTCCGCCAGCCGCTGGTCCAGCCGCTGCTCGACCTCGGCCCAAGCCGCGGGCCGCGATTCCGCCACGGCAATCCACTCCGCACGCAGCCTCCAAAGGTGGTCTTCCCACACCGCCGCGTGCTTTTCGTCGCGCAATTGCTCCGCCGCCCGCTCCCACATCCCGCGATAGGCCCCCCGAATCGAATCCACCCGCTCGGACGCCACCAGTGCACCCCCGCCGGCCACCGCCCCAGATCCCACCGTGAGATCGTAAGCCAACTCCCGCAACCAGCGGTCCTGTTCCGCAGCCAGCGACGCCAGTACCGTCTCGGGGTGCTCCCCCTCCCACCGGGCCCTCCCCGGCACCCCGCGCAACCGCGCCGGACCCCGCTCCGGCTGCACCAGCACCAGCTCCGCCGTCTCCCCGGGCCTCACAATGGCTTGCCACAAAAAAGGCGGCGCCTCCAACTCCACCCGCTCCGGCTGGTCCAGCCCCACCTCCCCCTCGACCGCGAACCGCCCCGCCTCATCCGGCACCCCCGCTCCCCAGTACGCCCGCTGCCCCGTCGCCGCGTCCACCCTGAAAACCTGCACCACCGGCGGAATCCGGCCCCCTCCCCCCACCACCCGACCCCGCAACCCCTCACCGGCCGCGGCTCCGACCCCTCCCCACCCCAACGCCAGCAGGAACCACAACCCCCGCATCCTCACCCTCCCATGCTTTGAAAAACCACCTCCGGAACGAAAGCCCGCGCATCCCCCCCGTTCCGGATGATCTCCCGCACCACCGTGCTGTGGATGGGCGCAAACTCCGGATCCGTGAACAGAATCACCGTCTCGACGCCGGGGTCGAGTTGCTTGGACATTTGGGCGATGGTGCGCTCGTACTCGAAATCGCCGCCGTTGCGCACCCCGCGAATCAGCCACTGCGCATTCACCTCCTTGCAGAAATCCAAGGTCAAACCCCCAAAAGGCGCCACCCGCACCGTGGGACAGTCCGAAAACACCGCCTCCAGCCAGCGCACGCGCTGCTCGAGTCCGTACATCGGTTGCTTGCTCGAATTCACCCCCACCCCGATGATGATCTCATCAAAGAGCGGCAGCGCTCGGCGCAGGATATTCTCATGACCCCGTGTGATGGGATCGAAGGAACCGGGAAAGACAGCGCGTTTCATCTGCGAAAGAAACTGAAATGTACCTGACCATATTGCCTGTGCTCGAGAAAACCTTCCACCTCATCGAAATGGGTGCGCTCCCCGTGTTCCACGACCAGCAACCCCCCGGGCGCGAGCAACCCGCTCGACAGCAACTTCTCCGGCAAGCCCAGCATCCCCTCCCAATCGTAAGGCGGGTCGGCGAACACCAAGTCGAAAGCAGTCAGCGGGCGCTGCATCCAGTCCGTCACATCCGCCCGAATCACCGTGCATTGATCCAGCCCGAAGGCCTTGAATTGGGCAGAAATGTGCCGCACCGCCCGGGGGTCTCGCTCCACGGCCGTGACCGACCGCGCGCCGCGGCTCGCGAACTCCAGCGACACCATGCCCGTCCCCGCGAAGAGGTCCAGCACATCCGCCTCATCCAGGTCCACCCGGCTCCGCAGCAGATTGAACAAGCTCTCCCGGCCAAAGTCCGTGGTGGGCCGCCCCTCGAACCCCTTGAGCGGTGGCACCCGCCGCCCCTTCAACTCCCCGCCGATGATCCTCATACGCCCAAGTTCAGCAATCCCCACCACCGATGCAAGCGCAAGTCCGGCTCCGCCATCCGGTGCACCTGCTCATCCGGCACCAACAGCGACATGGGCGCAAAAAACCGACCCACCCCCTCCCACATCGCATCCCCCTGTGCCACCTCGCCCGACCACACGACTTCCGTCCCCTCCACCGGCAGCCCCTGTCGGTGCAACGCATTGACCGTCAAGTACAACAAATCATCCGGGACCTGGGCACCTCCCGCGAGCGCCCACCGCAACTCCCCCCCCTTCCAAACACTCCCCAGCGCCCGGTCCGGCGCGAGGTCCCAGAAAACCCGGACCCCGCCTCGCCCAGCCATCCGGGCCACCCGTCCCCACCCCTCGAGGCAGGCAAACGCCCCGCTCTTGCGCACCGCCTGCGGCCAAAGCCCGCACACCCAATCCTCCAATTCGACATCCGCCGCCTCGATCAAGGCCCAGTCTTCGCCTCCGCCCTCCGACCGGTGCACCTGCACGCCGCCCGGATGCCCCCCCATCTGCAACCGAAAAACATCCCCTGCGCTGGCGGTGTCCACCCAACCCGGAGCCAATGCGAAATCCGCGTGGCGCTTCGCCCACGTCACCGAATCGCCCGTCATGCCCTTCGATTTGAGCGCAAGCAACACCTCCTTCAACTGCGCCATCCCCGCGGCGGGCTCCTCGCCTACCTTGTGCACCACCGCCCCAGAACGGACGCACCATTGCAAGCGCATCCCGTCCCAATGCCAGACCCAATCCAGCGGATCAGTTCCGCCAGTTCCCATCCGTATGGGCCTCCGTCAGTGAGCCAAACTGCAGCGTGTCCTTCTTGATGCCCTCCCGACCGAAAGGCGTCATGTCCTTCACCAAGATCGTGGATTGCTTGACGCCGCCCTGTTCGATCTCGCCCGTCTCAAGGCGGAAGCGCTCGCCGGTCAGCGGATTGAACCACAGCTCTTCGATGACCACCGGCGGCAGGCGCTTGGCCGTGCGGGCCGAGTCCGAGAAGTTCTCCTCGAAGAAGGAAGTGTAGAGCACATCGCGCACCTTGTACACCGTGCGGTCCGCGGTGATATCGACCAGGAATGCGTCTTCGGTGGTGCCGAGTTTGGCCGCAACACGCGCCACATCCCCCCGGCGGAGCACATAACCCAGCTCGCGGCTCCGCGCCTCAGGCAGGGTGTCGTGGAAAGAGCCCATGTTGAACGTCACCGGGACCACGCGCTCGTTGAGGAAGGCCGTGAGGGTGTCGTAGTTGTCGGTGAATTTCCCCTTGACTTTTTTGTAGGCTTCCTGGGCATCCCGGATGTCCTTCAGCCGCTGAATCGTCTCTGCTTCAACCTTTTGCTTGGTCTCGATGAAGACGATTTCCTCATTGACTGTCGCGAAATTTTGGTAGACCAAAACAGCCGCTCCCAAAGTCCCCAACACCAACAACACCACGTTGAGGGTGCGATTGAGGCGCGCCATCACCACCGGCATGGTCAGCACACCTACCGCGAGCAGGGCGATGGAGGCATAAAGCATCTCCGTCGGCTGGGTTTCCAGTTCATCGGCCAAGAGGTATTTCCGCAAGAAAAGCCCACCCGCCAGCAGAAAAAGGATGGAGATCACATACTTGTTGACCTCTCTGAAAAATTGCTCCATGGCTATGCGATAGTTGCGCGGTGCGAATCTACAACATGCTGCGACTAATTTTGAACAAGCGGGAGGGTTCTCGTAGCAATCTTCACATATGGCGGTTTCAAGTGGGTCTGAGTTGGAGGCGCGGTTGCTGGAGCAGTTTCCCCACGCGCCCACGGAGGGGCAGCGGCGGCTGGTGCACGCGGTGGCCCGGTTTGCGGTCAGCCCCCAGCCGCGGTGCGCCCTGATCATCCGGGGGTACGCGGGGACGGGGAAGACGACGTCGGTGGGCGCGGTGGTGCGGGCGCTCGAGGAGCAGGGGGTGCCGGTGGTGCTCCTCGCTCCCACGGGGCGGGCCGCCAAGGTCCTGGCGGACTTTGCGGGGCTGCCGGCCTCGACCATCCACCGGCACATCTACCACCAGACGCGGGGCCGGGATGGCTGGCCCGTCACCGCCCTCGCCCCCAACCTCCGCCAAGGCGCCGTGTTCATCGTGGACGAGGCCTCCATGATCGGGGAGGACGCCGGTCCCGCCTCGGACGAGGGCGCCTTCCAATACCGCAGCCTGCTCGACGACCTGCTGTCCTTCGTCTTCAACGGGGAGGACTGCCGGCTCATCCTCGTCGGGGACGATGCCCAGCTGCCTCCCGTGGGCAGTCCGTTGAGCCCGGCGCTGGACGAGGAGGCGTTGCGGAGGGGGTTTGGCCTAACCGTAGCCACCATCCGGTTGACGGAAGTCGTGCGGCAAGAACTCGACAGCGGCATCCTGTGGAACGCCCACCAGCTGCGGCTGCAGATCGACGCCGGCATCAGCGGCTTCCCCGCCCTCGAAACCCGGCGCTTCCCCGACATCCACCCCGTGGCGGGCAACGACTTGCAGGAACTGCTCGAAACCCTCCACGGCCGCTACGGCGAGGACGGGGTGGTCGTCATCACCCGCTCGAACAAGCGCGCGAACCTCTTCAACCAACAAATCCGGCACCGCATCCTCTGGCAGGAGGAGGACTTCAACGCCGGCGACCGCCTGATGGTGGTCAAGAACAACTACCACTGGCTCGCCACCCAAACCTCGCTCACCAACACGCTCATCGCCAACGGCGATACGCTCGAAGTGCGCCGGGTTCGCAAGCGCCACACGCTCTACGGCCAGGAGTTTGTGGACGCCGAGCTCGCCTTCACCGATGTGCCCGAACTGCCCCCCTTCGAGGCCCGGGTGCACCTGTCCGTCCTGCACCTCGAGCAACCCTCCCTGCCCTCCGCCCAGCTGCAGGCCCTCTACGACGCGGTGGCGGCGGATTACGTCCATCTCGGGGACAAGCGCCGTATCCACAAGGCCGTCAAGGAGGATGCGAGTTATCAAGCCCTGCAGGTCAAATTCGCCTGGGCCATCACCTGCCACAAAGCCCAGGGTGGGCAATGGCCGGCTGTCGTCGTGGACGCCGGGTACCTCACCGAGGAGATGCTCAACACGGAACTCCTCCGCTGGTTTTACACCGCTTTCACCCGGGCCCAGCGCGAGCTCTATCTGCTCAACTTCCCCGACGCCTTCTTCCAAGAGCCCGCCTGAGGGGCCTCAGCCTCGCCGAGGGCTCCGCCGCTCAGAACCCGTAGAACCAAGTGCACATCGGAAAGGGGAAAGAAATGCGGTCACCTTCATTGGTGAAACTCACCCCCGCCAGGTTGAACTGGAAGGCCTTGTTCTCCGTGCGCTCCACCCGGAATCCCGGCATCAAAAAGAACATGAACACCGGCTCGTCATCGCCGTCCACCAAGGTGACGTCATGCCGGTAGGTGCCGGGAATGTAATTGGGGTAGTAAATCGGCGGCGCGAGCATCGTCACTGTAGATTCGTTGTAGCGGTTGTTCGACCGGAACATCCCCCACATGGAATCGAACACCAGGCTGGCCTTGGGCCCCACCTTGGTCACGGCTCCGATGGCGAACATCGGTCCCCCTGCTTGGTTGTTGCGGTTCTCCTGGAAACGGCCCGAATCAAACGCAGGGTCGAAAGGATCGAAGTATTCGGAGCTGTTTACGTAGCTCCCGGAACTCACCAACCACTCCTCTGATTTGCCGGGACTGACATGGGCATACCCCACGGCCAGGGTGACATTGTGCGTGCGGTTTCCGTAGGTCACATTCCCGAAGTACAATCCGCCATACCCCTCGAAGCTGTTGAGGTAACCGGAAGTCCCAAAAAGCCCGCCCACCGAAAAGTTGAGCAGGGGATTGCGGGTGGCAAAGCTCCGCTTGACCGCCAGGGCCATGGGACTGCCGATCCACGTGCTCATCACCCCGAGGCTGGTGTTGTCCGAGACGGCGAAGTGCACCTCCGGGCCGTACAGGTTGAGCATGGCATAGTTCTCGCCCTTCTTGACCGGCAAGGCATTGGTGGTGAAGGCATAACGGGTGGTAAACGCCCCGGCCCCCACAAACTCTCCCCCCTGCACATCCTGCACCCGCTCGACGGGCCGGATGCTCTGAATGTCCGCCTTGGGGATGTACACCTTGCCCATCAGCTCGGTTTCGAGCAGAATTTCCCGACCGTCATCGCTCAAGATGACACCCACATATTGCACCCCATCGTTGCGGGTGACCACCACCCGCTTGTCGGTGGTGTCGGCAAGGAGCACGCCGGTCGGCTCCTGCATTCCCTCGCGCAGCACCTCCGACCCGGAAATGCCCAGCACGACATCCGTCTCTCCGCTCGGAGGGGTTGCGGGCGCAGCGTGCGCCACGCAGGTGCACAAGACCGCCATGAACAAGCCCAGCCCCAACACCCAGTGTTTTGCCTGAATCTTCATGCGACGAAAGTAAGGAAACCCGAGCCAGTCCGTGTGGACTCGATCAGTTCCGCCGAAATTTCTCGCCCGTCGCTCAGCCCAGCGGCTCACTGCCGACGTTCAATCCAGCCGCGCAATGCCGACGTTCAGGCCCGCCACTCAGGCC
>JBEEPJ010000073.1:0-9180 GCA_041191165.1 Bacteroidota bacterium | reverse complement strand
ATGCCTTGCTGGCTACCTATCTCGAGGCGCTCAAAAAACATTTGGAAGGTACCGAGAGCCGGGAAGAAGTGCTGGCGGACATCGAAGCGCGAATCGCCGAGATGTTGTATGCCCGGCTGGACGGAAAGCGGCAGGTGGTCAACCGGGAAGACGTCGAGCAGGTGCAGGCGGCGCTGGGTCAGCCCTCCGATTTTGCGGCGGAAGGAGGGGAGCCGTTGGCCGCGAACGGTGCAGGGGGCGGGGGCACGCGGAAGCGCCTGTTTCGGGATCCGGAGGGGAAGAAGTTGGGAGGGGTGTGCAGCGGTTTGGCCTATTACTTCGGCGTGGATGTGGTGTGGATTCGTGCGATTTTTCTGGTAACCTTGTTCTTTTCGGGGGTGGGGGCGTTCGCGTACCTGGTGATGTGGGCGATTACCCCGCAGGCGGTCACGGCGGCGGATCGGTTGGCCATGCAGGGCAAACCCGCCACCTTCGACAACATCCGGCGCACGGTGGAGGAGGAGTGGCGCGGGGTGGAGGAGCGGCTCTCGGACCCCGAACGGCAGGCCCGGTGGGAAGCACGGCTGGAGCGGAGCGGACGGCAGGCGGGGCGGTTCCTGCTCGAATTGCTCGAGACGGTGTTCCGGGTGCTGGGGGGCATTTTCCTAATCATGTTGTTCCTGGGGTTGCTGGTGACGCTGTTGTTGCTCGCCTTGGCGGGAAGCAGTTGGGGCATCGGGTCGATTCCGTCGGAGGTGGCGGAGGTGTTCTTGCCGGCGGGTGTGGGTTGGACTTTTGTGGGCTGGACGCTGGGGTTGATGTTCGTGGGGCCGCTGGTGATGTTGGGTTGGGCGATTTGGCGCTGGGCGAAGGGGGCGAAAGCGGCGGCATGGTGGGTGTTTTACACCGCTGTGGTGCTCGGGTTTTTGGGATTCATGGGGTTCCTCTACCTGGGGATTCAGTTCTCGCTGGACCGGCAGGAAGATGCGTTCCGAACCCATGTGGTCGAGCTCCCGGCAGGCCGTGCGGAATGGGTGTTGGCGTTGGAGGCTTCGCCGGGAGGGGGGGCAGGTATTGCGGGGGGAGAATGGGGCCTGGGGCCCGATGTCGAGAACTGGGGTTGGACGGAGGATTCGGTTTTCTGGGATGAGGTGTCGTTGGACATCCGGTCGACGGAGGATACGGTGGCCCGGCTGGAGTGGACGGCTTGGGCGCAAGGGCGCTCGGAGCGGGCGGCGCGCCTGCGGGCTGAGGCGGTGGACTTTCAGGTCGCGGTGGATACTGCGGGTCGGGTGACGTTAGGGGACCGCATTTGCTTCCCGCTGGCGGATCGGTTCCGCGATCAGCGGGTGGAGGCGGTCCTTTACTTGCCCGTGGGGCATCGGGTGCGCATCGAGGCGGCCGCGGAGGGGTATTGGGATCCGCAGCGCCAGTTTTTGTTCCCGTGGGAAGAGGAAGGGGGGGATTCGGTGTGGGAGATGGGGGCTGAGGGATTGGAGGAGGCGCCGTGATGCGCCAAGGGCTGGGAGGTCCGCGCGGATGGACGGCTGGGCCGACGATGCTGGGCTGGGGGCTGGTGCTGGTGCTCGCGGCGGGATTGTTGGCGTTGGCCCACGTGCCGCGATCGGAGCCAGGCAATTTGCTGGGGTTGTGGGCCGGGACGCTGGGGCTGGCAGCCTGCCTGATGTTCGTGGCCTGGCGCCAACGCTGGGGGCTGGGGCGGATGATGGCCGTGGGACTGGGGCTGCGCGCGGCGGTGGCGGTCCTGTCGCCGGAGCCCTTGTGGAGCGAGGATTGGCTGCGGTATGCCTGGGACGGATGGCGGGTCGCGCAAGGCGAGTGGCCCTACGGCGAGACCCCTGAGGCTTGGATGGCCCGCCAGCCGGCGGGGTCGGTGGAGGACTACCCCCGGGCTTTGTTTGAGGGGATGAACAGCCCGGGGTACCACGCGATTTATCCGCCGGTGGCTCAGGCCGTATTCGCGGCGGTGGAATGGGGCCGGAAGGCGCTGGGAGGGGAGATGGGGTTGTGGCTGGCCTTGTTTCGCGCGGTGCTGCTGGGGTCGGAGGCCTGGGTGTTGTGGGGCCTGTGGCGGCTCTTGGAGCGCTGGGGGCGGGATGTGCGCTGGACTTGGGCGTATGCGCTGCACCCGCTGGCGATCGTGGAGGGGATGGCAAATGCCCACTTCGAGACCTTGTGGGTGGGGGCGTTGGTGGCGGCCGGGTTGGGGTGGGGGGGGCGACGGGGGGTGGGGGCGTGGGCGGTGGCCGTGGGGACCAAGGTGGTGCCGGTGTTTTTGCTGCCCGGTATCGTGTGGGCGGCGGGATGGAGGTGGCGGTGGGCGTTAGGGGGGGCGGGGCTGGTGGGAGGGGGGGTGCTGTGGGGGGTCGAGGGGGTGGGGGCGGAGCTGGCGGGCTGGGGGCGCAGTGCCGCGCTTTTTTTCCGAACCTTCGAGTTTCACCCCGGGCTGTATGCGGTGGCGCGGGCGGCCGTGGCGGAGGGGGTGGGGTACAACGCCATCGCCGTGGTGGGGCCGGTGTTGGGGGCGTTGGGCTGGGGCGCGGCCGCCGCCGTGGGCGTGTGGGGGCGCGGATGGCATTGGGGGGAGCGGTTTGCGCTGGGGTGGGGATGCATTCTGGCCACCGCGACCACGGTGCACCCGTGGTACTTCGTGGCGTTGCTGGCGGGGGGGGTGGGGACGAAGTGGGTTTGGCCTGCGGTATGGGCCTCGACAGCGGCGGTGAGCTACGTCCGATACACCGCGCTCGGCGGTGGGGACATGGCGGCATTGGACCTCTGGTGGGGCCTGTCGTGGGGCGTGAACTTCCTGGCCGTCGCGTGGGACTGCGCCCGGGCCTGGCGTCAGCGCAAGCCGCGCATGATGTAGTCGAAGATGGGGTCGTTGTGCTCCGGCGTCGGGGTCAACAGCGGCAGGGGCAGGTGCTTGGGGGCTTGCAACACCCCGCGGTCCAACAGCTCTCGGAGGGAGTCGTAGACCTCGATGGAGCACTTGCCGATGAGCAAGGGCCGCAGGTCCTCGCCACCCCGCCACATCCCGAAGACCTCGCGCAGTCCCTGCAGGTACAAGTAGTCCTTGGTGAAACCGCCTCCGCGTTGCACCCGGGTGGTCAGGGCCCAGGCCGCGTGCGCCTCCATGTTCCACTCGCGGGTCAGGAAGCGGTAGGTCTCGACGAAGTCCGCGCCGTGGACCATGCGGTCGACCGCCAGCACGCGGTAGGCCAGCTCGCGCAGCCGTTCGAGCGTCATGTTGCCGCTGAGGTATTCCGCGAGCACGGCGAGCCCCTCCTGGGTGCGGGTGCTGACGCGCGTGCCGATGCGCAGCAGCTTCAGCGGCTGCTCGAGCGCATTCATGGTGGTGACCATGTGGACGCCGATTTCGTGGTGGACCAGGTAGCGCAGTTCCACGGGCGTGAAGGTGGCGCCCTTGCGAATCAGGACCTTGCGCTGGGCGTTGAGGACCATGGCGCTGGCCACGATTTGGTCGCTGATTTCGATTTTGCCGGCCAAACCATATTCCGCCATCCCCTCCGCAAACGCCCGCACGGCGTGTTCGGCCCCGAGTCGCTTCTCCGGGCGCGGGGTGGCCAGGTCGGGCAAATGGAGCAGGTAGGCGGCGTTCTTGAGGTCGGTGGGCGAGGGGGCGCCGTAATAGCGCAGCGAGTTGTACCGGAAGGCGGGGGTGCCGATGGTGGCCAGCATGTCCACCTTGTCGAGGTAGGCGCTGACGGTCGATTCGTAGAGCAGACGCAGGCTCGCATCCTCGATGCGCTCGACGGGGATGCGCAGCAGTTGGCGCTTGAGGTGCAGCGGATCGAGGGCCAGGGGCCGGTAGGTGAACTGGGGGTTGAGGGCGGCGCGCGAGGCGAAAAAGGCCCGCTTTTCCCGGGCGACGTTGGTGGGGTTGACGCGGTGCAACACCTCCAGGTCGCGGACGCAGGTGTAGAGTTCCTTGTCCACCTTGCGGACAACGGCATCGATGGGGTGCCGCTGGACCCAGGGCACGGCCTGGCCCGGGGCGTGGGTGTGCCGCTGGGCGAAGGCGTGGGCGTGGGTGGTGATGGCGGCGCGCAGGGCGGTGCCCACGGCTTCGACGGTCGCGGGGAACCGCTCGCCGGTTTCTTCGTCGCAGTAGACCTTGCAGACCTCGGTGGCCAGGACGAGGCACCCCGGCCGGGACAGGTGGGCGAGGTTGTACCCGTGGCCCTGGAAGACGTCGTTGACCGCGCAGGCGGGGTCGATGCCGGCGGGCAGGGGTTGGGCGCTGAGGAGCTCGGCGAAGTGGGCCACCTCGGGCGCCCAGGACGGGTCGAGGCGGTCGGTGCCCAGGTTCCAGGTCGGGACCGGCCGGTTCCAGCGCTTCCCGTTGTAGCTGTGGATGTCGTAGACCACGCAGGCCCCATGGCGCCGGAGCAGCTCCTCCGTCAGCACCTGCATGACCTCGTGGAAGCGCCGGTGGCGCCCCAGGCTCCGCGCCTTCTCCCCCGCCGTCAGCGCCCGGGACCAAACCCGCTTCCCCCAAGCCTCCTCGTACACGGCCGTCTCCGGACCCCGGTTGAGGTCGTACGCATAGCGCGAGTCCGTCCCCACCACCGTGATGGGCAGCCCCGCGATAAAGGCGTCCGTGTCCGGGTCCTCCTCCTGCCAGCGGGAGAAGGCGTCGAGGGCGCACTTGAGCTGGAGTTCGTGCCGCATGGCGCTGCCGGCGTGGATGGCCGTGGCCACGTGCGGCACGTAAGCGGAGATCCGAATGTGCATCCCGGTGTCCGTGGCCACCGCCTCGAAGTCCCGCCCCGAGCGGATGCGGTCGATGATTTGGGCCGAACTCAGCGAAAGCACCCCGCTCATGCCTCCGTCACCGCCTTGCGCAACCGGGCCCGCCGCGCATCCGCCTCCGACCGCCGGCGCACCATGTCCTCCGCCCAGTCGATGATGCGCTCCTGGAGCCGCACCTTGTTGAGCCGGTTGATGTTCACGATGCCCCCCGGGCTGAGTACATTGACCTCGATGAGCTTGCCGCCGATGAGGTCCACGCCGACGAAGTACAGGCCGTCCTGTACGAGCTTGGGGCCGATGGTTTGGCATACCCGCAGCTCCTCCTTGGTCAAGGCGTGCTTGTGGACGCTGCCCCCGGCGTGGACATTGCTCCGCGCGTCGCCCTCCGCGGGCTTGCGGCGCATGGCTCCGATGGGCTCACCGTGCAGCATGAGCACCCGCACGTCCCCCTGCTCGGCGCCCGGCACGAAGTCCTGCAGAATGACGTAATTCGACTCGCCGTCTTTGCCGCTGATGTAGAAGTCCAGCAGCGAGTTGATGTTCTGCATGGCCCCCTTTTCGATGACGATGACCCCGCTGCCCCCGAAGCCGTTCAGCGGCTTGAGAATCATCTTGGGCGCGTCGCTCTCCCGCACGACCTTCAGCAAGTATTCCTTGTTTTTGCTGACAAACGTCCGGGGCGTAATGGTATGGGCCGAATCGTTCATCGCAGCCGTGTACAGCTTGTTGTTCGCCTCCCGCAACCCCTCGACGCTGTTCACGATGAAGACCTCGTCCTTCACGGAGTCGAGGAAGTTGAGCACGAGGTTGTCGAGCGGCGGATTTGCCCGCATGAAGAGGACGTCGAAGCCCGCCAGCGGCAGCATCTGCTCCCGGAACTTCGCCTGTTTGTGGAACAGTTCGATGTTCTTCGAGGGCTTGAAGGTAGCCGTGTCGAACAGCTTGCAGAAGGCCATCGTGGTGGAGTCGCGGATGGTCAGGTTGGCCCCGGTGGTCAGGGCGACGTGATGGCCGCGGATGACACACTCGTGGATCATGCGCAGGGTGCTGTCCGAGGGAGCGGTGATCTTCTCCCAGGGATACATGAGAAAACAGACGTTCATGGGCGTCGGATGCCGTTGCTGAAGGCGCGCGAAGATAGGGCGGGGCAGGGGGCGATTGACGATAGGGAATTGTTAAGGTTGGCTGGGTTAATTTGCAGGCCAAATCAATTTCCCCCCCATGCTCCACCGCATCGGACTTTTCGCCGCATGGTTCGCCCTGTTCTCCTCGGTTCAAGCCCAGTCGGACACCACCTGGGTCCAGACCTACACCTGGGAAGCCCAAAACAACCCCGCCACGGCCTACGACAGCCCGGGCCGGCGTTGGTTTTCGTTTCCCGCCTCCGACAACGGGGAGTCCTACCAGAAGATCTTGATGTATTACACGCTCAAGTGTTTTGAGGACGGTACGGCCGGGGGGCTGGGGTACGCTTGTGGGGAGTGGGACTATTTGACCTATACGTATTTGTTTGATCACACGGGCATGATGGACAGCACGTGGCAGGTGCATCCGCGCTATCTCGTGGATGACCTGGACTTCGAAACGGCTTCGCTGATTGTGATGCCGGAGGGCGGGGTGCCGGCGGACACGCTGCGCCGGCTGTTCGAGGTGCGGGATTGGGATCTCGGTGCCGCAAGCGCGTTTGCCGCCGCCGAGGGGTTGGTGCTCGGGGAGGTGCCGGCGGTTTGGGGGGCGTCGCCCGGGGTGCGGCTGGAGCTGCGCTGGACGGCCGCTGAGTGGGCGGCGATGGGGTTGACGGCTGGGCCGGTGCAGGTGTTGGAGTTTCCGTGGTCGCCGGCGGACATCGCCCCGGGGACTTGGGTAGAGGTGCGGATGCAGGGGGTGGCCACCGGCACGGCCGGGGCCGGGTACTTGCCGGAAGGGGAGCTGGTGGCGGCGTTTGCGGCGGGGGCGCCGGGGATGGCCGGGACCGGGGTCGGCGGGGCGGGCTGGCGGGTGCCGCTGGCGCAGCCCTTCCTGTGGGACGGGGTGTCGGACGTCGCGGTGGAGTTGCGCTGGGACGCGCCGGAGGGGGTCGCTGCGCCCTGGCTGGGGGGCACGACGGGCGCGGGGCTGGCCACGGTCGCCCCGGGCATGACGTGGACCTCCACCGCCCAGGGGCGGTACCTGGCGCTGGACGGCAACGACCGGGTGGAGGTCGATGCGGCGGCCCTCAATGCCATCGAGGGGGCGGTGACGGTGGAGTTTTGGGCCCGCGGCAATGCGGCGTACCAGCCGGAGAACAACTCCATCTTCGAGGCCTGGGGCCCGCAGAACCAGCGCGAGCTCAACGTCCATCTCCCCTGGTCCAATGGACGAATTTACTGGGACGCGGGCTACGATGGCGGCTACGACCGCATCGATCAGGCGGCCGCAGAGGCGCAATACGAGGGCAACTGGAGCCACTGGGCTTTCGTCAAGGACGTGGCGGCGGAGACGATGTCCATCTACCTCAACGGGGCGTTGTGGCACACGGGGTCGGACCGGGACAATCCCATCGGCGACCTCGTCCGCTTCCACCTCGGGACCAACGGGGACGCAGGGCTCGACTACCGCGGGGATGTGGACGGGTTCCGGGTGTGGGGGGCGGCGTTGGATGCGGAGACGGTGGAGGCGTGGAGGGATCGGGAGGTGACGGAGGCGCATCCGGCGGCGGCGGCGCGGCTGGCGGACTTGGGGTTTGACGAGGATCCGGGGGTGCCGACAGCGCCGCTGGCCGCCGCGGAGCCGGGTCTGGCGGCGGCGTTTCTGCATGGGGATGCCGGCCGGGTGCGCCACACCGCCGCCACAGCCCGGCGACACGCCGCCCCCCTGCCCGGGGACCTCAGGCCGTCCCTCCGATTCTGGCAGGGCGCCGAGGACGGCGGCATCACGGCGCTGACCGCGGACTACGCCCAGCCCATCCCGCCCCAGAGCATCACCGAATGGGCCGTGGACGGCAACGCCGTCGTCCGGGTCTCGGGCGCATACGGATGGCCCGCTGACGGCGAACAAGTGGTGCGGGATGCGGCGGGCAACGTGTTGGCGACCTACCCCATCGCCGGCCCTGTGGTCGATTACACGAACGAAGTGCTGGGATATTATGGCGTTCCGTTTGAGGTCGTGGAGCGCATCGAGCTCGCCCGCTACATCACCCCCTACGGCATCGGGCTTACGCTGGGGGACGACGGCTGGACCTGGGTTTTCGACGTCACCGACTACGCGCCCCTGCTGCGGGACATGGTGGAGCTTGAGGCCGGCAACTGGCAGGAGCTGCTGGACATGAAATTTGCCTTCGTTCAGGGAACCCCTGCCCGGGACGTGAAAAACGTGGAGGCCTTCTGGCGCGGTTCCTTCGGACTGGCGGGCTTTGCCGGGGCGGTCTTGCCCTATACCTACGAGCCCGGGCCGGGCGAGGAACAGTTCCGGCTCAAGACGCGGGCCAGCGGCCACGGATTTGGCACAGGCAACAACTGCGCGGAGTTCTGTTATAACACCCATTCGGTCGCCGTCAATGGCAATCCGCAATGGACCTGGGAAATCATGCGGGAATGCGCGGACAATCCGCTGTACCCGCAGGGCGGCACCTGGATCTACGACCGGGCTGGCTGGTGCCCGGGCGCGCCCGTGGACACACGGGATTGGGAGCTGACCCCGCTGGTCGATGCCTCGGCGCCCTTCGATGTGGGATATGGCATCGAGTTTGATCCGTATGGCAATTATGTCATGGAAGGCCAAATCATCGCCTACGGCCCCCCCAACTTCGTGCACGACCTGGAAATCAGCGAAATCCTCGCGCCCTCGGACGCCAAGGTCGAGAGCCGGTTCAACCCCATTTGCGAGTCGCCCCAGGTGCGCATCCGCAACAACGGAGCGTTGCAGGTCCAGGTGCGCGAGCGTGTCTACTCGCTGGCCAAGGATTGGCGCTTCGGCGGCATCCGCGCCAGCGGCTCCTGCAACGGCAAGCACTTCACTGCGCAAATCGAGCGCGAGGGCCTGTGGACCCGCGTGTCCCACAACGGACTGCGCATTGAGGCCATGGTACTCAGCGCACGCGCAGCCGAACTCCAGCGCCTTATGCCCTACAAGGCCCCGGCCGACATGAGCAAGTTCCTGCTCTCGCCCATGCCCGGCCTGCTGGTGGACATCGCCGTCAAGCCCGGCCAGGCCGTGCTGGCCGGTGAGCGCTTGGCCGTCATCGAGGCCATGAAGATGGAAAACATCCTCACCGCCGCGCAAGACGGCACCGTGGGCGAACTCCTGGCCGCCAAGGGCGAGAGCCTGGCCGTGGACCAGCCCATCCTGAAGTTCGCGTGACCGCCCCGGAGCCCCGCATGAGCAACTCCAAACCCTTTCGCATCCTCGGCATCCAGCAGATCGCCATCG
>JBEEPJ010000072.1:0-9258 GCA_041191165.1 Bacteroidota bacterium | reverse complement strand
GAACGTCGTGCCCGGGATCAAGGGTTGCAGGAGCAAGTCGAGGTCTTCCGCATGTGTTTTCTCGCTGGCTGTACCCTGATGGCGCATGCTGAAAAAAGCGTAACCCGGCTCCTCTACTTGAAAAACCCAATCCGATTCAGGTGCGACGGGGAGGACAAACTGCCCATCCACGGGGTCACTCTCCATCTGTGCCCAACGTGTGCCGTCAGGATGCATGATGATCACATCCGCTTCGATGGGCAGGCCATTGACTGCATCCCTAACCCGACCCTTCCATGCCCATATCGGACGGGCCAGGGCCCATTCCGGGAGGGTCATGCTCCAGAGATCACTTTCGCCAGGATGCTCCCGATCCGTGGCGAAAATGGCCAGCCGGCCATCGGGGCCCACCACCAGGCTATTTTCGTGCGCCAGCGTGTTGATGGGATAGCCGAGATTGACCACCTCCCCCCAGGTACCATCTTCCTGCAGCCGACTGACAAACAAGTCCATCCCCCCCATCCCAGGATGGCCATCCGATGCAAAGTAGAGCGTTCTTCCATCCGGGTGCAAGACGGGGTTTTCCTCATTTCCCTCCGTATTGACTTTTCCCGCAAGGGGCCTCGCGGGGGACCATTTGCCCGCTTCGGTCCACTCCGAGAAAAACAAGTCCTGACCTCGACTTCCATCGGCATTTCGGGTGCCACGCACAAACACCAGCAACCTCCCATCAGCGGAGAGGGAAGGTTGGCTCTCCCACCCCGGGGTATTGGGGGCTCCCAGATTGACACCCGAATCAAAGCTGCCCAAATTCGGGTCCCAGTGCGCTTCAAACAAGTCACATGACCCCACCCCCTGCCGCTCTCCATATCCCGTCCGGGGCATTTCACAGGCTGTGAAAATCAACCGCCGGCCATCGCCTCTCAGGGCAGGTGCGCCTTCATTGCCAGGAGAATTGATGCCCCGCAACGGAGACACCTCCATCCACGACTTGGAGGCTTGATTCCATTGCGCGAGAAAAAAGTCCTCTTGGACCCTCAACTGCTGATCAGCCGATCTTCCCCCCACCGAGCCTCCCACCAACCGCGTGTAAATCAGGGTCTGTCCATCCAGCGTCAGTGCCGGATGGTACTCCGGATCCGGGGTATTTACATTCCCGGGGAGGGGCATCGCATTCCATTCCACAGGATTGCGCAGCGCCTCGAGGGCAAAGCTGACCTGCAGACCGAGCGCCTCCCATCGAGCGGCCTCTCGTGCAGCCTCTTCGGGGTTTCTTCGCGTCTGGCTCCATTCGGGACGGGCTTGTACCAAGGACCACGCCTCCGAAGCGGCCGCGTATTGTCCTGAGCGATAGAGCGCCTTGACCCACTGGATGCGGCCGGCGGGAAACCCATCCGGTTGGAGGTCATACCCCCGCTCCAAGGCACGGGCCGCCTCGGACCATCGTTCCTTCTCCTGGGCGAGTTGTGCCATCAACATCCATGCGTCGAAGTAGGTGGAATCCCGCCTGAGCGCGAGGTTCACCTGTGTCCAAGCGCCTTCCCAGTCCCGTTGCATGTAGGCCAAAGTCGCTTCATCATAGGCCTTTCGCGCCTGCTTCTTCACCGGGGGCGTTGAGGGCCCTGTTTGGCCTAGAGCGAGAAACCCTCCCCCCAGCCCCATCCACCAGAAAGCCCAGATGATGCCCTTCATGGCCGCAATTTGGGGAGGAAAGTGGAACTTAGCATCCCAACTTCACCGATATGCGCATTGGACTCATATCTGATACCCACGGGTGGATGGACGACCGAATCCTGCATCACCTGAGCGGGGTGGACGAAATCTGGCATGCGGGCGACATCGGGGACTTGGCTGTCACCGATGCCCTCGCCCGGGTGGCGCCCGTGCGCGCGGTGTACGGGAACATTGATGACCATCGCATCCGGGCGACCTTTCCCGATCGAGCAATCTGGAACTGTGAGGGAATGCAATTCGAAATGCTGCACATTGGAGGGCGTCCCGGGGCGTATGCAAGGGGAGTTCTCGCGGGTCTTCAGGAGCGTCACCCCAACGTGTTCATCTGCGGCCATAGCCACATTTTGCGCGTGGAACGCGACCTGCGTTGGGGCGGGTTGTACATGAACCCGGGGGCTGCGGGGATCCATGGATTTCATGCGGTTCGAACGCTGCTTCGATTCGAGTTGTTGTCAGGCCAAATCCAGCACCTCGAGGTCGTTGAACTCGGACCCCGTATGCGAGGTGGCGGAAACGAGGTTTTGGCGTAATATTGCCCCGAAATCGATTGCTGTGCGGAGGAAATGGGGGGTGTAGGTTGTTTTCTTTTCGCTTCCACCCTACCCCTGGCGACCGTGTCGGATTTTGACCCGTCTAAATTTTGACAAGATTAAAGTACCTTGGATGTACGACATCATTGAATTGAACGGCAAAAAGGTTGCCGAACTCCGTGAGATTGCCCAAAAACTGGGAATCGAGCAATCGGAAAAACTCAAGAAACAGGAATTGGTTTACGGGATTTTAGACGGTCAGGCCATCCGGGCCACGGCTCAAAAAAAGCCCGACAATGAACCGAAGGCCCTTGCAGAATCTCCTTCAAAACGCGGCCCCAAGCGCGGCAAAAGCACGGAGCCGAGCGGGAATTCCGCTGAGATGAAAGCCGCGGAACCCGCAATCGATTCCCTCAGCGCCGGGGCTGTGGCCTCCAACCCTTCGTCGGAGAGAAAATCCAAAGGCCGGCCGGGTGACAGGCTTCGCGAACGGCAAAAGAATCGCTCCGTACAAGGGGAACTCGCCTTGGAAGGGGCTGCCGATGCCGCCAATCTTACCGAAGTCTCCTCCGAAAAAAAACAGTCTGCCTCTGCCACAGATGGTCCCGGAACGGGTGTTCGGCCGAGAACTCCTCGCCCCGATTTTAAGAACCGCCGAGGTTCGGAAGTTGCAGCGCCAAATGGACCCTCGGAAGGCGCAAGTACTTCCCAACCGATTGCGGAGGAAGTGACCCAGAGCCGACTCGTCGAAGCACGTGGCGAACGAGAGGATCGCGGCGAGCGCCGGGGAGACCGAGAAGAACGCGGCGAGCGCCGGGGAGATCGCGGTCCGGAGGGAGGAGATCGCGACCGCCGCAACAACGACCGCGGCAACGACCGCAACAATGACCGCGGCAACGACCGCAACGCCGGCAGAGAGGAACGCAATCGGGATCGCCGAGGCAATGATCGCCAAGGAGAGCGGGTACAAGACCGCGGACAAGACCGCGGACAAGACCGCGGACAAGACCGCGGACAGGACCGCGACAGAAGGGCAAACGACCGTGCAAACGACCGTGGAAATGACCGCGACCGGCGCCATGGGGGCAATGCAGGTCCTTCCGGTCAACCCCGCGATAAGTTCTTGAGTGAACCCGAGGAACACGGATTCAATTTCGATGGAATCATCGAAGCAGAAGGGGTGCTTGAATTGCAAACGGAAGGGCATGCTTTCCTGCGCTCTGCGGATTACAACTACCTTAACTCCCCGGACGACGTTTACGTCAGCCCCCGCCAAATCAAGCAGTACGCGCTGCAAAACGGGGATACGGTCATCGCGAAAATTCGTCCTCCGCGCATCGGCGAGAAATTCTATCCTTTGATCGATGTCGTGAGCATCAACGGGAGAAGTGTGGAATGGGTGCGCGACAGAGTTCCCTTCAAGTTCTTGACCCCTTTGTTCCCACAGGAGCGATTCAAGTTGAGCACCCGCGGAGGGAACATCTCCACCCGCCTCATGGACCTTTTTGCCCCGATTGGCAAAGGACAGCGGGGAATGATTGTCTCCCAACCCAAGACGGGAAAAACCACCTTGCTCAAGGATGTCGCGAATGCCATCGCCATCAACCATCCCGAGGTGTATCTGATCATTCTGTTGATCGATGAGCGTCCGGAGGAGGTGACTGACATGAAGCGCAGCGTGAATGCAGAGGTCATCGCGTCGACCTTCGACGAACCGGCGGACAGGCACGTCCGGATTGCCGATTTGGTCTTGGAAAAAGCGAAACGCATGGTCGAATGTGGCCATGATGTCTGCATCCTGCTCGATTCGATCACGCGTCTGGCGCGCGCGTACAATACCGTATCCCCGAGTTCTGGAAAAATCCTCAGCGGAGGGGTCGAAGCGAACGCCCTTCAGAAACCCAAGCGTTTCTTCGGCGCAGCACGCAATATCGAGAATGGAGGATCGCTGTCCATCATCGCCACAGCTTTGACGGAGACCGGTTCCAAGATGGATGAGGTCATCTTTGAAGAATTCAAAGGCACGGGCAACATGGAATTGCAATTGGATCGTCGGATCTCCAACCGTCGGATCTACCCGGCGATTGACATTTTGTCTTCAGGAACCCGGCGAGAAGACCTGCTCATGGAAAAGGATGCGATGCAACGGGTTTGGATTTTGCGGAAGCACCTTGCCGATATGAACCCCATTGAGGCCATGGAGTTTATGAAAGACCGCATGGAAAAGACCCGGACGAATGAAGAATTCCTTCAGTCGATGAACGGATGACCAAGCCGGGATGGGCGGTGCTTGGAGCTTGCGCCATCTGGTGGGGCGTGAAGATGGGTACGTGGGGTCGCGTCACATGGGAACAATCCTACCTGTGGGGAGCGCTCACCAACTGGGGATTGCTCATGGTTGTAGCCGTGCTCGCCGCTACTTGGGGAGGACATCACCGGGCGAACAGGCCGGATTTCCTCACCGGATGGAAGCAGGTGGCCCGACCTGTGGGGGCCTATGCGCTGCTGGCGGGATTGGGATTGGCGATATGGTACGGCGGCATACAGAGAGAAGCGCTCGAACTGCGAAAAAAACGGGCCTTGGACTTACTGGATGAACTGAAAAATCCCGAGGCTTTCGCGCAATGGAAAGCGGAGCAGGGCGTTGATTCATCGATGACATACGCGGACTTTGCCCCGAACCAACTGCGTTCGATAGAGACCTTGTATGCTCCTGCTTTTTTTGTGGGGATGTCGATGACTGCTCTGGTGTTCGGAGGCCTTTTGATTTCGCTTCTGATCCACTGGTGGTGGCGCAATGTGTTGGGGGGTGGCTTAACTTCGACACCGACATGAAACTCCGATTCGCCTCTTTGCTTGGGGTCCTCACAGCGCTGCTGTTGGGAGCAGAAGGCAACGTGATCTGGGGACAGCCCGGTCGCAAAAATCTCGCGAACTTCGACGCGAAGCCCTATCATTTTGGGTTTCTTCTGTCGGGGAACACCTCGGATTTTAGGTTTGATCGCGTGGTCGATGAAACCTTCGGGGACAGCTTGCTCGGCATAGACAATGCCCCCCAATCGGGCTTCAACCTGGCATTGCTCGCCTCCTACAACCTCAACAAGAACGTGAGCCTGCGCTTCATTCCGGGGTTATCGTTCCAAGACCGCGGTCTCAATTACCGATTTTTGACGGAGGACGGCACCACCGAATCCGTGCTGCGCCGGACGGAATCCGTGTTCTTGGATTTCCCTTTGCTCGTCAAGCTCCGGACCGATCGCTTGGGCAACTTCGCAGCCTATGGCTTGGTAGGCGGAAAAATCAGCCGAGACATGCAATCACAAGAAGATGTGAATCAACAACTTCAAGATGATTACATCCTGCGCTTGGAAGCGGGAAATCGTTCGATAGACCTGGGGGCTGGAGTGGACATTTTCCTGCCCTTTTTCAAATTGGCCATCGAAGGAAAGTTCGAGTTGGGGACGCGCAACCTGTTGATTCAGGACAACAGCACCTATTCCACCCCGCTCGATCGGCTCAGGACCCGGAGCTTCATCTTCTCCATCTGTTTTGAAGGATGATCCGTCAGGCGAAGTTGCCCGATCGGTTTGCCCCGCGGTGGATCATTTCCGGAATGGATCTGGTACTGGTCACCGGGGCATTGGTAGGGGCGCTTTTGTTGCGGTTTGAGTTTCGTGTACCCCATCATGAGTGGGTGATTTGGCTGCAGTTTCTGCCGGGCTTTCTCGTGATTCGGGCAGCTGTTTTTTACTTGTTTCGAACCTCAGCTGGGATTTTAAGGCACACGGGGACGGCCGATGCCCGAAGGGTTTTCTGGGCGGTATCCCTGGGTTCTGCGTTGTTCATCGCCTGGAATCTCATTCGCTTTCATGGGGGGGACGGCGTTTTTGCGATTCCCTTTTCCATCATCGGCATCGAATGGCTGGCCAGCACCGTGGGGTTGATTGCGGTTCGACTCGCAGTCAAATGGCTCTATTTGCGATCCTTCAGGCCTACGGGTGAAGCGATCCACGTGGCCATTTTCGGAGCGGGAGAAGCGGGATTGATTGCCAAGCGCGCCATCGATCGAGAAGGTAAAAACGGGGGGATGCGCGTGGTGACCTTTATCGATGACGACCCCCACAAGCACGGAAAGAAACTGGAGGGCGTAGACATCCTGTCGGCTGAGGAGGCCAAGCGCTTCTTTGCTGCAGGGAGAGTGGACCGGCTCATTTTCGCGGTCCAGAACTTGGAGCCCCGAAGGAGGGCTTTTTGGGTGGATTTGGCCTTGGAATATGGCATTCGTCTGCTGGATGTGCCGCCGGTGGGCCATTGGATCAACGGGACCTTGACCGCAGGTCAGATTCGGGAGCTGAACATCGAAGACCTCTTGGGGCGCCCGGCCATTCAGCTGGACGCCGCTGCGGTGGATCGATTTCTCGGGGGCAAGCGCATCGTGGTCACCGGAGCTGCAGGATCTATAGGATCGGAACTGGTCCGTCAAGTGCTTCGCCGTCAACCGGCGGCGCTCCTGGCCATCGATCAGGCAGAGACGCCCATGCACGATTTGATGCTGGAGGTCGGAGGCTCTGGGGTGGTGGAAGGCCAAATCGGAGACATCCGGGAAGAGGACCAAGTCCTGTCTACCCTGCAGACCTTCCGTCCTGACATCGTTTTTCATGCCGCGGCCTATAAGCACGTGCCCATGATGGAAAAGCAGCCCTGGCAGGCCTTTGAGACGAATGCCGTGGGCACGCTCAACGTGCTCAAGGCGGCGCAGGCGGTGGGGTGTGAACGATTTGTCCTCGTATCTACGGACAAGGCCGTCAATCCGACCAGCGTCATGGGAGCCACCAAGCGACTCGCTGAACGCATCGTAGCCACATTGGGGCCGCAAGGAACGACCCGGTGCATCACCACGCGCTTCGGAAACGTCCTCGGCAGCAACGGGAGCGTCATTCCCCTCTTCCGCCGCCAAATCGCAGCGGGTGGCCCCGTGACGGTGACGGATGCCGAGGTATCGCGCTACTTCATGACCATTCCCGAAGCCGTCCAACTCGTCCTGGAGGCCGGCGCCATGGGCGAAGGCGGGGAAATCTTCGTTTTCGATATGGGGGCTTCGGTGAAAATCTTGGACCTGGCACGCAAGATGATTCGGCTCGCGGGATTGGTTGAAGGTCGTGATATTGAGCTCAAAATCACCGGATTGCGGCCGGGCGAAAAGATGCATGAGGAGTTGTTGGGCAACCAGGAGGACCACCTTCCCACGCACCACCCGAAAATATTGCGTGCCCGGCACACCCCTCCTCCCCTCTCCGACTGGATGGATGAAATCACCGCCCTTCGTGAGGACAAAGGCAACCACGCGGCCACGCGAGAGCGACTTGCCGCATGGATACCCGAGTACCAAGCGCCCGTTCCGGAACGTAATTTTGTTCCATGAACCTCGATCAACAAACTGAAAAGCAGCGGCTGGAGCAAACCGTGATCGCCTACTTTGCCCCTCAACCGCCTGAATTCAAGTACGATCGGGTCGGAGGGGTGGTGACGTTGTCCTTGATCACGAGCAATCCCCGTCATTCCCAGCGTTTTCTATTCCATCAGTGTCAAGGGGCGAATGAGGTACAAGCCCTGGAAGAGATGTTATCTTATATCCGGGAACACCGCGCACTCGAGCCGACATATACGGTACAGTGGAGGGCCTTTGGTGAGCAGGAACTGCACACCTCCTACTTCTCGGCGCCCAACGTGTTGATGGCGTTGGACAAGTTCTTTTACGGTCGCGATGTCCACGCCGTGACCGTGTTCTCCGTGATGCTCAACCCGCTGTCTTGAAATCCACTCCGAATTCGACCCCGGAACAAGACCGATATTGGACGCTGGCCCAGGCCGGCGAAGGCATATTCAAGGCGAAGGGATCGAAACACTTGGGCTTCGTTTACCCCGTTCATTCCCTTGAGGAGATCCAGCACCACCTGCAAGCCCTGCGCAAATTGCACTTCGCCGCAACGCACCACTGTTACGCCTACCGGTTGGGGCCGACGGGCGAGGTTTGGCGCGCTCAGGATGACGGGGAGCCTTCGAATTCCGCGGGTATGCCCATTTTGGGTGCGTTGCGAAGCCATGAGGTGACCGATTGTCTGGCGGTAGTGGTCCGCTACTACGGAGGAACCAAGCTCGGGGTCAGCGGGCTGATCGAAGCCTACCGGGAAGCGACCTGGGAGGCACTCAACAGCACCCAGCGCCTGGAGAAGTGGGTGGAATCTGAGTTGCTGGTCGATTTCCCCTGCGCCATGCTGGGAGAGGTCATGCGGGTGCTGAAATGGCATGGCGCCACACCGGACGCCCCTGTATTTGATGGGAAATGCTCGGTCGCCATCCGGGTGCGAAGGAATCAGGCTGCCGGTCTGATTCAGGCCTTGGAAACCCTGGCGGGGGTATCCTCTCAAATCTTGCGCACCCGATAGATCCAACGCTCCCCGGCCAAGGCATACCGATCAAAAAGTGTGGCGCCCAGCATTTCCTCTAAATCCACACAGCTCACCTCAAATCCCGCCTTCCTCAGCCGTTCCGGGTAATCCTCATAACCATAGAGCCTGACGTGATCGCGTTGCCAGTACAGTCGTTCCCGAACTGCTGGATCCGTGATCGTAGGATCTTCTGCCGTCGCCGCCGTGCGGTAATCGATCGGCACTTGCAAAATGCCCCATCCCCCGGGTTTCAACACGCGGTACATCTCGCGCAAGACGGCGTGATCATCCCTGACGTGTTCCAGCAAATGATTTGCCATCAGCAGATCGAAATGGTCATTGGGAAACGGAATCTGATGCACGTCGAAATGATGATCCGCCCATGGGGAATTGAGATCGCCCGTGACATACTCCAGCTGGGGCAGCCGCTTCCAACGCACCAAGAAGCAGTACTCCGGCGCCAGGTGCAGCATGCGCGCAGGCGCCTGAAAAAAATCAGTGTAGCGCTTCAAGATGGAGTTTTTTCAATTGAATTATTAAAGTCTTCATCAAATAGTAAATCTTTT
>JBEEPJ010000071.1:0-9444 GCA_041191165.1 Bacteroidota bacterium | reverse complement strand
GGCGTGCTCTCCTACGGCATTGCTGTTGCCTTCCGGGGAGTTAAAAACCTGGATGCCGCGTTGTTGCGCGGCTTGAAGGTCGATGTTCTCCAGTCCGGAGCCACTCCGGGCGATGAATCGGAGGTGGGGAAGGGCGTCCAAAACCGCCGGAGTCAGCAGAATACGGGCGCGAACGACCACGCCATGCACATGCTTCAATTTTCCCTCCAGAATATCGCCGAGGCTGTATTGGGTCGCATCCTCACACCCATGCCCTTCATCCGTGAGCCGCTCCCAAAGAATCGGGTGCACCGTGTCCAGAAAAGCAATGATCATCCTTGCAGGAAATGGGCGATTCCGGTTCCTACTGCGAAGTAAATCAGGAGACCGATGATGTCATTCGCCGTGGTGATAAACGGCCCTGTGGCCAAGGCGGGGTCAATGTCGTACCGATCCAACATCAGGGGGACAAATGTGCCAAACAAAGCGGCAAAAACGATCACACACAACAGCGCGATACCCACGGTGATGCTCAGTGCCGTACCAAATCCCAACACGAAAGATGCCATCAAAATCAACAGAGAACAAATCAGGCCGTTGATCAACCCTACCCCGAGTTCCTTGGAGAGCCGTGAGGTGATGTCGCTTCGGTCCACGGTACTCGAAGCCAGGCCTTGAACGACAATGGCAGCGGATTGCACGCCCACGTTTCCACCCATGGCTGCGATGAGCGGGATGAAAAGGGCCATACCCGGATTCTCCTCAATGCGGAAGGCCCCGATGACGTAGGCGCCCCCCAGTCCCCCCATCAATCCGATGAGCAACCAGGGCAACCGGGCCCGGGTGAGGGTCCAGACGCTGTCGCGCGACTCCACGACCTCGGCAAGACCGCTCGCCAGTTGATAGTCCCGTTCCGCGTCCTCGATGATGACATCCACGGCGTCGTCAATGGTGATGCGCCCGATCAGCTTGCCCTCAGCATCGACGACGGGCAGCGCCACCAGGTCGTAACGTTCCATGAGCTTGGTCGCCCGGTCCGCAGGGGCGTGCGCTTCGATCATGACCACTTCCCCGGGGTCTTGGATTTCGCGAATCAAGGTGCGGGTTGAGCTCGGTCCAAAGAGCAGGTTTTGGATGCTCAATCTGCCCGTGAGCTTGCCTTCTGCATCTACGACATAAATCGCGTACACCTGGTCAACCTCTTCCGCTTGGGCCCGGATTTCGCGAATCGCCTGAGCCACCGTCCAATCCCCTTGCGCGCGGAGCAACTCCTTCGCCATCATGGCGCCCGCGGTGCCCTCCTCATAGTTGAGCAGGTCCCGGATATCGCTGGCATGGTCGCCGTCTTCGAGCAGCTGGATGATTTCCTCTGCCTTCGATTCGGGCAAATCGGAAATCATGTCGGCGGCATCGTCGGAGTCCAGTTCCTCGAGCACCTCTTCCGCAATCTCCGCGGCCGTCATGGTCGCCAGCAAATCGATGCGCACGTCCTCCTCGAGTTCGATGAGCACATCCGCGCGGTGTTCACTGGGAATCAGCCGATAGACATAACGGGCATCGTCACGCCGGAGGGTTTCGAGAATCTCGGCCAAATCCGTGGCATGCAAATCCACCAGCAACGCCCGGATCTCTCCATCGGTGCCCGTATCCACTCGTTCCTTGAGGGATTTCAGAAAGGCCTTGTCCACTTGGCGCATGGGGCAAATTTAGCCCCTAGCCGCCGCAATAGACGGCTACTTGCGCCGCGCTTGGAAAAAAGATCGGACGAGCTGACTGCATTCGGCTTCGAGCACCCCACCTTCAAGGACTGTGGTGGGGTGAAGAATTCGGTGTGCGGGGGAATGCCACTGCGAAAACCCCCGCTTCTCGTCCCGTGCGCCATAGACGATGCGGGCCAGACGGGTCCAATAAGCGGCCCCCGCGCACATCAAGCAGGGTTCTAGGGTCACATACAACGTGCACTGATCCAGGTGCTTGCCCGCCAGAAATTCCGCCGCGGCCGTGAAGGCCTGCATCTCGGCGTGGGCCGTGAAGTCGTGCAACCGCTCGCAGAGGTTGTGGCCGCGCGCGATGATTTGGCCTCGGGCCACAATCACGGCCCCCACGGGAACTTCGCCCTGCTCCGCCGCCCGTTGGGCTTCTTGCAGCGCCAGGCGCATGAAGTGTTCATCGCTCGTCGTCATCGTTGGAGCCAGTTTTGGAAAGTGGAGTGGGCCGTCGCATTGGGGTAAGGGTCGATCGGGTCGATGGCCGCGGAAATGGGTCCGGATGCTTCAGGCCAAACCCCCCAATGCAACCCCTTTTGATCCAGTTCCGTCCAGCCATACGCCCGCGCCAGGAAGCGAGCGAGGTAGGTCTGCTCCGGCTGGCCCGGGGTGGGGACGAGATGGGCGCGCAGCCCCAGGGCGGCGAGGTCCAGCACGGTGGAATAGCCGGCGCGGCAAATGCGGCAGCGGGCTTGCAGCAGGGCAGCTTTCAGGGCAGGTGTGGGCGGGTTGTACCAGGTGGTGACACAGCCGTCGATGCGGCTTCCCCCCTCGGGCCGCCCAACGATGAGCAGGGCGGGTGCGCCGCGCCGTTGCAGGCCCTCCCTCAGTCCCTCCTCCATGAGGGTGCGGTGGGGTTCGGGCCCGCTGATCATGGCCACCGTGCCAAACGCCCCCCCGGCCCAATCCGGGTCGAGATCGAGGTGGGAGGAGGCCGGGGCGCTGGCAGCCAGCCGGCTGATCACCCCGACGTACCGGGTGACCGGGTGGAGCGCCGGCCGGCTGAGCCGTCCGCTCCAGCCCCACCCCGCTTCGACATCGGGCACCCAGACCTCCTCGAACCCCGCGCACCACCCGCGCACCACCCGCCTCGCCCAGGGCCGGAGCAAGGCCGGCACCGGCAAATGCAGCTGGTGCGTGACCAGCACCGACCTCACCCCCGGCGCCCGCACGCCATAGCAGTTGTCACTCAGGATGTGGGTGATGCCCTCTGAACGCACCAGCTGCGCCGTCCAGCGCCCCTCCTCCCGCACCGACCTCAGAAACCCCGGCATCTGCGCGGCGATGCGGAGGAGCGTTCCGCGCCGGGCGTACGAAATGACGGCGCCAGGCTTCTCGTGAAAAGTCACCCCTTGGCCGACGAAGTGGGAGCGGAGCCAGGCCAGGGCGGTCCCGCCACTCGCCACATGCACCCGGAGCCCGGCCGAAAGGGCGGCCTCGATCCAGGGGGCGCTTCGCGTGGCGTGCCCCATGCCCCAGTCGAGGACGGCGAATAGCACCACAGGTGCGGAGCGGTCTCCGTTCATGGCGGCGAAGTTCCGTAAATTTGGCCCTTCATGGGCAAAGGAAAACTGGCCAAGTGGCAAGAGAACAGGACCTTCGAGCGGGTCTTTGAGCCCCCGCTGCAGTCGGCGGTGGAAGGGGAGGAGTTCATTCACAAAGGCCGCTGGGCCCAGGAGGTTTTTGGAAACGACCGGCCACTGGTGTTGGAGTTGGGCTGCGGCAAGGGCGAGTACACGGTGGCCCAGGCACGGCGGGATCCGGAGCGCAATTACGTGGGCGTGGACATCAAAGGTCATCGTTTCTGGCGCGGGGCGAAGACCGCCCACGAAGAAGCCCTGCCCAACGTGGGCTTCCTGCGGACGCGCATCGAGTTTGTGAACCGGTTTTTCGGGGCGGGCGAGGTGGAGGAGATTTGGCTTACGTT
Organism: Bacteroidota bacterium; assembly: GCA_041191165.1. Lineage (GTDB taxonomy): Bacteria > Bacteroidota > Bacteroidia > Flavobacteriales_D > Sanyastnellaceae > CAMCYM01. Next base: position 5,772 of record JBEEPJ010000071.1, on the reverse strand, counting down.
CTCCGACCCCCAGCCCAAGGATGAAAAAGGGACCAAGCGCATTACCTCGGCCCACTTTGTCGAGCGGTACCGTCAGTTCCTGCGCCCCGGTGGCCGCATCCACGTCAAGTCCGACAGCCCCCTGCTCTACGCCCTGACCAAGGAGAGCTACGAGGCGGCGGGGTACCCGCTGGTGTGGGACAGTGCGGACGTCTATGGGGAGCTGGTGCATCGGGTGCCAGATGCGCTGCGGGAACTCCTGGAAATCCGCACCTTTTACGAGCAGCGTTGGCTCGCGGAAGGCCGCAAGATCCATTATCTCCAACTGCAGTTTTGAGGGCCGACGGAGTGGGAGAGGGTTTTGACGAACAGGTGTTTGCGGTGGTTCGACAAATCCCGTCGGGGCGGGTGGCCACCTACGGCGACGTGGCGCGCTGGGTGGGCGTGCCCGGGGCGGCGCGGCGGGTGGGATGGGCCCTCAACCGGTCGGGGGGAGTGCAGCCCCCGGTGCCCGCACACCGGGTCGTAAATCGCACGGGCGGCCTGTCCGGCGCGGCCTACTTCGCGGGGCCCTCGGGCATGGCAGCGCTGCTGGCTGCCGAGGGGGTGGAGACGCAGTCCGGTCAGGTGGTGGACTTCGCAAGGGTCCGTTACGCGCCCCAGTGAACCGCTCGGGTAAAAAATTGTAATTCGATTAAGTTTCCAGGCCAAATGATCAACCACCAATCCCTCACCGACGCCCTCCAGGGGGTCATGGACCCCGAGCTGGGCAAGGACGTCGTCACCCTGGGGTTCGTCTCCGTCTCCGGCGGCGACGGCGCGCCATGGCGGGTCGAGGTGAAGACCACAAACCCCGCCATGCACGCCCGCAACCGGCTCAAAGAGGCGGCCCTGTTCGCCATCGAACGCGCCCTCGGCGTGGAAGCCCGGGACCAGGTGCAGGTGGAGATTCGCACGCTCTCGACCGAGGAACGCACCCCGGAAACTCGCAAGGTATTGCCGGGTGTGGGAGCCGTCATCGCGGTAGCCAGCGGCAAGGGAGGGGTGGGCAAGAGCACGGTGGCGGCGAATTTGGCGGTGGGTTTGGCCCAAATGGGCTACAGCGTGGGGATTTGCGACGCCGACATCCACGGCCCCAGCGTGCCCACCATGTTCGATGTGACGCACGAGAAACCCACCTCCGTGCAGGTGGGCGAGCGGCTGCTCATCGAGCCGCTCATCTCCCACGGCGTCAAGGTGTTGTCCATAGGTTTCTTCGCCGATCCCGACCAGGCCATCGTCTGGCGTGGCCCCATGGCCAGCCGGGCCCTGACGCAGCTCTTCACCGACGCCCACTGGGGCCCGCTGGACTTCATGATCGTCGACCTGCCACCCGGCACGGGGGACATCCACCTGTCGTTGGTGCAGCAAGTTCCCCTCACCGGCGCCGTCGTCGTGAGCACGCCGCAGGAGGTGGCCCTCGCCGACGCGCGCAAGGGCGTGGGCATGTTCCGGCTCGAAGGCATAGCGGTGCCGGTGCTCGGGCTGATTGAGAACATGGCGTACTTCGTGCCCCCCGACCTGCCGGACCGCAAGTACCACCTCTTCGGGCAGGACGGGGTCAAGCGATTGGCGGAGGCCCTCGACGTGCCGTTCCTGGGCGAGTTGCCGCTGATCCAGAGCATTCGGGAGGCGGGCGACGTGGGGCGGCCAGCGGTTTTGCAAGGCGACACCCCGGCCGCGGCGGCGTTTCAAGCGGTCACCCGCGCGTTGTTGCGCCAATTGGGCAAGGAAGGCGTTTGAGTTGAGGCCAAACTTGCGAAATTTACCTCCATGGAAACGCTCACCCGTCCGGACTTGCACCTTCGCGTGGAAAATGCCCTGGCGTCCTTGCGTCCTTATCTCGCGGCGGACGGCGGCGATATTCAGCTGCTCGAAATCACCGAGGATCGCCGGGTGTTGGTGGAACTCTTGGGCTCTTGCGCAGCGTGTTCCATGATGCAGATGACCATGAAGGGCGGCGTGGAGGAAGCGATCCGTCAGGCGGCTCCCGAGGTGGTGGCGGTGGAAGCCGTCAACTTGCAGGTTTGAGGTGAAACATCGGCGACTTTCTCGCCCAAGAATGCGAACAAGCAGCCCCTGTCATTGTTCCCTGTGTAATTTTGCGGCGGGATGGATTCCCGCTCGATGAAGCAAGCATGATTCAAACCGACATTATCATCATTGGCGCCGGACCTTGCGGCCTGTTCACGGTTTTTGAGGCGGGACTGCTCAAGTTGCGGTGCCATCTGATCGATGCCCTCCCGCAAGCGGGGGGACAGTGTTCGGAGATTTATCCCAAGAAGCCCATCTACGACATTCCGGCCTATCCGAGCATCCTCGCCGGGGACCTCGTCGACCGGCTCATGGAGCAGGCGGCGCCCTTCAAGCCCGGTTTTACACTCGGGGAGCGCGCAGAGGAGATTGAGAAGGATGAGGAAGGCCAATTCCTCGTCACCACCCACCGCGGAACGGTGCACCGCGCACCCATCATCGCCATCGCCGGCGGACTCGGGTGCTTCGAGCCCCGCAAGCCACCGGTGGAGCGGTTGGATGCATACGAGGACCGGGGAGTGGAATACATCATCCGCGACCCGGAGTTTTACCGGGGCAAGCGGGTGGTCATCAGCGGCGGGGGTGACTCCGCCCTCGACTGGTCCATCTTCCTCGCGGAGGGCGTGGCCTCCGAGGTCACCCTGGTCCACCGCCGCCAGGAGTTCCGCGGCCACCTCGACAGCGTCCAAAAGGTGCTCGACCTCGCCGCTGAGGGGCGCATCCGCCTCTTGACGGACTCCGAGGTGGTGGAAGTGCACGGGGATGGACAGTTGGAGGCGGTGGGTTACCAGCATACCACCGAGGGGTTGCAGCGGTTGGAATGCGATCATTGGGTGCCCCTGTTTGGCCTGAGCCCCAAGCTCGGACCCATCGCGGACTGGAACCTCAACATCTCGAAGAACTCCATCGAGGTCGATACGTTCGATTACAGCACCAACGTGCCCGGCATCTACGCCATCGGGGACATCAACACCTACCCCGGCAAGCTCAAGCTCATCCTCTGCGGGTTCCACGAGGCCACCCTCATGGTACAGAGCGCTTTCAAGCGCATCTACCCGGAGAAAAATCTGGTTCTGAAGTACACCACCGTCAACGGCGTCAACGGTTTCTGACCCCTCACGACGTACGGATTCACCCGCGACATCCATGGAAGACCTCATCACCATCACCGTCATCGACCGCGAGGGCCAAGCGCATGCGCTCGAAGCCCCTACGGATATGGGACTCAACATGATGGAACTCTGCAAGAGCGCAGAGCTCCCGGTCGAAGGCACCTGTGGCGGGATGGCCATGTGCGCCAGCTGCCACATGTACATCGAGAGCGACACCGAGCTGCCGGAAAAGGGTGATGCGGAGGAGGATATGCTGGACCAGGCGTTTTTCGTGGAGCGCAACAGCCGGTTGGGGTGCCAGTTGCACCTGACCCCGGCCCTCGACGGCCTGGTGGTCCGGCTGGCGCCTGTGGGCCAGTAACCATTTCTTCACGAAGGTTTTACGCCGGCTTTGCTCGGCTTTTCGCGCGGGCAAGCACCTTGCGCCATCCGGAAAGCAGTCCGCCGGATTCGCAATATGAACCGACGTTTTGTGGAGTGGGTGGTGATTTCAGATGTGCATTTGGGTACCCTCGGTTGCCACGCCGAGGAATTGGGGGACTACCTCGACAGCATCGAACCGGGAGGCCTCATCCTCAATGGGGACATCATTGACATTTGGCAGTTTCGCAAGCGGTACTTTCCCCCTTCTCACTGGCGGGTGTTGAGCCGGATATTAGAGTGGATGCAGATGGGGGTTCCGGTCTATTATCTCACCGGCAACCACGATGAGCTGTTGCGAAAGTTGTCCGGATTGAGGCTCTCAAACTTGCACTTGCAAAACAAGTTGGTCCTCGAGCTCGATGGCAAGCAGGCTTGGTTTTTTCACGGGGACATCTTTGACGTCACCGTGCAGCATTCCAAATGGATTGCACGCCTCGGGGGTTGGGGTTATGATGCGCTGATCGGCATCAACCGGGTGGTCAATTTGGGCCTGGTTCGCATGGGACGTGAGCGCATCTCCATCTCCAAACGGGTCAAGGATGGCGTGAAACAAGCGGTCAAGTTCATCCAGGATTTTGAACAAATCGCCGCGGATTTGGCCATCGAAAACGGATTTGATTATGTGGTTTGCGGCCATATCCACCAGCCCCAAATCCGTCGGGTTTCCAACGAGAACGGGTCTGTGGTGTACTTGAATTCAGGGGACTGGGTAGAGAATCTCACCGCGCTGGAGTACCACGAGGGCACGTGGCGCCTGTATGATCACCTCAGCGTGTGGGTTCAGCATGAGCGCCTGCCAGAAACGGTCATCGAACCAGAGCGGTTTGCAACGCTTCCTTTCTAATTCCAGGTCAGAGCAAAGCGCTCAAGGGTTCGATTCCATGGCGTTCAATCAAGGCAGGGTCGAAGTACCAGTCGTCCCAGCGCGAATGAACTTCTAGGGCCCTAACATACCCATGACCCGTAAGCAGCGTGTGCAGCTTTTCGCGCATGTCGGTGAAATTGTGCTCCACCGTTATGAGCCCAAACCGATAGGCGTCGAAATCAAAGGAGGCGAGGATGTCGAATTCGCTGCCCTCGGTATCGATGCTCAGGTAGTGGATGTAATCGGGTGCGCCTTGTTCCCGGAGCAGATCGAGCAGGGAAATGGTTTCGACGGGATAGGATTCCCGAATTTTTCGGAGGTGAAAATCGCTTGTTTGAAATTCGGAGAGGGTCGACAGCACTCCGATGGTGGCGCTGGAGAAATTCAAGGTGGCCCCGCTCTCCTTCCAAACGCACTGGGTGGAGATGATTGCCCCGGGACGATTTTGCTCCAAGGCTTCATGCCAGCTTTTGTCAGGCTCGGCCAGAATGCCCTTCCAGCCCAGTTCCTCAAGGGCCTTGGTATTGCTGTGTTTGAGACCATCGCAGGCCCCGAATTCCACGAAGTACCCCGAGCCACCAAATAGCGCAGAGGCCAGATAATCCTGTCCCAATTGGGAATAGAACGGCTGGTGCCTCTCTCCGCTGATCACATCATGGGCTTCGCGTTGTCGTCTTGTCTTCTCCCATCCCAAGAATTGGGCCATGGGGTTGGGAACGATCGTAAATCCGCGTCGATACAGCCATTCGCGAATCTTGCGCCGAATTGCTTTATTCATGTTGATGCCAGTGAATCAGGGGGTGGGTGGGGAATTGACCGGATTGCGCCAAGCCTGGGCGACCCGAGAGAAACTGCTGTTCCATGTGGGGATGAAATCCCGGCAACGGGATAAGGTCCACATGTCATAAAGGGCGGATTTGAGGACGATTTTTTTGGGGAATCGTGTGCTCAAATGTAATGGTACCTCCCCCTGTTCGAGTGGCGTCCATGGCGAAAGGTGGAGAATTTGGGGCAAGCGGGCTTCCTGAAAGGCATCCTGCACCCGGAGGGAATCGGTAGCAAGGAAAATCTCTGTGTGGCTTGCATACTTGCCGTGCTGAAGCGCAGAGAGGATCGCACGCCACTTGTGGCTCTGGGATTTGTCGGTTTGGCGGACATGAATGCCCAAACACCGTTCGGGATGCAGTCCGGATTGCTGCCAGTGCTGCTCGATTTCCGATCGGATTTTGTGGCGTGGGAGAATGCGGGACATGCGGTCGTAGTCCGTTGCGCCGACAATGTCAAAGTAGAGCCAGTTATTGCCACCTGAAGCAGAAGGGG
>JBEEPJ010000070.1:0-9550 GCA_041191165.1 Bacteroidota bacterium | reverse complement strand
GTGCACGACGTTGCAGCTGCTCTGATTCCACAGAGGACAGAGCCGTTTTAAATAAAAAGGACCGCCGTGGCGGTCCTTTTTTCATGGCCTTTGATCCAGAACGAGAATCAGACGAACAAGCCGTGCAGCTCGGCGTCGATGCCTTCGATGACCTTGCCCAGGTCGTGCTTGTCCTCGTGGAAGCGATTGGAATCCACGTCGATGATCAGGACCTTTCCCTTGTTGTAGGTGCTGATCCACGCCTCGTAACGCTCATTGAGCCGATTGAGGTAGTCCAATCGGATGGCCTCCTCGTAATCCCGGCCCCGGCGCTGGATGTTCTCCACCAACTTGGGCACACTCGCCCGGAGATAAATCAAGAGATCCGGGGGCGTGATGAACTTCTCCATCATCTCGAACAGCGACTGGTAGTTCTCGAAGTCACGGGTGGTCATCAGGCCCATGGCGTGGAGGTTGGGCGCGAAGATCTGGGCGTCTTCGTAGATGGTTCGATCTTGGACAACTTTCTTGCCCCCCTCCCGCAACGCGACCAACTGGGCCCAACGGGACCGCAGAAAGTACACTTGCAAGTTGAAGGACCACCGCGGCATGTCCTTGTAGAAGTCGTTCAGGTACGGATTGTCGTCCACCTCTTCAAAGTGCGGAGTGTAACGATAGTGCTTTGCGAGCAGCGTGGTCAGGGTGGTTTTGCCCGAACCTATGTTTCCAGCGATGGCCAAATGCATGCGACGAAAATACTCCTTCCCCGGTTAAGCACGAATCCGATTCGTCGGGAATTCACACCCATTCGTGGGCAGCCTGCGTCAACTCCTCCGCCCAGCGCCGGTGGCTGGCGCAGCGGGGCACCTTGAATTGACCGCCCATCCTCCCCTTCGCGCGCAACCAGGACTCCACCGTGCCCGCGGGCAGAACGGTGAGCCGGGGCGGGGCCATGGCGATGCCGCCAGTGCGCTTCGCATCGTAGTCCGAGTTGAGTCCCCGGAGCGTGGCGTCCACGACTTCTACAAATCGGTCGGTATCGGAGGGAACTTGTTCGAAATCCACCAGCCACTCATGCCCTCCCGGAGCCCCGGGTACCATGAAGATGGGCGCCACGGTGAATTCCGTCACGCGGGCCCCGGTAGCCTCACAGGCGCGCAGCAGGGCTTCTTCGACCTGCCGGACCATCACTTCCTCCCCGAAGGCGTTGAGGGCGGCTTGGGTTCGGCCTACCACCTGAAACCGGAAAGGACGCAGCTCCGTCACGCGAATGACATCGCCCAAGTTGTAGCGCCAGAGCCCCGCGTTGGTGGAAATGACCAGGGCATACTCCTTGCCCAGCTCCAACTCGCGCAGCTCCAGGGTCTGCGGGTAGGCGGACTCCCATTCCGACGGCGGCAAGAACTCGAAGTAAATGCCGTAATCCATCATCAACAGCATGTCCTCCGCCCCCACGCGGTCCTGCAATCCGAAGAAACCCTCGGAAGCGTTGTACGTCTCCATGTACTCCATGCCCATGCGCACGTCCCCGATCATCTCCTGGAACTGAGCGCGGTAAGGACTGAAGTTGACGCCGCCGTGCATGAAGAGCTGCAGGTTAGGCCAAACCTCTCCCAACGTCTGCGCGCCGGTCATCTCCAGCACGCGCTTGCCTACCACCAGCATCCAGCTGGGGACGCCGGCCAAAATCCGCACGTCCTCCTTCGAGGTGGCCTTCGCCATGGCGTCCACCTTTACTTCCCAGTCCGGCATGAGGGCGATGTCGAGCGCGGGGGTTCGGCGCGCGCGGGCCCAGAACGGCATCCGGTTGATGATGATGGCGCTGAGGTCCCCCGTGAAGGCGCCCGAGGCCGTCTGCTCCGCGGACCGGGACCCCCCGAGTCCGAGGTGCTTCCCCTCGTACAACCGCGCTTCCGGCCGGGCCTCGCAGAAGACCGCCAGCAGGTCCTTGCCGCCGTTGAAGTGGCTGCTCTGCAGGCTATCCTCGGTCACGGGCAGGTACTTGCTGCGGTCGGATGTCGTTCCCGAACTCTTGGCAAACCAGGAAGTTACGCCGGGCCAGAGCACCCCCGCCTCGCCTTCGCGTGCCCGTTCAATCCAGGGCTTGAGGCCATCGTAATCCCGGATGGGCACCTGCGCCCGAAACTCCCGGAGGTTGCGGATGGCGGAAAAGCCGTGCTCTTCTCCGAACGCCGTTCCCTGTCCGTGGTGCAGCAGGGAACTGAACACGCCCCGCTGGGATTCCACCGGATGATTCCGAACCAGCTCAACCTGGGCCATTCTCCTGCGAATGAACCAATTGAATGCACTATTGATGGGCATAGCGGAAACGGCAGATGGATGAATGGGTCAGGAAAAAGACAGGTTTGCGCGGCATTTGCATGCCCAAACGCGAAGCCAATTTAATCCAATTTCTCATGCGCCCGCAGGCCCCATGACCCGACGGATGGCCAGCAGGGCACGCTCGATTTCCTCCGAGGTGTTGAATCGGCCCAAAGAGAACCGCAAACTCGCACGGGTGGGGTCGTGAAATCCCAGGGAGCGCAGGACGTGAGAACCCAAGGTGGCCCCGCTGGAACAGGCACTGCCCCCGGAACAGGCCACGCCTTCAAGGTCCAGCAGGAAAAGGGCCATGCCCGCCTTGGGATGGGGCGGGAAAGAGACGTTCAGCACGGTATAAAGCCGATCCTCCCGGTCGGAATCCGCGTTGAACCGGACGCCAGGCACCGCCGTTCGGAGGCCGTCCACCAGCTGGCGCTTGAGGGCGCGGATGTGCGCCTCGTGGGATTCCAGGTGGGCATCGGCGAGCTCGAGCGCCTTGGCGCAACCCACGATGCCGTGGAGGTTCTCGGTGCCCGCGCGCAGGGAGCGCTCCTGGCTGCCCCCTTCAATCTGGCTGCTGATGCGCAACCCCGGCGCGACGTACAAAAATCCCGTGCCCTTGGGCCCGTGAAACTTGTGGGCGGCGCAGGTGATGAAGTCGACCGGCAGGGTGCCCAAATCGAAGCGGTAGTGGCCCATGGTTTGGACCGTATCGCTGTGGAACAATGCGCCGTGCGCGCGGCACAGGGACCCGATGCGCTGCAGGTCGATCATGGTGCCCACCTCGTTGTTCGCGTGCATCAGGCTCACCAGGGTCTTGGGGCCCTGCGCCAGCAGCTCCGCCAGATGGGCTTCATCGACTGTCCCATCCGGGCGATGTTTCACCGTTTCCACCGTGATGTCCCCGCGCTCCGCCAGCACGCGGGCCGTCTTGATCACGGCGCTGTGCTCCGCTTCGGACGTGATGATGCGCTTGCACCCCAGGTCTGCGACCGCACCCCGGAGCGCGAGATTGTCCGCCTCCGTGCCGCCCGAGGTGAACACCAGCGCGCCGGGATGGCAGCGCAGGATGGCCGCGATCTTGCGCCGGCTCTGCTCGACCAGCACGCGCGCGCGCCGCCCTTCCGCGTGGCTCGAAGACGGGTTGCCATAGACGTTGCGCAGGACAGGCCACATGGCCTCGAGCACTTCGGGGGCCACGGCCGTGGTCGCAGCGTTGTCGAGATACACGGTCATTTCGTGCGGTTTGGTCTGCAAAAATGCGCCATTTCAGGCCAAACCCGTCGCCAACAACGCCTCCAACTCGCCCTTGAACCGATCGCCGAGCGCCCGCGCTCCTTCGGCCGACGGGGCCTCCGCATAGATGCGCAGGATGGGCTCCGTGTTCGACCGGCGCAGATGCACCCACCCCTCCGGCAAATCGAACTTCACCCCGTCCACCCGATTCACCTGCGCATCCGGGTGCGCCGTCACCAGCGCCTCCAGGGCCTCCTCCACCCCGCGGGACGGCAGGGACATCTTGTCCTTCGACATCGCAAAGCGGGGATACGAATCGCGCAACGCACTGCAGGTCAAACCCTTACGAACATAGTGCGTCAAGAACAACGCCGTGCCCACCACGGCATCGCGGCCCGGATGCGACCGGGGGTAAATCACGCCTCCGTTGCCCTCCCCTCCGATGACCGCCCCTTGCGCCTCCATCATCTCGACGACATTCACCTCGCCCACCGCGGAGGCGTAATACGCCCCTCCGTGCCGCTCGGTCACCACCCGCAGGGCCCGGGTGGAACTCAGATTGCTGACCGTGTTGCCCGGAAACAAGCTCAGCACGTGGTCCGCCACTGCCACCAGGGTGTATTCCTCTCCGAACATGGTGCCATCCTCACAGACGAAGCACAGCCGGTCCACATCCGGGTCCACGCTGATGCCCAAGTGGCAGCCCGCCTCCACCACGCGCCCGGCCAGGTCCGTCAAATGCGCGGGCAGCGGCTCGGGATTGTGGGCAAAATTGCCGTGGGGCTCGCAGTGCACCGGCACCACCTCCACCCCCAACTGTTCCAGCAGCATGGGAAGGATGATGCCTCCGGTGCTGTTCACGGCATCGACGGCCACCTTGAGCCGGGCTGCCCGCACCGCACCGGCGTCCACCCCGTCCACTTGCAGCGCATGGGCCACGTGACGCTCCATCCATCCCGTCCGCATTTCCACCCGCCCGAGCCCATCAACTTCCGCAAACGATAGCGGCTGGGATGCCCGCTCGAGCACGCGCTTGCCCGCTGCGTCCGACAGGAAACGGCCGCGCGCATCGAGCAACTTCAGGGCATTCCACTCGCGCGGATTGTGGCTGGCCGTCAGGATGATGCCCCCGTCCGCCTGCTCTCCAAGCACCGCGAGTTCGACGGTCGGCGTGGTGCTCAAGCCCAAATCCACCACATCCACCCCCACGGCCTGCAGCGTGCCCACCAGCACATCGCGCACCATCGCCCCACTCAGGCGCGCATCGCGCCCCACCACCACCCGGGGCCGCGCCGAGCCCGATGCGTCGCGCACCCACGCGCCGTAACCCGCGGCGAAACGCACAATGTCCGACGGCGTCAAACCCTGTCCCTCAGGCCCGCCGATGGTTCCGCGGATGCCCGAAATCGATTGAATCAACATGCCCCGAATTTACGGCGACCTCCGCGTGGTTGATGGATGGGCAGAAGTTGTGAAAAAAGAACCGTATTTGGGTCACCGCTTTCGAACTTTGCCGCCGTAGATTTGGGTATATGCACGAAGACTGGAGGACTTTTTCCAACGATCCTTCCCACTTGGACCTCGTTCGGCGGTTCGAGGAGATGGTTGCAAATGGCGACCGTCTGTTCTTCGACGTGGAAGAGCTCGAAGTGCTGGTGGATTACTACCTGGATCGCCGCGAAATCCGCCGGGCGCGTTTCGTGCTCGACTACGCGAACAAGTTGTTTCCAGAGAATCTGGGAATGCGTTTGCGGGAAGCCCATGTCCTGGCCGCTTCGGGTCAGCACGTTCGGGCCATTCCGCTGCTGAAGAGCATCCTTCAAGTGGAGCCTGACAACGAAGAGGCGCATCTCAACTTGGGTTCGATTTACAGCCAGATGCAGGAACACCGTTTGGCCATCCAACACTTCCAGCAAGCCCTGCAGACGGCCGATGAAGAGATGCGGCGGGACCTGCACCTCGATATCGCATTGGAATTCGAGAATATGGGCGATTGGCGGCAGGCCATCCGGCACTTGCGCGCTTCCTTGGAAGAAGATCCCGAGAATGAAACCGCGCTCTACGAACTGGCCTTCTGTTACGAGCGCACCGCCCAATTCGAGGAAGCAACCCGATTTTTCGAGGCCTTCCTCAACGAGCGTCCCTATTCCTTCGGGGCGTGGTACTCGCTTGGGAACATCCACCAGCTCAACAACCGATTCGAGTCTGCGGTGGAAGCCTACGAACTGGCCATCGCCATCGAGGACAGTTTCGGACCCGCATATCTACAAAAGGCGGAGGCTTTGATGTCACTGGACAAGCACGAAGCGGCCTTGGATACTTTTCACGAGGTCCTCGAACGGGAGCCTGCGTCCGCTCCTACGCTCTGCTTCATGGGGGAGTGCCTCGAGCGCATGGAAGATTGGGACAAGGCCCGTGCTTATTACCTGGAATGTCTTGCGCTCGATCCCGATTGGGCGGATGCCGAAGTGGGACTCGGGGTCATCGCAGATGCCCTCGGGGACTTGAAGACCGCGGCTCGTCACTTTCAGCGCGCCGTGGATCTGCAACCGGAGACCATCGATTACCTGCTCTTGCTGGCCTCCATTTTAAAAAAGTTAGGAGAACACGACCGGGCCGAGGCAGAATTGCTGAAAGCCCTCAAATGGGAACCCAACCATCCCGATGTTTGGCTCGAACGCGTGGACAATGCCCTCGTGGCAGCCCAGCCCGACAAGGCGCTGGCCATTGCGGATACGGCGCTGCACAATGATTCAGCCGCGGTAAACGAACTCCAAGCACGAAGAATGGTGGCCTTTTACGGGCTCGGCCGAGACGCCGAAGCTTTCACTTTGCTCGAAAGCCTGCTGGTCTCCGACCCGGAAACCGTGATGACGATTGTTGAAACTTTCCCGGCGCTTGCCAATGATGCGCGCTTCACTGAACGCTTGACGCGATTCAAAAACTGAAGAATGAATCTGGAACTGAAGCATTTGCCGGAGCGAACGGTAGCCCCGCGCTCGAATGGACTGACCATGGTGATGGACAAGGGATTGAGCCTGAGACAGGCTCAAGACCTCATCGAGACGGGAAGCAAACTGGTGGACTTGTTGAAGTTGGGCTTTGGGACGGCACTGATTACGCCCCGCATCCAGGAGAAAATCGCACTTTACCGGGAGGCCGGCATGCGGGTTTATTGTGGTGGCACGCTTTTCGAAGCGTTCTACGTCCGAAATGAACTGGATTCTTACCTGCGTTTCATCGAACGATTGGGGCTGGACACCTTGGAAATCAGCGACGGCTCCATGGTCATCCAACACGATGAAAAATGCGAGCTCATCCAAAAACTCTCCAAGAACTTTCGCGTTTTGAGCGAAGTGGGTTCCAAGGAAGAGGGCATCCTCATCAGTCCCAACAAGTGGATTCGGATGATGAAAAATGAGTTGCAGGCGGGAAGTTGGAAGGTCATCGCCGAAGCGCGGGAGAGCGGAACGGTCGGAATTTACCGACCCAACGGCTCCGCCCATGTGCAGCTCATCCGCCGCATCCTGGCGAACGTTGCGCTCGAGGACATTTTGTGGGAGGCCCCTAAAAAGCCACAACAGGTATGGTTCCTCAAGCAGTTTGGGGCCAACGTCAATCTGGGCAACATCGGGCCAGAAGACCTCATCCCATTGGAGTGTTTGCGCTTGGGGCTGCGCGGGGACACCTTCTTTGAGTATTTGCCCCAAGAACTGGCCGAGGGAAAACGACAAGTCATCTCCCCGGTCGAAAACGATTGATTCCCATGGCCCAAGTGCGCGAAATTTCCCCCAAGGAGTTGAAGGATTGGCGAGATTCAGGCCAAACCCACCAGCTCATCGACATTCGGGAAGCGCACGAAGTAGCCGTTTCCACACTGGGAGGCCTGCACATTCCCATGGCTTTCTGCCTGGCCCGGCAACACCTCATCCGGCGGGATGTCCCGGTGGTCGTACACTGTCGTTCGGGTGCCCGGGCTGCAGCGGTGGTGAGCGCCTTGGAACAAAAAGGCGGATTCGATAACCTCTACAACCTCAGGGGTGGCATCGAGGGTTGGGCACGCGAAGTGGCTCCTGAAATGGAAATCGGCTGATTTTTTCTCATCCCGCGATTTTTTTGCGCATGCCAACCCCCCCTGATTCCCCGTCTCAAACGCGTGACACCCGAGGATGGATTTCGTTGTATGCCAAGGGATTGGCAATGGGAGCAGCCGACTTGGTACCCGGGGTTTCCGGCGGGACGGTCGCCTTTGTGACCGGCATTTATGACGAACTGCTCGCCACCATTTCCGGCGTTCGCTGGCGGTGGATTCAAACCCTTCTGCGCGGTGAATTCCAGCGGTTCTGGCAAGAGGGCAACCTCAATTTCCTCGTGGTACTCGTGGGCGGCATCGGGACCAGTGTCATCACCTTGGCCGGGGCCTTTCATTATTTCTTGACCTACCATCCGGTGGTGTTGTGGGCCTTTTTCTTCGGGCTCGTCGCGGCATCCTTGCCGTTGATGGCGCGAACCATCGAGAAGTGGGATGGCCCGCGTTGGGCCGCTTTGCTGGTGGGCATGGGACTGGCGTTGTGGGTCACCGGATTGCCGCCGCTGGTGCAGTCCGACAACCCCCTGTTCCTGTTGGTCTGCGGCGCCATAGGCGTGTGCGCGATGATTCTGCCGGGCATCAGTGGCAGCTTCATCCTGCTTATCCTCGGGGCCTACGCACCGGTCATCACCGCCCTCAAGGAACTCGATCTCCTGCGCATCGGAGCGTTCGTCATCGGTGCGGTGACGGGGCTGCTCGCTTTCAGCAAGCTGCTCAACCTCCTCCTGAGCCGATTCAGAAACACCACCCTCGCCTTGCTCACGGGTTTCCTGGTGGGGTCATTGCAAGCCTTGTGGCCGTGGAAGGAAGCCGCTCGTTTGCTTTACACCCACAGCGACGGTCGTGAGGAGTGGCTCAAGGTAAACCGTTGGCCCTTCGACCATCCCCTGCCTGAAGACCCTGCCGTCCTGCACGTTGTGCTGTTCTGCGCCGCTGGCGCCGCACTTGTGACCGGCTTGGACCTCGCCGCCCGGCGGATGGGACAATCGTGATGCATCCCGAAAATCATCCACAGACCTTGCCCGTGAAAAAACTGGGGCTGCTTGGACGCGAGTTGTCCCACTCCTTTTCTCCGCAGTGGTTTCAAGCCAAATTCGACCGAGAACACATCACCGGCTATCGGTACGATTTGTATCCGTTGGCGGACTTATCCGACTGGCCACAATGGCAAACCCAAAGGCCAGACCTCATCGGGCTCAACGTAACCATTCCCTACAAACAGACCATCATCCCCTATTTGCAAGGGCTCACCCCTGAAGCACAGGCCATCGGGGCCGTGAATGTCCTGAGGCGGGAAGGAACCGGATGGGTCGGCCACAATTCGGACGCCGCCGGGTTCGCGCACAGCCTCAGGCCTTTCCTCGCCGCCCATCATGAACGGGCCATCATCTTGGGGCGCGGAGGGGCGGCAGCGGCGGTGCGGCACGTACTCACCGGGCTGGGCATCTCATGCGTTCACGTGGTGCGCGATCGGGCTGAAGATGCCCCACCCGGGGTCCAGCAGGTGGCGCTGGCAGAGGTGATCGACCCATCGACCCGAACAGGGGCCCGTATTCTTGGCTGGTCGGGTGATCCGATCATCGATGCATTGCCGCTGCGCATCGCGGGCGGCCTGCACGCCTTGGCCCGGACGGGCGAAGATTCCGGCCTCAGCCTTTTTTATACGCGTCAAAAGGGGGATGTGCCGCGGCTATTGGCGCGCGTGCTGCAGGACTGGGATAACTGGCTGTTCCCATGGCTTGATAGCCCGCCCCAAACCAATGAAGTCGGCCGGTCGGCGGCGCTGTGGCCCGGCATGATGATCGACACCGGCGCGGCCGAGGGGCTGGTCACCTTCCAGCGCATCAAGCGCACCAACGGCTCGGGCTTCGACAGCATGGGCGTCGGCACCGCGCGCATCGCGTCCTCGCTCACGGATGCGAC
>JBEEPJ010000069.1:0-9658 GCA_041191165.1 Bacteroidota bacterium | reverse complement strand
AGCGCGCGCTCGACGATGTCGATGGCGCGGTCGACGCCGGCGCAGAAGCCGCGGGGATTGGCGAGATAGATGTCCATCGGGGCGCGCAGTCTACCAAAGCCTCGCGTGGGCCCTGGTCGCGGAGGCTCGGGTGCGTGCGACGTCGGTTTACTTGGTGGACCGCACCATTCCCATGTTGCCCGAGGTGCTGTCGAACGACCTGTGTTCGCTCCGGCCCAACGAAGACCGACTCGCATTCAGCGCGGTGTTCCGGATGGATGAGGAGGCGCGGGTGGTGGACGAGTGGTTTGGGCGCACCGTCATCCACAGCCAGCGGCGGTTTACCTATGCAGAGGCCCAGGCGCGCATCGAGACGGGGGAGGGGGATTTGGCGGAGGAGATCGGGGTGCTACACCGGTTGGCAGTGAAGATGCGCGAGCGACGGTTTGCGGCGGGGGGCATCGATTTCAACACCGAGGAGGTGAAGTTTGAGTTGGATGCCGAGGGCCGTCCGCTTCGGGTGGTGCTCAAGGAGATGAAGGAATCCAACCGGCTCATCGAGGACTTCATGTTGCTGGCGAATGTGCGGGTGGCCAGTTTCCTCGGCCGTCCGCCCAAGGAGAAGGCCCAGGTGCCAGGGGCGGCGACCCGGACGGCCGTGTACCGCGTGCACGACCGACCCGATCCCGAGAAGTTGGTGCAGTTGAGGCAGTTTGTGGCGCGGTTTGGCCTGGAAATGGAAAAACCCACCACCGCCAACGCGGAAGCCGCCATCCGCGACCTGCTCCACCACGCCGCGGGCACGCCCGGCGAAAACGTCATCAAGACGATGGCCATCCGCTCCATGGCGAAGGCGGAGTACAGCACCAACAACATCGGGCATTACGGGCTGGCTTTCCCGTTCTACACGCACTTCACGAGCCCTATCCGCCGCTACCCGGATGTCATGGTGCACCGGTTGCTGCAACACTACCTCGATGGCAAGCCATCTCCCGATGCCGGCACGCTCGAAGGCCAATGCCGCATCAGCTCCAACATGGAGAAACGCGCCGCCGAAGCCGAGCGGGCGAGCATCAAGTACAAGCAGGTCGAGTTCCTGATGACCCGCATCGGCGAGACCTTTTACGGCATCATCAACGGGGCACTGGCGAAGGGCCTGTTCGTCGAGCTGGAGGACAACAAGTGCGACGGTTTTGTGCCCAAAGAGGCTTTCCCCACGGACCACTATGTCTTCAACGAAGAACTGCTGTGCTTCACCGGGTTGCGTACGGGCCGCGTCCTGCACATGGGCGACCGCGTGGCGGTGAAGGTGGTGTCGGCGGACCTGGGAAAGCGCCAGCTGGAGTTCGCGCTGCTCTGACCCCGCGCGTCAACCTCCAGGCCCCAGACCTCAGTCTTGCGATTTCTGCACGCGGATGGGCACCCACTTGGAGGTTGGGGTGTTCGACTTGCGCGCCACCCGGTCGATGGGTACCAGCACGTTTGCCTCGGGAAAGTAGGTGGCGCAGCACCGCTCCGGGATGTCGTAGGGCACCACGATGAACTTGCGCGCCACGCGCTCCCGCCCGCCGGAGTCGTTGATCAGGTCCACGATATCGCCCGTTCCCAGCCCGCGGGCCGCCGCATCGCGCGGGTGCATGAAGACCACACGGCGCTCGTCGTACACGCCCCGGTAGCGGTCGTCCAGCCCGTAAATCGTGGTGTTGAACTGGTCGTGGCTGCGCACCGTCATCATGATGAGGGCGTCGGGCGGCAGCGCCAGTGGCTCGACGTGGGCACAGTGG
Organism: Bacteroidota bacterium; assembly: GCA_041191165.1. Lineage (GTDB taxonomy): Bacteria > Bacteroidota > Bacteroidia > Flavobacteriales_D > Sanyastnellaceae > CAMCYM01. The sequence continues at coordinate 7,895 of JBEEPJ010000069.1, read as the reverse complement.
AAATTTGCCCGGCCGGTGGAGGCGGTGGGGAATAGACCTTCCCGCGCACTGTTGGGCAGGTAGAACCCCTGGGGCTGCCGGGCGCGTTCGTTGTACTGCTCGAAGCCCGGGATGACCGCCTCGATGGCGTCGCGGATGCGGTCGTAGTCTGCGCCGAGCGCCGTCCAGTCCACCGGATTTCCGGCCCCGAGCACCGCCTGGGCGAGCTGGGCGACGATGGCCGGTTCGCTGCGCAAGTCCCCGGAAATGGGCCGGAGGTTGCCGCGCGAAGCCTGCACCACCCCCATGCTGTTCTCGCACGTCACAAATTGCGGTTGACCGCCTGTCTCATCGCGGTCTGTGCGGGCCAAACACGGCAAAATCAACGCCTCCCGGCCCGTGATCAGATGACTGCGGTTGAGTTTCGTACTCACCTGTACCGTCAGGTCGCAGCGCTGCAGGGCCTCCGCTGTGAACCGCGTGTCCGGGCTCGCCGAGAGGAAGTTGCCGCCGAGCGCAAAGAAGACCCGGATCCGCCCTTCGTGCATCGCCCGGATGCCGTCGACCACGTCCAGCCCGTGCTCCCGCGGCGGCTGGAACCCCATCTGCTCCCCGAGCCGGTCGAGAAACGCCGCCCCCGGCTTCTCGTAAATCCCCATCGTCCGGTCCCCCTGCACATTCGAGTGCCCCCGCACCGGGCACGTCCCCGCCCCCGGCTTCCCGATCGACCCCTTCGCCAACAACAGGTTCACAATCTCCTGAATCGTGTCCACCGCCTGCGTATGCTGGGTGATGCCCATGGCCCAGCAGGCGATGATGCGCCGCGCGGGCCGGAGCATGGCCACCGCCTCCGCCACCCGCTCTGGCGCCACCCCGGATTCCTGCACCAGCCACGCCGCATCCTGCGCCATCAGGTGCGCCCGCCACGCCCCAAACCCCGCCGTCGACTCCGCGATGAACCCCGGGTCCAGCACCCCACCCCCCTCCTCCTCCGCCTCGAGCAGGGCCCGCGAAATCGCCTGCAGCAGCGCCAGGTCTCCCCCGATGCGCACCTGCAAGTACAAGTCCGTGAGCTGCGCTTTGATGCCCAGTGCCCCCCTCAGCTGCTGCGGATTCTTGAACGCTACGAGCCCCGTCTCCACCAGCGGGTTGATGGTGATGATGCGCGCGCCATTCTCCTTCGCCTTTTGGAGGGCGGTGAGCATCCGGGGGTGGTTGGTGCCTGGGTTTTGGCCTAAAATCAAAATGACCTCCGCCTGGTGAAAATCCTCGAGCTTGACGCTGCCTTTGCCGATGCCCAGCGACTCCGTGAGCGCCACCCCGCTGCTCTCGTGGCACATGTTGCTGCAGTCCGGCAGGTTGTTGGTGCCGTAAGCGCGCACGAACAGCTGGTACAGGAACGCCGCCTCGTTGCTCGTCCGGCCCGACGTGTAGAACAGCGCCTGGTTGGGGTCCGGCAGCGCCCGCAGGTGCGAAGCTATGCGTGCATAGGATTCCTCCCACGTGATGGGCTCGTAGTGCGTGCCCCCCGGCGGCAGGTACATGGGCTGGGCGATGCGGCCCATCTTCCCGATTTCATAATCATCCAGCAAGGCCAAATCCGCCACCCCCATCCGCCTAAAAAACCCCACATCGAGGCGCTTCGTCGTCGCCTCCTCGGCCACGGCCTTCGCCCCATTCTCGCAGTACTCCGCCACGGCCGACCGCTCCTCATCCGGATCGGGCCACGCACACCCGGGACAATCCGTCCCGCCCTTTTGGTTGAGTTTCAACAGCGCCTGAATGCCCCGCACCGGGTCCATTTCCGTGAACACGTGCCGGAGTGCGGTCACCACACCGGTGACCCCAGCCGCCGCGTCCCCGGGCTTGCCCAGCTTGAGTTTCCGGAACTTTTCCGGATTTTCAGGATTGGGTGAAATCATTCCTTTCCCTTGCAGGTCAGGTCTTTTTCTACCCGCACGGCGAGCTTTTCGCCGCCTTCGACCGCCACTTCCGCGTCGAAGCCATTGAGGTCGGTGCTGCACCATTGCTGGCTGAGCACCTCGGGCACGAAGACGATCAGGGTCTGTTCAAACCACTGCACGTGGACTTGGCCGTGTTCCTCGCTCCGCAGCAGGGTGTAGCCGATGCTCCCGCCGGGCAGCGGGGTCTCATCGCTGAGAAAACCTTCATTTTCAAAGGTTTTTACTTCTTCTGGGGACAGTCGGAGGCGGAGGTGGTTGCCTTGGAGTCGGATGTTCATGCCCGGATGCGTTGGGGATGGGTGTAGAGGTTGAGTCGGTCGTTTCGCACAAATCCGCACAAGGCAATGCCCTGTTCTTCAGCGAGTTGTATGGCAAGATCTGAAGGTGCTCCAACGGCCGCCACGCAGGAAATTCCCGCGAGGCTGGCTTTTTGAATCAGCTCAAAGCTCGCCCGCCCACTGAGCACCAAAATACGCCCAAAGAGCGGCAACTCCCGCCGGTACAGGGCGCGTCCGATGAGTTTGTCCAGCGCGTTGTGTCGGCCCACATCCTCCGCGAGGTCCAGCAGGCGGCCGCTGAGGTCGAAGAGGCCAGAAGCGTGGATGCCGCCGGTTTTTTCGAACTGGGTCTGGGCGGCGCGCAGGCGGTCGGGCAGGGGGTAGAGCACCGCCGCGTCGATGGGGGGAGGCGTGGTTTCCGCGGGCAGCCGACGTTGTACCCGCACGGCGTCGAGGGACGATTTGCCGCAAACGCCGCAGCTCGAAGTCGTATAGAAGTTGCGCTCGAGCGAGGCCGGGGTGAAGGGGGTTTCGGGTGCGAGCCGGCACAGGACGCGGTTTTCTTCGGTTTCGTCCACGCCCAGCAGGTCCGATGGCTCGGCGATGATGCCTTCCGTTAGGAGGAAACCAGCGGCCAAGGCCCGGTCATCGCCCGGGGTGCGCATGGTGATGGACAGGGCCTGGGTGATGCGCCGACCGTCGGGCCCCCACTCGAGCTGGATTTCGAGGGGCGATTCGCCGGCGACCCAGTCGGTGGTGGCCTCGGGGGTCGCGCCGGGGCGCAGGCGGTGGAGGGAGATGGCTTGCATGGGGACTCAAGGTTGCGGGGTGTCGATGCTGATGAGTTGGAGCCGGGGGTCGTGGGGAAGGATGATGCCGCCGCGCGCAGTCCAAACCCCTTTCACAGGCTCCCCCGTCTCCCCCAACCACGCACAATCCTCCGCTGTGATCAAAGACACCAAGGGTTCCACTTGTCCGTCCTCGGCAGCGGCGAAGCATGCGCTTTTGCCGGTGAGCCGGTGGCAGGCGAGGAGGCGGTGCAGGGCGTTGTCCATCAAGTGCGGGTAGTCGACGCCGACCACCAGCAGGGCCCGGCCGGGGAATTGGGCGGCCAGGGTGAGCAGGCCGCTCCGGGGTCCGGCGCCGGCGAGGTCGGGGCGGTCGGGCCAGCCCGGGTAGGGGGGATAGTGCCCGGGTCCGCTGATGGCCACCGGCGCGCCGGGGGGGAGGCACCGCAGCAGCTGACGGGCGGCGCGGTCGTAGGCGGGCAGTCGATCCTGCTCCGGCGCATTCGCCGGATCCACCTGCATCAGATAGGCCTTATCCCGGCCCATCCGGGTGCTCCTCCCGCCCGCCAGCACGACCCCCACCACGTCCCCTAGCGGAGGAATCAACTCCGCCGGGTTCACCTCGGCGTCCTGCAACCCCCAACAGGCGACTGCTTCCGCCAGCAGAAAGTCCCGAACCACCAGCACCACTTCGCGGCCCGCCTGCCGGGGCTGTCGCATGGCCGCTAACCACGCCCCCAATCCGGGCTCCAAGCCCCGGCCCTCCCGCACCTCCAGCGGCCCCAACTCATCCACCAGCACCGTCTGCACCGTCGGGTCCTCCGCCGCCGCCCACAACCGCTCCAGCCCCCACCGAAACCCATCTGCTCGAAACCGAAACCGCCCCACCTCCACGACCTCCCCCAGCCCCTCCCCGCCCCCCAATTCCCAAGGGTGCCGCAGCCCGGTTCCCCATTCCTCCATCACCCGCAGGCCCTTCTCCTCCGGCCCGCAAATGCCCCCCACGCTTCCCGGCGGCCGACTCCGCGCCCATTCCCGCAGGAAGGTGGTTTTCCCCACCCGAACCGGCAGGGACAGCAGGACAATGCGGGCGCTCATGGCGCTGTGTTTGCGGGCGGAATCTCCACCGCCAGGATGAGGTAGTACTCGACCGCCCGCAGCGTCGCCCACCCGCGCCGATTCCGCTTCCGGCTCCATCGGTAGCAGCATCTCCAGCGCGCCCCCTGCTCCTCGAACGTCGCCAGCAGCGCCCCCGCCCCGGCCGGTCGATCTCCCCGCGCCACCATCCGGCCCACCCACCAGCGGATGGCCGGCCCGATGACCCCAAACAGCAAAAAAGTCGCCGCCACGCTCCGCAGCAAAAGCCACCCCAGTTCCCCCATCCCCCGGCCCATTCCCGCCAACGTCCCCAGCGTGAATCCCAGCCCCAGCAAATAATAGAGCACCCACTTGCCCCTTCGACCGCTTCGACCGCTTCGAGCTCCCTGACCCTTTGAACCCACATGTCCTTCCACTGCCCCTTCCGATCGAGCGTCCGCCAATCCTCCATCCGCCTCGGAAAGCCACTGCGCCCGCAACTCCGGACCCCATCGCTTCCACCGCCCCGGCCATCCGCCCAGGTACAACCCGAGCACTGCACCCCAAATCACATAGAGTCCTATATAACTGCTTAATAGCCAAACACTTCCCGTCGAGTCTCCCGGCAACTGACGGGCTGCCGACGCGCTCAAGGCATCCACCGCAGTCCAAACATCCTCCCCATACACCCACGTCATGATCAGGGCCTTCTGCACCGCGGACTCCGTCAGGGCCATTACGGCAAACACCACCGTGGCCAGCCGGTGCCAGGGGATGAGACGATAGCTCACCCATGCTGCCAGCCCCTGAAATCCCACCGCCACATAGGCCGTGGCCGGGGTGTGCGGGCTGGCCAGACCCTTCACCGCCATCACCAACAGGGTCGCCTGCAACAGCACCGACCACCTCTTCCTCTCATCTGCCGTTCGCCCGCCCCGGACCACCGCCGCCATGGCCGCCAGACAGGCCACCGCAAATCCCCCCACCGTCAATCCGGTGAGTGGCAACTTGAGCCCATGCATCAAGCCCCCCACGGCGGATTCCGAAAAGGCCCAGGCGGCCGCGATGCCCCAGACGGGGGTGGGAAGCGAGCGGTTCAACGGATGGAATAGGCGTTTCCTGAACCAGACGTATGGGGCCCAATCAGGGATTCGGTGTCGCGCCGGATGGTGGCGCAGAGGTCGTCGAGGGGCAGGTCGTTGTCGTCTGTTCCGAAGGGGTTTTCGATTTCCTCGGCGATGAGCTCGACGCTCACGAGTACGTAGAAAACGGCCATGACGACCGGCACGGTCCACCAGGCAAAGGTGCCGACGAAGCCCAGGGGCAAGGTGACGACGTACATGAAGATGAATTTCTTCATGAACATGCTGTAGCTGTAGGGGATAGGGGTGCGCAGGATGCGCTCGCAGGCGCCTTGGATGTCGATGAAAGAGCGGAGGCATTCCTCGAGGAGGCGAAGCTGTTCGGGGTGGAGGGCGCTGGTTTGGACTAAAACGGCCAGCCGCTCCCCCAAGTCCCGCACCCCATACGCGGGCTGCACCTCGACGCCCCGCAACCGGTCCCTGAGCGCCTCGGCAAACGCGGGAATCGCCGACCGAAAGGCCGCGCGTTCCGCCTCGTCCGGGATGTAGGCATGCACCCGCAGGGCACACGTGCGCGAAGTGTTGACGAGATCGCCCCACTTTTTGCGCCCCTCCCACCACCGGTCGTAGGCGGTGTTGGTCCGGAAAACGAGAAACAGCGAAAGCACAAATCCGAGCAAGCTGTGCACGGCATTGGACAGATTCACCGGCGAATCCATCCATTCGAGTTCGATCCAGCAGACCCCGGCGGTGAAAACCCCAATGCCCAGCATGGCGGGAATCAGACGGCGGAAAACCTCCGTACTGTACGTGTGAAAGATGAGGCTGAACCAGTCCTTGGGATTGTAACCGACCATGCGGTGAAGTTAACCTCAGAGTGGCATCGTCGGCCTGCGGCGGCCAGGAGTTACTCGATGGGAGCAGAAACACTTGATTTCGATCCGGATGGTTTTTAGGCCAAATACGAGGCAGGAAAGCCCTGACTTTTCTGGGCGTGTCACAATTTTCAACAGACTTATTGGGTGAGGCAAGGATAGCTTTGTCGCAATGACGAAGGCAACGGTGTGGCTTTTTGCTGGTGCGTTATTTCCGGCTGTTGCGCAGGATACCGTACTCGTGCGTGTTCATACGTTGTCTTATCCCGTGAATTATGTCGCTGTAGATGCCCTTGGAGACGTTTGGATTTCTGGTGCTCAGGGGGTGTCCATATGGAATGGGACAGCTTTCGATGTGCAGGATCCGTTTGACTTCAGCGGACGCATCCGGCTAGAAGATGACCTCGTCGACCTCGAATCGTACATCGCTTCGACCGGGTTAGCTCCCTACAAGAAGCATTTGGATTGGGACAAACACGTTCCCGGGTCCCGATACACGCTCACGAGTGGAAAAGACACCACGGGATTGTTCTGGGTCTGTGACGGGCTTTCTCTCTTTAATTTCCGTGTCGTCTGCCGACCGGAGCAAATGCTTCCCGGGAAGAGTATTCGGGGTATGGTGTGGTTAGGGGATTCGTTGATTGCCCAGACCTACGATGGGATTTTTATGAATGGAGAGTTGAGGTGTCCAGTTCTGGCGTTTGGAGATGGGAACTTTGTTGTTCACGAAGACAGTTTGTTCGCCTTCGGAATGGAGCTAGCGGTCTTTCCGCTATTCGGTGAATCGTGTAGGGTCTTAGATCTGTATCGAACGCGGCACGAGACGTTCCAGGCGGGGATACGGTGGAGGGAGCAACTTTGGGTGGGCAACAATGTGGGGTTTGGCAGGTGGAATGGAAATGATATCACTTATGTCTGGAAAGGAGGGGATGTGCGCTATTTGGAGGCAAGCAGCGAAGGAGTGTACCTGATGACTTCAGACGATGGGGTCCTCCTATGGGATGGATATGAAGTGCGCCGCACGGGAATACCTCCCGGAGTGGCATGTTCAGGAATGCAACAAGACCGCGATGGCTCATGGTGGCTTGCGACCGAGCGGGGCCTCGGGCTTTGGAAACCCGATGAAAAGAGCCTGACGTTTCTCACAACCGCGAATGGGCTTGCGAGCAATGCGGTGTGCGAAGTTGGGATCGACAGGTGGGGCAAAGTGTGGTGCAGCACCTACAACGGTTTGAACCGCTACGACCCGGTATCCTCCGCGTGGGAATTGCATTTTTCGGGAGTGGAGTTCAATCGAGGTTCGTTTGCAGAGCGGGAAGATGGTTCGATGTGGTTTGGTTCAGTTGATGGGGTGTACTCGTTGATTCCTGAGGCCCCTAATTCCAAGCAAGTAAATGGTGAAGAGGACTCTAGACTTTTATGGCTGCTTTTCGGGCTTTTCATAACCGGCAGCTCCTTGACAGGGGTCTTGCTTGTGCGCTGGAAGCGCCAAATGGCAGCAAAACAAAACGCTTGGCTTGCCGAGAAATTCGCCATGGAACGGTCCTTGTTCCTCGCGGAAGTCGCTCGCCATGTGTTGGAAGGGCTTCCACATTCTTCAGTTGCCTCTGTGGCGAAGGCGATGGGTATGAGTGAACGCCACCTGTACCGAAAGGCAAAATCTCTCGGATTCAGCGCCGGCGAACTGATCCGAAACCACAAGTTAGCCCAAGCTGAGGGCATGTTGGAATCTGGAAGGCCCATCCTGGAAGTTGCGCAACACGTCGGATACACTCCGGAGTACCTTAAGAAGCTGCGCAACGCCACGGTCCTAGGGGAACTTCCAGAAACAAAAAAAGGCGACCTGCAGCCG
>JBEEPJ010000068.1:0-9753 GCA_041191165.1 Bacteroidota bacterium | reverse complement strand
TTCCGTGATGTTCTTCACCGTCAAGGCCTGCCCCATCCAGCGCTCGAGCACAAGCGCCCAGAGTTTATTTGCTGCAATCACTCCAAATCCCAGCGCACTCAAGGTGAACATCAGCACCCCCAACGCCCCAAAAAAATGCATGGGCTTGCGGGAGAAACGGGACATGAACCCGATGGTCATCAGATCGAGGAATCCGTTGACGAATCGCTCCACCCCAAACTTGGACGTGCCGTACTTCCGCGCTTGATGTTGAACGGGCTTTTCCGTGATGCGATGAAATCCTGCATTCTTCGCGAGAATGGGGATGTAACGGTGCATCTCCCCCTGCAATTCAATCTCCTTGACCACCTCGAACCGATAGGCCTTGAGACCGCAATTGAAGTCATGAAGTTCGATGCCTGAGACTTTGCGGGTGGCCCAGTTGTAGAGTTTGGTGGGCAACGTCTTGGTGAGGGGGTCGTAGCGTTTGGCCTTCCAACCACTGACCAAATCCCAGCCCTCCTGCAAGATCATCGCTTCCAGCGCGGGAATTTCCTCGGGACTGTCTTGCAAATCCGCATCCATCGTCACGACCACTGAACCGCGCACGCGCGCAAAACCGGTGTGAAGGGCCGCACTTTTCCCATAATTCTTGGCCAAACGCACCCCCACCACCCGCTCAGGGTCAGCCTCAGCCAACTGGGCGATGACCGACCAAGAACGATCCTTGCTCCCATCATCCACAAAGATGACCTCGTATTTGCGACCCGCCAACGTGCGGTCGATCCAGGCCTTCAACTCCGACAAGCTCTCCTCCTCGTTGTACAAGGGAATGACCAGGCTCAGCTCCAATGTGGGTTCTTCCGCGCTATTCATGGGGCGAGATACGCATGAGCGATGGGCGAGGTTGCAGGGGGCCGGGAAGGATTATTGGAACATTTCATCCCCGAATTCGACTTCATCCTTGGGCGTGAATCGGGAAATGACCCACGCCAATGCGATCCAACCCAAGGCGCCGACCAAGAAGGCCTGAATCAAACCCCAAGGACTCCAAGCAGCCAAGAAGCCCTCCCGCATCAGTTCCTCCGAAAGCGGAAAATCCCCCCAATTGGAGAGCATTTCCTCCATTTGCTCCCACTGCATATCCGCAAGAGACTCGCGCATGCCGGGGTCTACCCAGGTGTGCACGATGATTTGCAAGGCCAGCAGCACCGCGGAAGCGAGGATGAGCATGGTAGAAAGTTGAAACCAGATGTACCGCTTCGTGGAGAACGTCACCCCCTCGGAACGCATCCAACGAATGCCCAACACAGCACCCCAACCCGCCACGACCCAGTGTCCCAATTGAAGTCCAGTGGAAAGCACCCACTCCAATCGGAAAAGGTAACACAACAAGTAAGTGAGCGCAATCAACCCTCCGGTCATCAAACCCGCCTGCAATGCGATGGGATGAATTTTCATGCGGCGAAGTTAGGACACTCCACCAAGTTGCGGTACCTTTGCGCGGGGCAAGTCTCCTGCGGCCAGCTCCCGCTCAATCCCCCAGGGCCGGAAGGCAGCAAGGGCAGGCGGTTGATGCGGCGCGACAGGAATCGCTTGCCCTTTTTTCGTGCCCTGTTGTGAACCGGCGCGGTGGGCGGCATAAAGAAAACGAGGGGCACCGATTGACGGGTGAGGCACTAATTTTGGCCTGCAGCATGGAACAGCATCCCGTCCCTCACCTCCGTGAAATTCGGCGCATCTTGGTCGCAAATCGCGGTGAAATCGCCCTTAGAATCATGCGAACGGCCCGCGAGATGGGCATCGAAACGGTGGCCGTTCACAGCGAGGTGGACGCCGATACGCCGTTCGTTCGCTTCGCCGACCGGGCCATTTGCATCGGCCCTGCGCCTTCCGCCCAGAGTTACCTGGTCATCGATCGGGTGGTGCAAGCGGCCTTGGATGCGGGGGCGGATGCGATCCACCCGGGCTACGGATTCCTCTCGGAAAATGCCCGCTTTGCCGCGGCTGTGCGTGCTGCAGGTCTCATTTTCATCGGCCCAAGCGCGGAGGCGATAGAAACGATGGGGAGCAAGCTGGCCGCCAAAGAGACGGTGGCTAAGCGCGGTGTCCCGCTCGTTCCGGGAACCCAGGAAGCCATACTGGATCCGGAGGCGGCGCGCGCGGTGGCACGCGAAATCGGCTATCCCCTGCTCATCAAGGCGAGCGCCGGCGGAGGGGGCAAAGGAATGCGCGTCGTTCACGCAGAATCGGAACTGGAGGAACAGTTCCACCGCGCGGTTTCGGAAGCACAGAACGCCTTTGGAGATGGAAGCGTGTTCATCGAGCGCTTTGTGAACTCGCCCCGGCACATTGAAGTGCAGGTGCTTGCGGATCAGCATGGACAGGTGGTCCACCTCTTCGAACGGGAATGCAGCATCCAGCGGCGTCACCAGAAAGTCGTCGAGGAAGCCCCTTCAAGCGTGTTGACGCCGGAGTTGCGGGAGGAGATGGGCCGATGTGCAGTTGAAGTCGCGCGGAGTTGCCAGTATGTGGGAGCGGGAACGGTGGAATTCTTGCTGGACGATCAGCTGCGCTTTTATTTCCTGGAAATGAACACCCGGCTGCAGGTCGAACATCCTGTCACAGAAGAGATTACGGGAGTTGATTTGGTCCGAGAACAAATCCGAATCGCCGCCGGCCACCCCCTCTCCTTTCAGCAAGCGGACCTCGCTATTCAAGGACACGCCCTCGAAGTTCGGGTGTATGCGGAACGTCCGTTGGCAGGATTCCTTCCGGACACCGGGACATTGACCCGGTATCGCCCGCCTGTCGGCCCCGGAATTCGCGTGGATGACGGCGTGGGAGAAGGTTCCGAGGTGAGCATTTATTATGACCCGATGTTGGCCAAACTCGTCGTCAAAGCGCCTACGCGTGCCGCCGCCATCGACCGCATGATTCGGGCCATCGACACCTACGAAGTCGTCGGTGTGGAGACCACGCTTGAATTCTGCCGATTCGCCATCGACCACCCGGCCTTCCGCTCCGGGCAGTTCGACACGCATTTCGTGGCTCAGTACTTTCAGGCGGACAGTTTGGATCGCAAGCCCGACCTCGACGACGTGGCACTGGCAAAGATCGCTGCCGGCCTTGTCGCCCGGCTCAGGTCGTCGCAATCCCATCCCCCCCCATCGACCGAGCGCAATGCGGCAGGGACGGAGTCCTCTTCCTGGTGGCAACGCCGCACCGCCCTTTGATGCCTTCAGTAACCCCCGTGCCCGGAACCCCCAACCTTGAAGCGTCTTCCGTATCTTTGAGAGACACATGAAGGATCGTCATTTCATCGTTTACGACCTGGAGGCCACCTGTTGGCGGAGCCGACCCAAGACCGTAGAAGTCATTGAAATTGGCGCTGTCAAGTTGAACGAATCCCTGGAAATCGTCGACGAGTTTTGTTCCTTCATCCGTCCGCTGCTTCACCCGCAAATCGACCCTTTCTGCACCCAATTGACCAGCATCACCCAAAAAGACGTGGAAGATGCTGGGCATTTCTTCGAGGTGATTCAGTCCTTTGAAACTTGGATCGACCCCGCGAATGCGCATCCCGTGTTGATGAGTTGGGGAGAATTCGACAAGAGACAACTTTTGACCGACGCTCGTCTGCATCAAGTGGATTTGCCCTGGCTGCGTTATCACGCTTGTCTGCAGCTGCATTACAGCCGTTGGAAAGGCTCCAAGAACCAAATCGGCCTCAAAAATGCCCTTCAATTGGAAGGCTTGAATTATCTCGGTACGCAGCATCGGGCCATCGAGGATGCGCGGAATATGGCTCGGCTTTTTCAACGCGTGGCCGCCCCCATGAAATTGGTGGGACAATGACCTTGTCGCGGGCACAAGCGGTGAAGGCCTTGCTCTCCCATACCCTGAGGACTGAGTTTCGAAAGGCGCATGGATGGATCGGGTTGGCACTCTTTTCGTTGGCCTCGGCTTACGCGGCCTACCGCGCAGTGGGCGCCCATCCCGAGGCAGCGACGTGGAACGCCTTGATCTGGGTGGTCCTGATGTTCTCGGCCTTCAATGCGCTCGCCCGGCCGTTGGCGGATGATGTCGCTGCCGTGCGGAGATATCACATGCACCTCATCGATCCGAGGGACTACTTCTTGGCGCGCATGCTCTACCACGGGGTGCTGCTCTCTGCGCTTTCCCTGATTATTCAGTTGGCCTTTTCCCTGTTCTTGGGCACTGAGCACCTGGAGGGCATGCGATCGGCTTGGATGGCATTGGGGATGCAGACTACGGCATGGGCCATGGCTGGCACCATCACCCTCTTGGGGGCGTTGGGGGCACGTGCCGGAGCGGGATTTGGGCTGACGGCAGTGCTGGGGCTCCCGCTCATCATCCCCATCCTGCTCTTGTCGGCGCGATTGGGAGATGCGATCATGTCGGGATTGGGGGCTGCAGAAAAGGCGGAGTCATTGCTTTTTTTGGGAACCTTCGGGGGGGGCGCAGCCGCGATGGGCTACATCCTATTCCCTTACCTTTGGCGCGAATAAGAACCGATGAAGGAGCGTATCGCATTGGGGGTGGCTGGCGTGCTGTTGCTGTACGTGCTGGGGATGATCGCGCTGGTACCGCTGGGGCCGGGTTTGATCGCTCTGGAGCCCGTTTCGGGTTCAGTCTCTCCGCTGCGGTATGAAGTGGTGGGATTGGGTACGCATTTTGCAGGCCAAACCCACCAAGCACGCGTCTTCGCCGGCCGGCCCGGGGAGGTTTGGGAATGGCGGGTCATCGAAGCCCGGAATGACGCTCGGTTGGTGGTGGAAGCGGTTTGGCCTGAAAAGCTGAAGACCAAGTCCTTAGACCTCTTTGTCTACCACCCCACGGATGGCACTTTGCTGCTCGAAAATGCCCTGCATGTGGGACACGTTCCCATCGATGATGCGGCAGCCTATCCCCCGCTGGCCTCCCCCGTTCCTGCAGGGGACAATCTGGGCTTTCATTTCCCTTTTCAGCCGCAGATTTTCGAATCGATACGCAACCTGATGTTGCACGTTCCCATGTGGTTCGCGATGTTTTTCCTGTCGGGGCTGGGGTTCTTTGCTTCCGTGCGTCAACTCGGAAGCGCCCGCCTGCTCCCCGCAGACGGAGAAGCCCACAGCGCCAGTTCAGTCGCGCTCTTTTTCGGGATATTGGGATTGCTTACCGGGAGCATCTGGGCCCGGTTCACCTGGGGCACCTGGTGGGTGGACGATCCCCAGCTCAACGGAGCACTGGTCACTGTGCTGGTATACGGAGGCTACCACGTCCTGCGGGCCTCGCTCGACGAACCCATGTTGCGGGCGCGTTTGTCTTCCGTGTACAATCTCTTTGCCTTTGTGATTCTGATTGTGTTGCTGCTCATCCTCCCCCGCTTTTCCGAGAGCCTCCACCCGGGCAAAGGCGGCAACCCGGGCTTCAACACTTACGATTTGGACAGCGCCCTCAGGTGGGTTTTTTACCCCGCCGTGGTGGGCTGGTCCCTCTTGGGCTGGCTGTTGTATCGCATCCATTTTCGTTACCATCGGCTGCGCCAGCGTTTGGAAATGAGTGAATCCCACCCCTCAACCGCGTTGAATCCCCCCACTGGAACCCCATGGAGATGAACTGGCACTCGATTCTACTACAATCCTCTGGCTTGGAGCGTGTTTTCTTTGGCTCGGGCAAAGCCGGTGTGGTGCTGGCTGTTGCGGCTGTCATCCTCCTGGGAATTCTGATTTGGATTGGTCGCGCACAAATCCGCCTCCGCCAGCTCGAGTCTCGGTCGGAAGAGTGGGAGAAAAAATCCGCTCAGAAATGAAAAGAAGTCACATCATTCTCTTGCTGCTCATCGCTGCTTGTGTAGCTACGGTCATTTCGACGTTTTCTTCGAGCAGCCGTTCCGTGGGATTCTCTGTCGCCCAGGCGGACCCGGGTGAAGAATTCAAGGTGTCGGGCACCTTGGTGCGGGAGGAACCGGTGATCTACGACCCGGAATCCAACCCCAATCTCACCGTCTTTTTTATGCAAGACCGCGAAGGCGTTATCCGGCGTGTAGAGCTGCTGCAACCCAAGCCCACCGGACTCGAGAACAGCGAATCCGTGGATGTATACGGCAGATTCGAAGGAGAGACCTTTCACGCCACCGAAATGCTCATGAAGTGCCCATCCAAGTACAACGAGCACAATCACGTGATGATGGATTCCACCGCAGCGGAAGTCTGACCCCATGGAATATCTCAACGAGTGGACGGAGGTAGCGCAGATCGGTCATGCGCTGGTGGCCTTGGCTTTTTCCGCTGCTGCGGTGGCCACTGTGGCCTTTGCCCGCAAATGGTCTCAACTGGGCAAGTGGGCCTTTTGGACGCACTCCGCATCCTTGATGGCCATCATCGCCCTCATCTTTGTCTTATTCGCATCCCATCGGTATGAGTTTCAGTACATCTGGAAACATCTGAACAACCAGATGCCCATGCGCTTTATTCTGAGCGCGTTCTGGGGCGGACAGGAAGGTGGATTCCTGTTGTGGATGTTTTGGAATACGGTCCTCGCCGCCGTCGTCTTGCTCGCGAAAGACTCGGTCTGGAAGATGCCGGTGATGGCTTGGCTTTCGGGCATCGCGCTGTTCCTCACCTCCATGCTCCTCGGGGTGTACTTCGGGGATTTCATGCTCGGAATGGATCCGTTCCTTTTGCTCAGGGAAGCACCTGAGAATCTCGGGCTTCCTTGGACCCAACGTTCGGATTACCTGACCGCATTTCCCCTGTTCCAAGATGGCAAGGGACTCAACCCCCTTCTCCAGAACTACTGGATGACCATCCACCCCCCTACCCTGTTCCTGGGTTTTGCGGCAACCACCGTACCCTTCGCGTATGCCATGGCGGGATTGCGCCGGCGGGAAGACCGGAGCTGGATGAAACCCGCTTTGCGCTGGTCGTTTTTCGGCGTGGGCATCTTGGGCACGGGCATCCTCATGGGCGGGGCTTGGGCTTATGAGGCGCTGAGTTTCGGCGGATTCTGGGCTTGGGACCCCGTGGAAAACGCTTCCCTCGTGCCCTGGTTGACCTTGGTCGCAGCCGCCCACTTGCTGCTCATCAATCGCAATCGCAAGGAACCCACCGCCCTGTTCAGCACTTATTATCTCCCGATCATCACTTACCTGTTGGTGGTTTACAGCACGTTTCTCACCAAATCCGGCATCCTCGGTGACACTTCCGTGCACAGTTTTGTCGACAGTGGAATCCTGCCCCAGCTCCTCGCCTTCCTGCTGACTTACACGGCCTTGGCGCATGGTGCACTCTTGCCGGGCATCCGGGGATATTTTGGCGTCGTGGGGCTCTGGGCAATCGCAGTCGTGGTGATGCTGAAGGGGTATGCCGCGGAAGGGGTGCTGTTGGGACTGGCATTGTCCACGGCAGCGGGATGGTGGGCTTTTCGCAACGGATTTGAGAAGAGAAAGGAGGAAGATTCACTGGCATCCCGAGAGTTCTGGATGTTTGCAGGTTCACTGTTGCTCGTGGTGGCGGCATTGCACATCACCTTCCAAACCAGCATTCCCGTTCTGAATAAGTTTCTCGCTCCTTTTTCGGACATGTTTGCGCGGCTGGGGGAACAATGGAACAGCGAGGTATTCCGCAGGCTGGCGGCACATGACTTTGCTCCCGGCACGGACATGGATGCCACTTATCACCGGGTCCAAATCCCCTTGGCATTCCTCATCACCTTTTTCATGGCCGTGGCACAGTGGTTGCCCTACCGAGGAAAGGGGGTTACTTGGGGAGGACTTTTCAAGAAGTTGAGGGTATCTTTAGTTGCCACCCTTATCGTCGGGCTGCTTCTCGTCGTGATTTACGGCTGGAATCGGATGTCCATCCCGCTGCTCCTGCTGCTCATGTCCACGGCTTTCGCGGTTTTTGCGAATGCCCACTATCTCGTGGCATTTCTGCGCGGAAAATGGGATGCGATGGGCCCGTCCATCGCCCACGTCGGCTTCGGGATGCTCCTCTTCGGAGCCGTGCTCTCCACCAGCCAAAAAGACATCATCTCCCAAAACCAAATCGGCGATATCCGCTCCCTCAGCGAGGAACTGGACAACCGGGAGGACCTGTTGATGTTGCAGGGCGATACGCTGCCCATGGGACCCTATTTCGTTCAGTTTGCGCGGAAATATACCGAGGGGATACATGTCAAGTTTGACATGGTTTACTTCGAGAAAGAGGAGAAAAGGTATCGGCAGGGTGATGTGGTATTCTTTGATGGAATGATGTTCGAAGCGCTGGAAGATCACGTGGCTTCCCATCGGTTTGAAGAAGACTTGGAGGCGTTGTGGAGATTCATCCCCATGCCCAACAAACGACAGGCTGATGCGGCGCAGATTTGGGTTTCCGGCGTGGCGGGCAAACCGCTGTTCACCCTTTCGCCCCGCATCCAGCTCAATGAGCAAATGGGCAATGCCCCCGAACCGGATACCCGACATGGGGTCTTTCGAGATTTGTACACCCACATCAAATGGGGGCGGGTCACACCGTTGGAAACCGATGAAGAGGGCTGGTTGGGCGGCCGGAGTTCCTCGATGGCGGTGGGCGACAGCATGCTCATCGGCACCACCCTTCTGACGTTTGATAGCCTGAGGGCCATTCCGATGGAAGAACGCCCTGACCGGGGATTGCTGGACGGAGATTTGGCCTTGGCTGCATGCATCACGTTGGATGGAAAGCGAGGCACCTCAACGCACCAACCCTTGTATATCGTGCGGGATAGCCTTATCATTCCCGACTTATACGAGGCCGAAGATTGGGGATTGAAGTTTCGCATCGACAAGTTTGACCCCCAGCTGGGTCAATTGGATTGGACGATATGGGAGCACGAATCGGTCAAGCAGGACTTCGTGGTCATGCAGGCCGCGATCTTCCCCATGATCAATGTGTTATGGCTGGGTTGTATCCTCATGGCGGTGGGAACGTTCATGGCGGTGAGGTCCCGATGGAAACGCGACCGACGTGCAGCGGGTTGAGGAGGAGCTGGGACATGTCGTGGTCATAGGCCACGGCAATGTGGGCACGTGGTTGCATCGCTTGCTTTCCGAAGGCGGTGCAAAGACTTCATGGCTTCAGGGTAGGTCCTTGAAGTCTGAAGACATTCTGGGCTGTGGGGACGATGTGCAGTTCTGGTTGTTGGCCGTTCCAGACGATGCTTTGGGCCATGTCGCCGCACAGTTGCCCGGGGAGGGCATGCGAGTGCATTTCAGCGGGGCCACTTCCGTGGACGTGTTGTCCCTTCCGGGCGAATCGATTCCGTCTCTGGTGACTTGGCCCATGGAAAGCATCCGAGATCCATTGAACCGACACCCCTTCGGCATCACGTGGTTGTACACGGAAGGCCCCGTCAGGGATGAGATGGATACGTCGCCCTGGGTACGCGCTTGGTTGAAGTGGATTGAAGCGTCGGGCGGGCGGGTGCTTCCCGCCGATGATCATCAACGGGCCAGGGCCCATGTCGCATCGGTTTTTGCGGCGAACTACACCGCCAACTTGCTCAGGGTGGCGCGTGCATTGAGCGAGGATACAGGCGTGGATTGGGCCTTGTGGAGGCCCATGGTGGAGACATCCATGGCCCGTCTGTGGTCCGAGGAAGAACACAGCCTGGCCACCGGTCCTGCCGCGCGCAACGACCGAACCCTGCTGATGCGACAATTTGAGGCGCTCCGAGATCATCCCAATTGGCAAGACGTGTATGGGCGTTTGGCGGATTTGGCCTTAGCGCAAAGTGGTTTTTCTCCTC
>JBEEPJ010000067.1:0-9757 GCA_041191165.1 Bacteroidota bacterium | reverse complement strand
TACATTCATCTTTCCGAATCCGAACCCAGCTTCAAATCCGAGGTACATCGCATCGGTGAAGTAGAAGTCCGCACCCGTGACCAAGTTGAGACCGAAGGCGTTGTAGCCTTGCTTCTCTTTTACCGACCAGAGCACATTCTTCTCGAGGTTGCCGATTTGGTTGATATCATTTGCACTCCAAAACTCTTCCTCATAGGTTTCATTGCCACCGAGGATGTAGGCCTCCACACCGAAGTAGGGAGATACGCGGTCCGTACCATCCCAGTGCCATTCCATACCCGGAGCGATACCGAAGGAAGTAGAGCCGGTGTAACCGAGCAACTGGGGGCTGATGGGGTTCTCGCTGGACAGATCGCCTTCTTGTGCGAGGACGTCGGTATCCATGGTGTTGTTGAGGAGGAACGACAAGCGGAAGGCCGTGGTTTCGTCCATGAAGTTCCGGTACTTGATGACCGTGCCATCGATGGGAGCACCGCTGAAGGGCGTAAACGCCACCTCGATGTTGTGCTCACCGCCCATTTGCTTTTGCGCCTGAGCGCCGAGCGTGACACATGCGGTCAACGCGAAGAGAAAGGTAACTTTCTTCATTTTGGATAGGTTTTCGATAAAATTCTCAGGCGAAAGAACGCAAAAAAATCCGCGGACGGCATGACCCAGGTGGGAGTTTAACGAAAGCGGATTGTGGAAAACTCGTTCATTCCACGGTTACGCTCTTCGCCAGGTTCCGCGGCTGATCTACGTTGCAACCCCGCAGCACGGCGATGTGGTAACTGAGAAGCTGGAGGGGAATCACCGAGAGCAGGGGGACGAGGGCCTGGTCGCAGGCGGGCAACTCCACCACGAACTCTGCCATGGGCCCCACCACCGTGTCCCCTTCCGTGACCAGCGCGATGAGGCGACCGCCGCGGGCCTTGACCTCTTGGATGTTGGAGACCACTTTTTCGTAGACATCGTCCGCCGTGGCGATGAAGACCACGGGCATCTCGGCGTCGATCAGCGCGATGGGGCCGTGTTTCATCTCTGCCGCCGGGTATCCCTCTGCGTGGATGTAGCTGATTTCCTTCAGCTTGAGCGCACCTTCGAGGGCCACGGGGAAGTTGAGTCCGCGCCCGAGGTAGAGCGCGTTGGAAGAGGCGTGGAAGGCTTGAGCGATGTCTCGAATGAGGTCATCTTGGGCCAAAACCTGTTCCACCTTGCGCGGGAGGTCCGCCATTTCTTGCAACAGGCGCTTGTACCGCGCGGGATCGATGGAGCGCTTGCGCTGTCCAATGAGCAAGGCCATGAGGGCGAGGACGGCCACTTGGGCCGTAAAGGCCTTGGTGGAAGCGACGCCGATTTCGGGACCGGCGTGGGTGTATGCACCGCTGTCCGTTTCGCGGGCGATGCTCGAACCCACCACGTTGCACACCCCGAACACGTGCGCCCCTTGCTGCTTCGCCATGCGCAGCGCGGCGAGCGTGTCGGCGGTTTCGCCACTTTGGGAGATCGCAATAACCACATCTGTGGGCCGGATGATGGGATTGCGGTACCGAAACTCCGAGGCGTACTCGACCTCAACGGGAACGCGGGTGAACTCTTCGAGCAGGTACTCCGCGACCAGGCCCGCATGCCAGCTCGTTCCGCAGGCCACGATGATGAATCGCTCCGCCTTTTCCCATCGGTCCCAGTGCCCATCGATGCCCGCCATCTTGATTTCCTGCCAGTCGAGACTTAACCGACCGCGAATGGAGTCCAGAATGGACCGGGGCTGCTCGAAGATTTCTTTGAGCATAAAGTGCGGGTAACCGCCCTTTTCGAGGGCCTCGATTTGCAGTTCAAGTTCCGTGATGGCGGGAATGACCTCATTGTTCGCGATGGTGCGGATGAGCAGCCCCTCTGTTCGGCTCACGCGCGCGACCTCTTCGTCGTCCAGGTAGACGACATTGTTCGTGTATTCCACGATGGGCGTGGCATCGGAGGCGATGAAAAATTCGCGGTCCTTGCCCAGGCCGATGACCATGGGGCTGGATTTGCGGGCGGCGATCAGCTCCTGGTCGTTTTCCCGATCGAGTACCACGATGGCGTAGGCTCCTTGGACCTCATTTAAGGCCAAACGCACGGCGTCAAACAAGGCCGTTCCCGTGCTTTTTTGCACTTCTTCAATGAGGTGAACGAGGACCTCCGTATCGGTCTCACTGAGGAACACGTGCCCCCGAAGTTCAAGACTGCGCTTGAGGGTGTGGTAGTTCTCGATGATGCCGTTGTGGATGAGGGCGAGGCGGCCATCCCCCGACATGTGGGGGTGGGCGTTGAGGTCGCTCGGGGCACCGTGGGTGGCCCAGCGGGTGTGGCCGATGCCGATGTGTCCGGCGGGGATTTGGGCACCCACATGGTCCAGAAGGTCTTGGACTTTGCCTTTCTTCTTTTCCAACTGAAACAGCGTGCCGTCTTCCACGGTGGCGATTCCCGCGCTGTCATAACCGCGGTACTCCAAACGCTGAAGGCCCTTGATGAGAATGGGGAAGGCGGGCCGGTTGCCCAAAAATCCTACGATGCCGCACATGGGGGGGAGGTTTTAGATAATAAAAGTGTGAAGCCAAATTACAACAACACCGGTCAGTGGCTGTACGTGAGCACGAGGCGGCTGCGCCGGGTTCCGGTGGTGTCCCAGGTCGGCGCTTGGGTGCCCTCGAACGACACGCCGAGCAGGGAGATGCCGGCGCGGCCCGCCACGACATGGAGGCGCTCGCTGGGCAGGGAAGCGAGGAGCATGCGCTGAACGGTTTGGGGAATGTTGAAACGGTAGGCCGCCACGGAGGGATCGTACACCCCACCGATGTTGACTCCGGCGGAGTTTTGGTCAGGTGTGGAGACGGGGTTGCCGTCGGCATCTTCACTGAGGATGAAGAGGTTAGCGGGGATGGGGTACCGCGATTGCAGGGAAAGGGAGGCCTCGGAAACGGGGAGCCAGAGCTCGGCTTTTTGGATCACGGTTTGGCCTGACAATTCGCCCAGCACATCCAAGTGCGGAATGACCACACGAACCTTGGACCCCGCGCCGCTCATGACGTGCAACGGACCCCCGATGGGCAGTTCGGCCGCCTCGGCTTGCTGCCAGGGCGACAGGTCCCCCTTCCACTGGTGCGAAAAGGTATTCGCCCGCGCGGACAGCGCATTCACCACCAGGTCGTAGAAAAGGGTGTCGGTCGCATTGTGGTAGTGGATGCGCACCTTGGTCGCACCTCCTGCCAAATCCACGCCCACGGCGCCTTCACCCATTCCCTGCTGGGCCGGTTGAATGGAGAGACCGGGCAGGAAGTTCAACCAGTTTTCGTTGGTGTCGAAGGCATCGTCTCCTGCGGCGAGCAAGCTGGCCCCCCAAGCCGTTTGGAGGGGAATCAGCACCTCTTCCGCCCCGCTCGGACCCAGCAGGATCCCGCTGGACCCATCTGCTAAGTTCTCGCCGGAGGTCTCGAAAAAGCTATTCGTGTAATACGTCGAGTCTAGCGAAAGCGGTTGTGAAAGTGCACGAACTTCGAGCCGTTGCGCCCGTTGAATGCCATAGGTGTCGCCGGTCAAGGCCAAATGCAATCTCACACTGTCCACCACGACGCCCTCCCCAAAGTTGATGTCGGGTGCGGAGAGCCTGAATTGCGACACGAAGCCCCCGAGGTGCCAGCCGGACAGGGGATGCCACATCCGTCCCACCACCGCAGTACTGAGCTGATCGGACTCCAAACGCACCTCTCTCACGGACTGAAGCTCCACCGTGAAGGTGTCGGTTTGTTGTACGTCGAGCAGGTCGTAGGCGGACTGGATGTCCCAGCCGGCCTCAGAATCAGGCGGTTTGCAGCCAAAGAGGAGGGCGAATCCCCCGATTGTAGCCCAGGCTGCCGCAGTCAGGCGAGCGGAAAACTTCATGGTGCGAAGTTCTGTTATTCCGCGACAGCCTCAGTCTTTCCCTCGAGAATCGTGTCGTAATAGGCGTTGATTTCACTCACATACCCTTCTTCACCGGGGTATCGCATCACGGGAATCGTCGCCTTCTCAAGCAAAGCCTGGGTTTCTGCATCCAAGTCCTCGGAGCCCACGATGATGCCATCGCTGTGCTGAATGGCCAGCGCGTTGAGCGCGGCGAAGGTGGGGGAGGCCAAACAAGTGATCGTCTGGGGATCGATGCCATCCATGGCCATCTTCTCGGCCATCCGAACGTCCAAGGACCCATCGAATCCCTCGTCGAACAAGCTGCACACCAGCTTGCTGTGCGCAAAGTAAGGGTCGTCTTTGTAGAGCTGCTTGACGTAAACTGGTAGCAGGTGGGTCATCCATCCTGTACAGTGGATGATGTCCGGCGCCCAACCCAATTTCTTCACAGTCTCGAGCACGCCCCGCACGAAGAAAATGGCGCGCTCATCATTGTCCGGATAAGGGGTTCCGTCGGCGTCTTCAAAGACGAACTTGCGCTTGAAGAAAGCATCGTTGTCAATGAAATAAACCTGCATGCGGGCGGTGGGAATCGAGGCCACCTTGATGATCAAAGGATGATCGGTGTCGTCCACGGCGAGGTTCATGCCCGAGAGCCGGATGACCTCGTGCAACTGGTGTCGCCGTTCGTTGATTTTTCCAAACCGCGGGGTGAAAATGCGAATCTCACGGCCCCGTTCATGGATGCCTTGGGGGAGATTCCTGCAGACTTGGCCCATGGGCGTCGCTGGCAAGAAAGGCACCACGTGTTGGGACACATAAAGAATTCGTGGTTTCGTCATGGCGGGGCAAAAAGGTAGAACGAGCAAAGCACAAATGTACGGAATTTAGGCCAAATTTTCAAGCCTGCCGCCATGGACGCCGCCCTTTTCCCCCCACCGCCGACCGTATTCGACCAGGTAGCCTCCCTGCGCATTTGGGTAGCGGCGCAGCGGTCACAGGGCCACAGCATCGGATTGGTGCCTACGATGGGGGCTTTGCATCCCGGGCATGCGTCGCTGGTTGAGCGGGCGGTGCAGGAGGGCCACCGGGTGGTGGTGAGCATCTTTGTCAATCCCACGCAGTTCAATGATTCGGGGGATCTCGCCCGGTACCCGGTGACGCCGGAGGAGGACCTGGGCCTGCTGGCTGCGACGGGAGCGGGGGCGGTGTTCATGCCGACGGTGCAGGAAGTGTACGGAGAGGCCGGGGCTGGGCCGGTTCCCCATATCGATTGGGGTGGGCCGTTTCGGGGCCATGAGGCGGACCAGCGGCCGGGCCATTTCGACGGGGTGGTTGCGGTGTTGGAACGGCTGTTCCGGGCGGTGGAACCGGACGCGGCCTACTTCGGGGAGAAGGACTTGCAGCAGCTGGCCGTCGTCCGCGTCCTGGTCGGCCGGCGGTTTCCGGGCTTGAAGGTGGTGGGGTGCCCCATCGTGCGCGAGCCGGACGGACTGGCGATGAGTTCCCGGAACCGCCGGCTGGGCGCCGAGGCCCGGGGTCAGGCCCTGGCCATCCCGCGCGAGCTGTTCCGGCTGGCGGATGAGGTGGGCCGGGGCGAGGCGCCCACCACCGCCCTCGCCCGGGCGCGACAGCGACTCGCCTCTGCCCCCGGGGTCCACGTCTTCTACTTCGATGTCGTCGATCCGGAGGACTGGTCCGTTCCCGCCCTGGATTCGTTCGCTGCGACCCCGCCCACCCCGGCATTCGCCATCGTGGCGGCGGAAGTAGGCGGCGTCCGCCTGCTCGACAACCACCGAATCCGCTGATCCGGGCCGCTGGGCCATGCCGCTCGGCGCGGCGTTGGAGTTCACAAAATGACCCAAAATTTGGCCTAATTCATCACCCGATGACGAAGCCTAGCGGATTTTGTGCCAAATTGCGACCCAAAATTCCAAGTCATGAGTCCAGGACCCGGCCAAATCATATTGATTGCGCTCATCGTCATTCTTCTGTTTGGCGGCAAGAAAATCCCTGAACTCATGCGGGGATTGGGGCAGGGGGTGAAGGAATTCAAGGACGCCACCAAGGGTGACGACAAGGACAAGGAAAAGAAGAACGAAGCTTGAGGGCATGAAGCATTGGGTTCGATGGTGTGCGTGGGGAGCCCTGGGGGTTTTCGCAGGAGGTGCCTGGGGTTCTTTGGGCGCTAAGTCGACGATTTCGGCTCCGGGTCATGCCGGGGCCATGGCTTGGGAACAAGGTCCGGTGGCGCAGGAGCAAGAGGCCCCCGTCGCTCCACTGACCGCCACGGCATCCGCCGCCACCCCGTCCCTGGTCGATTTTCAGGCCCTTACAGCCGGTCCAGATTCGGCGATTTTTACTTGGGAGCAGACCTGGAGGAGCTGGTGCGCGGAGTCGCAATGCATCAGTGAGGACGCGGGAATTTGGACCCAGACCCACGGGGAGTCGGATGTGCCTGCCTTGGATGCCGAGTTGGTCCAGGCGCGCCTGGCCATTCTCGATGCGCAATCGCCCATGGCTTTTGAGTGGAATCAGGTGGTACAACAGCGCATCACGCACTTCGCGGCGAATCGCAAGAAGCACATCGCCTTGATGTTGGGTCGGGGTGCACACTACTTTCCCCTCTTCGAGCAGGCTTTGGATCGGCACGGTCTGCCCATGGAGTTGAAGTACTTGGCTGTCGTGGAGAGCGCTTTGAACCCGCTGGCCAAATCTCCAGCCGGTGCCGGCGGACTTTGGCAGTTCATGCATCCGACTGCGAAGCTCATGGGGCTTCGTGTGGATTCCTACATCGACGAGCGTCAAGACCCCGAGCGCAGTACGGATGCCGCTTGCCAATACCTCGCCAAGTTGCACGATTTGTACGGGGATTGGTTCATGGCCTTGGCGGCCTACAACTGCGGACCGGGCAATGTGAACAAGGCCATTCGCCGCAGCGGCAACAAGACGAACTACTGGGAGATTCGCCCATTTCTGCCTGAGGAAACACAGGGTTATGTGCCTGCTTTTGTGGCCATTGCTTACATGATGGAGTATCACGGGGAGCACCAGATTGCCCCGGTCGATGCCATGCTGTTCAGCGCGGAGTTGGACACCATCATGGTGCGCAAACCCATGTCCTTCAAAGACATCGAAACCGCCACAGGCATTCCTGAGGATGTGATTGCGGGTTGGAACCCCATGTACCGCGCGCGCTACATACCAGCGGGGGTAGCCCACATGCCGCTGCGCTTGCCCATGGAGTGGATTCCGAGTTTTCTGGCTTTCGAGTCTTCGATTCCCACAGCGGTTGCACCGCGGGTGACCGCGACCGCTTCTGCGTCATCGAGTACCGCTTCCAGCAGCACATCTTCCACCATCTATTACAAGGTGAAGCCGGGGGATGTGTTGGGCTCCATCGCCAAGCGCTACGGGGTTACGGTGCAGCAGATTCAAAAGTGGAATGGACTGAGGGGTACGACCATTCATCCGGGTCAGAAACTGACCATACATGGGAAGGCTCAGCAAACCTGAGGTCGCAGGTCGAATCGCAGGTTGGTTGGGGGCCGGGCTCCTGTGGATGGCGATGGGGCTGGGTTGTACGGATTCCGTTGGAGAAGGTGCGGCGCTGCCCTCGCACGTCGGGGGAACAGGGGAATTGCTGGTGGTCCTGGATCATCCCGATGCCGAAGCCACCCAGGCCCTAATCGATTCTATTCGCGTGGTGTTTGAGCACCCGTACGATGTGCTTCCGCAGTTGGAGCCCAGTTTCGACGTCATGATTCTGCCACGGGCGGAATTCGATCGCTTTTGGAAACCCCACCGCAATGTCCTCGATGTGGTCATCGCCGATCGCGTGGATACCCAGGAGCCATCGGTGAAGATGATTCGCAACAAGTATGCCCGGGGACAGGTGTACATCCGGGCCATGAGCAAGAGCCCTAGAGATTTGGCAGCGCTCATCTCCAAGCGGGCCTACGAGATGCGCGAAGCCCTGCATGCTGCGGAAATCGAGCGATTCGGGGATTTGCACGGACTCGACGCGAACGAGGTCATCGCGAATCGCCTACAGCAGGAATGGGGCTTGGTGTTGCAAGTGCCCTCGGATGTGCGTTGGGCGAAGTCTGGGAAGGACTTTGTCTGGCTGGATCGCCAGCTCACCCGACTCAAAGGAGGGGACAATCACGATGTCCAGCAGGGCTTGTTCATCTACACTGAACCTTATACCGCAGAGGATCAACTCTCCATGCAAGCCCGCCTGGACCGCCGCAATGAGGTGTTGATGAAGCAGGTGCCCGGCCCGACGTCGGGTTCGTTTATGACCACCGAGATGCGCTATTTCCCCACGTACGAGGAGGTGGATTTCAAGGGAGCGTTTGCTTCGGAGTTGCGGGGTTTGTGGCGGATGGAAAATGATTACATGGGCGGGCCGTTTTTCAGTTTGACGGTACCGGATTTGGCCCGAAAGCGATTGGTGACGGTGGAGGGCTATGCGTATGCGCCTTTTTTCGACAAACGGGACTATATCCGGGAGGTCGAGGCCATGGTGAAATCGTTGGTTCTGCTGCCAGAAGGGGCTGCGCAATCTGCTGACAATCCGTGAGATGGGGTCTCGTGGCGGGGTTGTGGCTGGCGGGGGGCATCGGCGGATGGGCACAGGTGGCTTTGTCGGTGGTCGCCGGGCCGTTCGAGGTGGAGGGTTCTGTTTGTGCCTTGGAGGTGGTCGATGATTCGACGGTCTATTACGCGGGTTCCAAGGGAAATTGGGGATTTACGGAGGATGGTGGGGCGAGTTGGCGCCATGATTCCGTCGTGGTGGAGGGCAAGCGGCGGGCGTTTCGATCCCTGGCGGTGACGAGTGAGGCACTGCACTTGCTTTCGATTGAGAGTCCCGGGTTGTTGCTGCGGAGCGAGGACCGGGGAGCGACTTGGGACGTGGTGATGCGGGAGGATCACCCCGATGCTTTTTTCGATGCGATGGTTTTTTGGGATGACCGGGAGGGGATCGCTTGGGGGGACCCGGTGCCGGATGGGTCGGGGCGGCGCGTGATGGCGGTGCGGGTGACCCGGGATGGGGGGAGGACTTGGGAGGTGGTGCCCGGTGAGGCCCTTCCGGAGGTGGTGCCGGGGGAGGCGGCGTTTGCGGCGTCGAATGGGAATCTCGCGGTGCGGGGGGACACGGTTTGGGGCATCACCGGGGGGGTGGCGTCCCGGGTTTTTCGGAGCACGGACCGCGGGCGGACGTGGAGGGTCTTCGAGACGCCTGGGATTCAGGGGGGGACGATGACAGGACTGTTTTCGATCGACATGTGGAACAGCCGGGAGGGAGGGGCCATGGGGGGGAACTGGGAGGAGATGGGGAACAACCGAGGGAACAAGGTTTTTACGGAGGACGGAGGGGAGACTTGGGCGTTGCGGGCAGAGGGGGAGGGGCCGGGGTACCGGAGTTGCGTTAGGGCAGTGCCGGGGTCGGGGGGCAAAAGGTTGTGGGCGGTGGGACCCCCGGGCGTGAGCCTTTCCTGGGATGGCGGTTGGTCGTGGGAGGAGGTCCGGTGGCCCGAGGGGATGGCGCAGGGGGAATGGCTGACCGTCCGGTTCACGCCGGATGGCCGCGTCGCTTGGCTGGCCGGACGGGGCCGGGTGCTGGCCGTGGAGGTGCCGGGACCCCCGAGCCGCTGAGGGAGGTAGGGTTAGCGGGGGCCTGAGACGAGGAAGGTGCCGCGGGAAAGGGTCCGGCCGAGCGCGTCAAGGGCCACTGCGTGGTAGGTGCCGGCAGCCCACTGGGATACGGAAAGGGTGTGTTGGGAGGCCGGGGAGGAGGTTGTGAAATGGGTTTGGCCTGCCGCATCAAACACCGTCAAATGATGGGTCT
>JBEEPJ010000066.1:0-9871 GCA_041191165.1 Bacteroidota bacterium | reverse complement strand
CTGGGTATACGCGCGGATATGGACGCCTTGCCCATCACCCAAGGCGCTCGCGTCATGTGCTCGACCCCTCCCGCAATGGCCCAATTCGCCTCCTCCAAGTGCAACATCCGCGCCGCATTTACCGCCGCCGCGAGCCCCGACGCGCAGAGTCGATTCACCGTCTCCCCGGGCACCGAAATCGGCAGACCCGCCAGCAAGGAAGCCATGCGAGCTACATTTCGATTGTCCTCGCCTGCCTGATTCGCACAACCCAGAATCACATCTCCAATCCATGCCGGATCCAGCGCAGGATGGCGCTGCATCAGTGCCTCGATCACCTGAGCCGCAAGGTCATCCGCCCGCACCGGCGCGAGACTGCCTTGAAACGAACCAATCGGCGTGCGAATACCATCCACCAGATACGCGTTCATCATCGCTTTTTTCGTTGAAATGCGGTTGGTAAAGATATGGACCTGGCGTTGGAGGTTGGGCGGTTTTTAGGCCAAATTTGAACCCATGCGCATCGCCATCGTCTCCTCCTTCCCCCCCTACCGCGGGGGCATTGCGCAGTTCAATCAGGCGCTTCTGCGGGCTTTGGAAGAGGAAGGACATGATGTAATGGCAATCAATTGGTCCCGTCAATATCCCCGCATCTTCTTCCCGGGCGTTTCTCAATTGGAAGAAGGGGGCAGGCTCGCCGATGGTCCCCCTGCGCTATTGGATTCCATCCGCCCAAGCACTTGGAATCGCGTGGCACGCCACCTGGTGGAATCCCGTATCGACCTGCTCATCCTGCCTTTTTGGCATGCCGCCTTGGCTCCCCCGATGGCCCACCTGGCCAAGAAAGTGCGCCGGGGTTTGCAAGCGGTGGGTCATCCCATTCAGGTGGTGGGATTGATGCACAATGCCTGCAGCCACGATGCAAGTGGATGGGATACCTGGTTGGTACATCGCTTGCTGGGGCGGCTCGATCGGGCCTGGACCCTCAGCGCCAAGGTGGCCATGGAAATCGAACTGATGCGGGATGGTTTGGCCGTTGACACCTTATTTCATCCGCTTTACGATCATTTTCCAGACCGAATCTCCGCCGAGGATGCGCGCCGATTGCTGCATTTGCCTCCAGCGGAGGAAGCGCATGTGGTGCTTTATTTCGGGTTGATTCGTCCTTACAAAGGGTTGGATGTGCTCATCGACGCGATTTCCATTCTGGAGCAAGAAAGGCTGGCTGGCGTTGCTGAAAAGCCGGTTTACCTGGTCATCGCCGGCGAGTGTTACGGCGAATGGGAGCCCTATCAAAACGCCATCGACGCCTCAGCAGCCGCGGACTTCATTCAAATTCACGCACGATTCATCCCCGATCACGAAGTCGCCTTGTTCTTCAGTGCCGCGGACTGCGTGGCACTGCCGTATCGAAAGGCCTCTCAGAGCGGGGTGACGGCCATCGCCCTGCACTATGGCATCCCCATCGTGGCATCGGATGTCGGTGGCTTGGCGGAATACATCCTGCCCGGTGAAACGGGAACGCTGGTTCCCCATTCAGGAACGGTACATGAGGACGCCATCCGCTTCTCCACTGCACTGCGTACGACGTTGGCGGGACAATGGAACAGGAACCACGCGGCTTTCGACCAAGCCCGTGCACGCTTTTCGTGGCAATCCTTTGTGCACCAGGCGCTCATGACGACAGCGTCAGAACCCTGACACCGCCCTCACGGTTGCTGCCCCAATCCTTTTTCGATTTCCCAGGGACTGCGAATCAAAGGATCAAAAACATATCGCTGGCAGAGCACCCACTCCCCACGGAACTTTCCATAAATCCGCGCACCGTCCCACGGGAGCGGTTGGCCGTTTTCATCAAAGGCCTCCAACGTGGGCGCCTTCCAGAAAAGCTGAATGGTGTCTTTTCGCCCCGTTTGATCCCAGGCCTGCAACTCAAACGCCGGAGTGATCCGTTGGATGCTGTCCAAAGCCGCCGGAGAGAGGTAGTTTTTGTAGGTCTCCAGGTGCACTTTTCGAAAGGCGAGAAAATGGTTTTGCCAAAACTCTCCCGACACGGGGCGCACAAGGCCTGCTGCGCCCTTGAACAACAAACTCCCCGCTGAATCCACCTCCAAGGTGTAGTTCCAATCGGGATGTTCTGCAAATGCCACAGCAATACCCTGCAAGGACCTGCCGGGGAAGTCGAATACCCCGGTATAGCGCCATTCCAATTCCTCCGTGAAGAAACGGGTGGAAAGGAAACCCGTGAACCCCTCCATATGGGTGATATAGGGCTCCTCCGAACGTCCTGCTGGGGTTTCGAGTAGCATGTGCGTGCCGGTGTGCGACTGCGTGGCTGTGCCCACGTACCACACCTTCGCCGGTTGGTCCCCACCGGTGTAAATCTCCACCTTCTTTGCCCGACCTGCCAACATTCGGATGACATTCTCCCGCTGAGCCGCTGGAACTGGCGACTGAACCCGGATGCGGTGAAAGGTCTTCAACAACAAGTCCACAGCGTCCTTTCGGGCCCAGTGTTTGCCATTGAGTTTCCAGTAGGGAGAACCCGGAACCCGCTCGAGCAGCACCTCTCCCCCATCCCGGTCGGCGATAAAAATCCGATCCACCGCAGCGGTGTCCGCAATGGCAAACTGGGTGGACTCCTCTTCGTTCAAGGCATGCCATTTCGAGAACCAATCCGACCGACCCAAGGAAATAAGGAGCACCAAGAAGACCAGCAAAACCGCCAATCCGGCAAGTCGCTTTTGGGCGGGACGCATCATGCTGCAGAAGGCTTAGAAACGGTGTAACGGCGCTTGCGAAGGCGGATGAAAACAGCGCCCAAAATTCCGACCAAGGCCATGGGAAGGCCCACGGCCAACATCTGCCATGCCCTGCGCTCCAATCGGATGCGCTCGCTGTCCAATGGCCGCAGTTCAATGCTGCGGGACCGCACAGAAATCAATGCCTCGTCGTCCAGCAGATAATTCACCGTGTTGAGCAAGAAATCCTTGTTGTCGTAGATCACCCGTCCAGCGTATCGATCAAACCCGAGCGGAAGAGGCTCCCAACCTTCCGGACCTTGACGGGTTCGGTTGCGGGCGATATCGCCATCGCCGATCACGACCATCGCCGTGGGAGCGCTTTCCGCTCGAAAAGCGAAGGCCGAATCCCTGAGCAGCACCTCAGGCAACCGATCCTCAAAGGCACTCCGGAAATTGCCCTCAAGTAAGACCGCCAAGGGCTGCGCTTCCGATTGGGGAGCGTCAAAATAGTCCGGTCGAAGGGTGACGATGCTGCTCGATACCCGCACGGGAGCTTTGTACTCACGCGAACGTTCTGAGCTGCTCAGCAGCACGGTTTTGCGCACCGAGCCCTCGGTCTTCACCGTATCCACCCGGGAGCAAAAGTCGAAGTGCAAGGGATCGAGATTCGTGGTCACCGGGTGAGAAACCCCTTGGGGTATTACCACCGGGGCGAAGTACCAACTGAACATCTCCATCTGCCGCTGATTCCCATTGGGTCCGGCATCCAACATGATGGGCGCACATTGCAGGTCAATCACCAAGTTGCGATTGAGTTTGGCACCGTATTGGAAGAGCAAATCGTAGAGCCCCAATTCCTGGGTCACCCCTTCCGTGACCTGATTCTTCGACAAGCTGTCCAGGTTGACCTGAATCGGGTCGACCAACCAGAGGGTCTTCCCACCATTCATAATAAACTGGTCCAGTAGCACTTGGTCTTTATCGCTGAAGGCCGAATCCGGTTTTGCCACAATCACCAAATCGAAGCGGTTTTGACGAAAACGCATCCCCTCGACATAGGTGCTCAAGGCCCCGACCTGCTCGTCCATCCGAATGCGCGAAACATCGTAGTTCTCAGAAAGGGACCGGGTGAGGTCGGCGATTTCCATGGGCAACAGCTCTCCATGCCCCTCGAGGATGGCGATCTTGGGGGTGGACTTGCGCAGCGCTTTGCGAATCACCGATGCCAATTCAAACTCCACGGAATTGATCGAGCCTTGGATCATCTCCGCTGAGGGTTCGGGCACCTCGCTTTTGAAAAACTGTACGGGAAAGGAAACGCCGTTGGCGTAAACCAGGGCTGCAGGCCAAATCGTCTTGAAAGCTTTCACCCCCTGTTCCTGGAATCCGATGCGGGTGAATCGCAAACCGGATTCCCAGAGTTTGTTTTCATTTTCACCGATGGTTTGGGCATCTTCTGTGGCGTAGATGTCTTCGAACTGGTACCGAAACTTGCCCCCACTGCGAACGGAAAACTCTTCAAACTTATCGCGAATGCTGCGCTCCAATCGTTGCCAATCCGCCGGATAGGCGCCGGACAAATAGCAGGTCACCGCAACCTCGCCTTCCATGGATTCGAGCAGTTCCACCGTGGCAGGCGAAAGGGTATGACGCCCTTCTGCAGTCCAGTCCCAGGACCAGGGAAACAGCGAGAAAATCGCCATTACCGCCCCGGCCACTGCAGTGGAGAGGAGGAAATACAAGCCATCTTCCCGGGGTCGGCTCCTCCGGGCCGCCAAGGACCAGCGGGTTGCAAAGCCCGTCACCGCAATCCAACCCAAGAAGTAACCCAAATCCGTAGAAAGAATCCAACCACGGCTCATCCCCCGGTAGTGCGCTTCCATCCCCAGACGGGAAAATGCGTAATCCCATGTCCCCAGTTGATCGAACGCCGCGAGGGCCGTGAAGCCCGTGTAAAAAAACACCGAGACCAGCAGGGCCGACAGAAATGCCGTCAAGGGGTTGGAGGAGAGCGCCGACGCGAGCAATCCGATGCCGATGAAAGAACATCCGAGCAAGAAAAGTCCCGCATAGCTGCCCCAAGTGGCTCCCCAATCGAGGTTGCCCACCGGCTGACCCAGCGTGTGAATCACCGCGGCGTAGGCCAGCGTGGGCAGGAGCGCGGCGAAGAGGACGGCAGCTGCACCTGCGAATTTGGCCCAGACAATGGCCCCTTCCCCCAACGGACGGGTCAACAGGAGTTCCAACGTCCCCGACCGCTTCTCCTCGGCAAAACTCCGCATGGTGATGGCCGGAACCAGGAAGATCAGGATCCAAGGCGCCCAGATAAAGAACGGCTCCAAGGTCGCCATGCCCCCGTCGAGGATGTTCCAGCTCCCCGGAAAAACCCACAGAAATAACCCCGTCAATGCAAGGAAAGACAGCACCACCACGTAACCGATGAGGTTGCTGAAGAAGCTGCGAAATTCTTTGAGGATGAGTGCGCGCATGGGGGGCGAATTTACACCTTTCCTCGGGTCAGTTCCGCAAACGTTTCCACGACGGGTGGAGCGGCGAACAAGGCCTTGGTTTGAGGCCAAACCACGCCAAAAAGCGCCGACGCCCGGTACGCGTTGAGCGCTTCCACGGACTCCCAATGGCTGAGGGTGGCCCGAAGCACACCCTCCCCACCTGCGACACCGTCGTTCAACAACATCAGGGACAGGCAACCGGGAAACCCTGCAATGGCGGTCCGATGCGCTTCGAACAGGGCGTCAAACTCCGAAACCGCATTCCTGCGGATCGACAGCTTCACCAGACGGACGATGGGGCCAGATGCCTCGTTCATTCGAAGGCGATTTGGATGCTGTGGCCTACGGGCAGGCCCAGGAGGCTGCTGGCGCCACCGAAATGTCCCGGTACCGCATGGTGCGCAATGGCGATTTCGAGCAGACCCCGGTGGTTGAACAAGGCCAGCCGTTCTCCCGCAGGTACATCGTCGTACCGCGCGGAAACCTTCCGAATGTCCATTCGGGAGCCGCGGAGATGGATGCGAAAATTCCTTCCCTGGCGGGCGTTCTCGAAAGTATCCCGGTCCAAGTTGGTCACGGCATTCTCAAATCCGTCCACATAAATGACCTGGCAGAACAATGCGTTACCCTCTACCCTGACCGCCGGTCGCATGCCCGAACGCGGCGCCTCCGTGCGGCTTCCCCAAGCTTCGATGGGCAGACCGTCGAGCAAGGCCCGGGCCACGGGGACGAAGACCTCGCGTTCCGGAAAGTTGGGGTGAACAGGAGGAGCCACCGGGGGGAGAAGGTTGAAAATCGACATCTCCTCACCGCCGAGGTCGTCCTGCAGCAACTGAAAGAACGGACGATCCGCAGCGATGACCCACTGGTTGCAAACCCGGGCACACCGGTGCGGAGCTTTCTCGGTCGCAGCGGCATTCACACAGACCAAGTGCACGCTTTCCGAGGGAAAGGCGCGCAGGACATCCGCGAGCAAGTATGCCGCCTGCGACGCGTCGAAGCGGTTGACTTGGTGGGTGATGTCCACAATCTGGAGTGCGGGATGCGTCCCCCAAAGGTCACCTTTGATCAGGGCGGGTTCATGGCTGGCAGAGCCATAATCAGATAGAAGCGTTAGGAATGGCACGAAGCAAAGTTCCGAAACCTATTTTTGCCGCGCACATGCATCAAACCGAATTTTCCCTCGAAAACATCCATCCCCTGGATTTTATGGGTCCCGGGGAAACCCATTGGCGGCTGATCAAGGCCCATTTCCCCAAGCTCAACCTCGTGGCCCGGGGTGGACAGATCATCGCAAAAGGCGCCCGGGAGGACTTGGGGCGGTTTGAAGAGGTGATGCGGTTGCTGGTTTGGCATATCGAACGGTACCAACACATCAGCGAAGATGACGTCCATCGCCTATTGCGTTCGGAGACGGCCGATGTCATGAAGGCTGCAAATCAAGACGATACACTGGTATACGGGGTGGGTGGAACGCGCATTTCCGCAAGGACTGCGAATCAGCACAAGCTCGTGGAAGCCATTCGGCGCAATGACCTGGTCTTTGCAGTAGGGCCGGCAGGAACGGGGAAGACGTACACCGCAGTTGCGATGGCAGTGGCGGCTTTGAAGGACAAGCGCGTTCGCCGCATCGTCCTCACCCGACCCGCCGTAGAAGCGGGAGAAAACCTGGGCTTCCTGCCCGGTGACCTCAAGGAAAAACTCGACCCCTATCTGCAGCCGCTCTATGACGCCCTGCTCGACATGCTCCCATACGAGAAGGTGGCCGAGTACATGGAAAAGCGCATCATTGAAGTAGCGCCGCTGGCTTTCATGCGGGGGCGCACGCTTGACAAGGCCTTCGTCATCCTCGATGAGGCGCAAAACACAACGGTCGCCCAGATGAAGATGTTCCTGACCCGGATGGGACGGGAGGCGAAGTTCGTCATCACCGGCGACGTCACCCAGGTGGACCTTCCTCGACGTCAAGGCTCCGGCCTGCTCTACGCCCAGCGGGCCTTGGGCGGGGTGAGTGGTTGCACCTTCGTCCCCCTCACCGGAGACGATGTCATTCGGCATCGATTGGTCAAGGCCATGATCGATGCATTCGACTCCACCGACGCTGCTCTGGAAGCGGAAGCCGCTCGGCGCAAAAGGGACCGAAATTCCCCCACGACTCCTTCATGAATCAGCCTCTCTCCTTTCCCGGCCTCACGGACACTTACCACGGAAAAGTCCGCGACACCTACAGCATCGGCGACGACTTGCTCGTAGCCGTAGTCTCGGACCGCATCTCCGCATTCGACGTCATCCTGCCGCAGCCCATTCCGTTCAAAGGTCAGGTGCTCAATCAGCTCGCAGCCCACTTTCTCGATGCGGTCTCGGACATCGTCCCGACATGGAAGCTCGCTACGCCGCATCCCTGCGTCACGGTCGGGGTCCGTTGCACCCCCATACGCCTCGAAATGGTCATCCGGGGCTATTTGACGGGTCACGCCTGGCGGACCTATCAATCCGGCGCTCGTACCCTCTGCGGCGTGACATTGCCCGAGGGCATGCGCGAAAACGACCCTTTCCCGGAGCCTATCATCACCCCCGCAACGAAAGCCGAGGCGGGCCATGACGAGGACATTTCTCGGGAGGAAATTCTTCAGCGGGGCCTGGTCTCTGAGGTGCGCTATGCGGAGTTGGAGCGAGTGACCCGGAGGCTTTTCGCCCGGGGGACGGAGATGGCTGCAGCTCGCGGCCTGATTTTGGTGGATACGAAATACGAGTTTGGCCTGCATGGCGACCAATTGATGCTCATCGACGAATTGCATACGCCTGACAGCTCCAGATACTTCCATGCCGAGGGCTATAACAGCCGACAAGCTGCAGGATTGCCACAGCAACAGCTGAGCAAAGAGTTTGTGCGAGAGTGGCTCATGGCCCAGGGATTTCGGGGTTTG
This sequence comes from Bacteroidota bacterium, assembly GCA_041191165.1. Lineage (GTDB taxonomy): Bacteria > Bacteroidota > Bacteroidia > Flavobacteriales_D > Sanyastnellaceae > CAMCYM01. Next base: position 1,711 of record JBEEPJ010000066.1, on the reverse strand, counting down.
GCAGGCCAAATCACCCCCCAACTTCCCCCGGACTTCGTCCAAACGGTCAGCGAACGGTACATCGACCTGTTTGAGAAACTGACGGGACGGACTTTCATTCCCCACCGTTCCGACCATCCGCAGCAGGAAATCGAAGCTGCGGTATGCGCCTACCTCGAACAGCGATGAACCTTTCTGAAGAGCTGACGCACCCCGTGTTTCAAGCCGTGGGACAGGCCGCCGTCCATCGGGGTGTGCGCGCTTATGCCATCGGGGGCTTTGTGCGGGACCTTTTGCTGAAACGCCCTTGCAAAGACATCGATTTTGTCTGTGAAGGAAGCGGAATCGAATTGGCGCGCGCCACGGCGCAGGCACTGGGGGTAAAACAAGTGAACGTCTACAAAAATTTCGGCACGGCAGCCTTTAAGTTTGGCGGCTTCGAATTGGAATTTGTCGGGGCGCGCAAGGAGAGTTACGACCGGGGCAGCCGCAAGCCGGTGGTCGAAGACGGGACCCTTCAAGATGACCAAAACCGCCGCGACTTCACCATCAACGCCCTCGCATTATCGCTCATGCCCTCGGATTTTGGGGAGCTTGTGGATCCCTTCGGGGGGCTGATTGACCTACACCGAGGCCTGATTCGCACGCCGCTCGATCCGGACGTCACCTATTCAGACGACCCCCTGAGGATGCTCCGCGCCATCCGATTCGCCACCCAGCTTAACTTTCGCATTGACGAGGCGAGTTTGTTGTCCATTTCCCGCAATGCAAGCCGATTGGAAATCATTTCCTTTGAGCGAATCCATGCGGAACTCAACAAGATCATCCTCGCCCAGAAGCCCTCTTCTGGCTTTCAGTTGCTTTTTCAAACCGGACTTCTCGTGCATTTCTTCCCGGAAATGGTTGCGCTTTCAGGCATCGAGGTTCGTCAGGGCATCGCCCACAAGGACAACTTCATCCACACCCTTGAAGTGCTGGACAACGTGGCCCAGCACTCCGATGACCTCTGGCTGCGTTGGGCGGCGATATTGCACGACATCGCAAAACCCCCGACCAAGCGCTTTCACGAAGAGCACGGTTGGACCTTTCATGGCCACGAGGACCGCGGGGCGCGAATGGTCCCCAAGATCTTTAAGCGCCTGAAGCTCCCTTTGGACGGAAAAATGAAGTTTGTGCAAAAACTCGTCCTGCTTCATCTCCGACCCATCGCCCTGACCAAGTCCGAAATTACCGACAGCGCCATTCGCCGCCTGTTGTTCGAGGCTGGAGATGACATCGACGCCCTCATGACCTTGTGCCGCGCAGACATCACCTCCAAAAATGAGTCCCGGGTGAAACGCTACTTGGCGAACTACGAAGTCGTTTTGGAAAAACTCCGTGAAGTTGAATCGAAGGATCATGTGCGCAACTTCCAACCCCCCATCGCCGGGGAGGAAATCATGGAAATCTTCGGAATCCCTCCGAGCAAGCCCATCGGGGAAATAAAAAATGGCATCAAAGAGGCCATTCTGGACGGAATCATTCCCAACGAGCGCGAAGCTGCCTACACCCTGATGCTCCAATTGGGTTTAGAGCGCGGTCTTCGACCTGTGGCTCGCTGACAAAAGAAGTATACAGGGCAGCGCACCCGCTTGCCCTCGCCCCGCTCAAGCGCCTCCTTTCCAACCGTCTTTCAGGGTCACAGCCCGGTTGAAAACCAATGCATCAGGCCTGCTATAGTGGCTGTCTGCGG
>JBEEPJ010000065.1:0-9941 GCA_041191165.1 Bacteroidota bacterium | reverse complement strand
CAGCTGCGCCCGGCACTGGGAGTGGGCCACGCAACCGAACGCCCGCGAGAAGGCCTCCTTCCTGGCCGAGAACATCCAGCCGCTGGCTGAGAGCGGGCAATTGCAGTTCATCCCGCGCGACGGCCGCTGGACGCGGGAGGCCCTGGGCGATCGCTTCCCCGGCCTGGACATTTTCTTCGCGGACGGGCATACGGAAAGCCAAATGATCGTCACCCTCCCCCACCCCACTGGCCGCCGGCTGGCGTTCATGGCGGATCTTCTCCCCTCCGCGGGCCACGTCCCGGCCGCCTGGGTCATGGGCTACGACACCCGGCCCCTGCTCACCCTCGAGGACAAGGCCCTGCTCCTGGGCCAGGCCGCCGACGAAAACTGGCTGCTGTTCCTCGAACATGACCCCGTGAACACCCTCTGCACCGTCCAGCACACCGAGAAGGGCATCCGCCTGCACGAGACCTTCCCGCAGCTCTGACGCGTCTCCTGGCCGGGAGGACCGCAAGGGCCCAAGTGGCACGGGCAAAAACCGATGACGATCAACTATAACTGGTGATGCGATAAAACAGGGTCTTGCGCCCACGCCTCAATCGGAGATCGGTATACCCCCACAATTCAAATCCTCCCGAGTAGCTCTGTTCCATCGTTATCCAACGAATCGGTCGCCGCATGCGGGACTTTGCATAAATGATGCAATCGCCACGCTCGATCATTCCGATCACAATCCAAGCCAATCTTCGCGTGTGATCGTTTTCTTCGGCCCATGCATACACCTCTTCTCCGGCTTCGGAGTTGAAATCTTCCAGGACCGCGGGAAGCCAATCGGCATCCAATCGGCTGAATGGATCGATCAAGCAAGGCCATCCCGTGTAGCGTTGCATGTCCTCTAAGTTTGTGTAGACGACAAACAAACTGTCTTCCCAAATCGTGATTTGATCTCCGCGTGGCAATCTCGCGGGCAATGAAATCCGGTGGCTTTTCTCCCAAGATCGCTGCCAGGTTTCCTGGGAAGCGGCTTCGTCGGGATGGAACAGAAAAGGAAGGGCGAACAGGAGCCCCAGCAAGCGCATTGAGAAATGGTTCATGGTCATCGGCTCGAGCGAGGGAAATACCCGCTCGGACGTCCCATCAACGTCTATCGCTCAACTGATATTGCACCCCCTTTCTCATTCCGACCGCGATGCATCAAGCGACTCGGGGGCCTGCATCCAGCAGAACTCCCATTGGTGCCCGTCGAGATCCGCGAAGGTGTCGTAATACATCCAGCCGTGGTCTGCCGCATCGCGGTACCTCCGGGCACCGAGTGCCAGCGCGCGTTGTACCCGATCATCGACCTCCTCGCGGCTATCCCATTGCAGCGCTGTCAACACCTGCGTGGTGGAGCCATCCGCAATGGGCCGGTCCGTGAAGGTGGCGAACATCTCCCGGGTGATGAGCATGGCGTACATCACGCCTTCTTGCAAGACCAAACAAGCCGCTCGGTCGTCGGAAAAAATCTCGTTGAATGAAAATCCCAGCCCCTCCCAAAAATGCCGGGAACGCTTGAGATCGCTGACGGGGAGGTTGATGAAGATGGCGCGGACTTGCATCGGATGGGAGGTCAATGGGGAACGGTATCCTGGACACAGCGCACCGAGAATCCCATGTGGGGGTCCTGGGTGCCGCGGTAGAAGTGGGAGAAGTGGAGGGCCAGGTGGCGGACGGCGATGCCTTCGTCCTGCGGGGTGGAGGACCAGAAGTAGGCGAAGGTGCCGGCGTAGACGTGGGTGCCGTCGAGGCGGCTGCGGAAGCCGACGGGGTGGGCCGCGAAGCCCAGCGGGTCATCGCCGTCCCAGCGGAGCGACTTGAGCTGGCGGGCCGCCTGCGTCGGGGGGCCGAGGTGCTGGGCAAGGGAGTCCCAGTCGGCGTCGGACGGGACCCGCCAGCCCGCGGGGCAGAGGCCGCGCGGATCGAGGACGGCGTAACCGTTGTAGAGCAGGCCTGGCGCGACATCGCCGCCCCAGGGCCACGGGCACGGCGAGACGGCGGGCACATCGGTGCGGACCCAGCGGCGCGGGCGGCGCGGGGCGGCCAGCGGGTCGCCGTTGGCGAATACTTCGGTCGAGAGGTTGGTGGTGAACCAGGTTTGGCCTCCGATGATTACGGTCGGGTAGGCCACCCCCGCGAAATGCACGGTGTCCGAGCGCACCGGCTGGGCCCGGGCGAAGGGGGCCGCGAAGAGGCTGGCCAGCGCGAGGAGGAGGGGCGGGCGCATGGGGTCAGGCGGGGCGCTGGGGGGATGGGGAGGGCCAGCCGCGGAGGCCCAGCCGGATGCGGCGGAACAGGCCGGGGCCCTGGAAGATCAGGCCGGAGTAGACCTGGACCAAGACGGCCCCGGCGGCGAGCTTCTCGCGGGCGGCCTCCGCGGAGTCGATGCCCCCGACCCCGATGATGGGGAAGGTGCCCCCGGACCGCTCGTGCAGGTAGCGGACCACCTCGGTGGAGCGGGCGCGCAGCGGAGCGCCGCTGAGCCCGCCGGCCCCGCAAGCCTCGACTGCGGCACGCGGGGTGCGCAGCTGGGCCGGACGCTCCACCGTGGTGTTCGTGGCGATGACCCCGGCGATGCCCGTCTCGGCGACCAGCGCGACGATGTCGTCCAGCTGGGCGTCCGTCAAGTCCGGCGCGATCTTGAGGAAGATGGGCCGCGGCACGGGCAGCGCGACATTCGCCCCCTGCAGCGCCGCCAGCAGCGCCCCGAGCGGCCCGCGGTCCTGCAGCGCCCGCAGCCCCGGCGTGTTGGGCGAGCTCACGTTGACGACAAAGTAGTCCACCACCTGATGCAGGGCGTGGAAGCAGGCCAAATAATCCGCAACCGCCTCCTCATTTGGCGTGTCCTTGTTCTTCCCCAGGTTGCCCCCGACCACGAGCCCGGGCGGCCGATGGCGCAACCGGGCCGCCAGCGCCTCGACCCCCCCGTTGTTGAACCCCATCCGGTTGATGATGGCGCTGTCGGACGGCAACCGAAAGAGCCGGGGACGCGGATTGCCCGGCTGCGCCCGCGGCGTCACCGTCCCCACCTCCACAAACCCCACCCCCAATGCCGCCATCTCCCGCAACCACCGGCCCTCCTTATCGAAGCCCGCTGCGAGCCCCACCCGGTTGGGAAACCGGACCCCTGCCACCTCGACGCCCTCCGACCCCTCGCCCCCCGCCGCTCCGATGGCCGTCGGGCCCCGAAGCCCCCGGGTGAACCAGGCCCGCGCCAGCGCCGCCATCCCGGGCACCCGGAGCACCCCCGACCACAGCGCCATCGTCCCCTCGTGCGCCCGCTCCGGATCCAGGCGGAAAACCAGCGGTTTCATCCAACGGTACAACATGCCGCAAAGGTAAACGGCGCCGGCGCACCCGCCCCTGTGGAAAACCCTGTGAAAACCTCGCACTTTCCGACAACCTCGGAGCGGAGGGAGACCTTTAGATTTGGGCTCCAACCATGAAGTACTTGGGATTCATCGAACGTTTGGCCAAACGCAAGCTCACAGAAGAGCAGGTGGCCCAGATTTTTGTCCACACCACGATGGAGATGATGGAGGAAGGTTGGCCGGACATCGCCGAGTTCCTCAACGAAAACCCCGGCTTCGAGCGGTCTCCCGGCCTCGACCCGGAGGACTTCGGCCGCTTCCTCATCATCACGGTGGTGGGCAACATCCAGTGGATTCCGCGCCACTTTGAGAACGGCACGGACCGCCACCTCATCCAGCGCATCTGCGCCAAATTCGCCCGCATCCTGGAAGTGCCCACGGACGAATTCGCCCGCAAGGTCGCCCAGTACCGGCAGTTCATCAAGAACGTCAACCAGCCCTCCAAGAACATCGTCCGCGGCATGACCCGCGCCGTGTTCTACAAGTACAACCTCAACCAGTTCCAGTCGGAATACTTCCGCGACCTCAACTCCCCCGACCCCAACATCGAGCGGCAGTTGCAGCGCCTCATGGAGAACTTCCTGTGGGACTGGGCGGACTTCAAGGAGCAGTACCGCGTGGTCAAGGGCAGCGAGAACGTGGCCGAGGAGGCCCCCGTCAGCATCGACCTCGGAAGCTGAGGCCCGAGATCAGTCGTCTCCGCGGGAGGCGGCGCGCTCCATGTCCTTGTCCTTGAGGGAGTCGCGCTTGTCGTGGAGCTTCTTGCCGCGGGCGATGGAGATATCGAGTTTGGCATACCCACTCGCGGCGATGTACAAACGGGTCGGAATGATGGTCACCCCGACGTCCTTCATCTTCTTCTGCAGCTTGCGCAACTCGGTGCGTTGGAGCAACAATTTGCGCGGCCGGCGCGGATCGTGGGCGACATAACCGGCGTTCGCGTACTCGGCGATGTACATGTTGAAGACGAAGAGCTCGTCGCCCTGGAAGCGGCAGTAGGCCTCGGTGATGCTCGCTTTGGAGGCGCGGATGGACTTGATTTCCGAGCCCATGAGCTGCACCCCCGCCGTGAAGTCGTCCGTGAGGAAGTAGTTGAAGGACGCCTTCTTGTTCTTGATTTCCACCGCCGCCATGGTGCAAAAGTAGGCCGCAAGCGGGTGTAACTTGCGCGGCACGTATGGAATTGAACACATCATCGCCGTCCCGGCTTCGCTGGCTTCTCGCCCCGGGGCTGTTTTTGCTGGCTGCACAGCTGCAGGTTGCAGGCCAAACCGTAGGCACCCTCCTCCGCACGCCCGACGCCTTCGAAGGCGCGACGCTCTTCGCTCCGACGTCCTCGGATACGACCTACCTCATCAACGGCTGCGGCGAGGTCATCCGCAAGTGGACGAGCGACTTCAATCCCGGCATGGCCGCCTACCTCACCCCGGACGGCGATCTGGTGCGCGCCCGGCGGCTCACATCGGCATCGTTCGCGGGAGGCGGCATCGGCGGCGGCTTCGAGCGGATGGACTGGGACGGAAACCTGGTCTGGGAGGCGAATTACGCGAACGACACGCTGCACGCCCACCACGACTTCGTTTGGATGCCCAACGGCCACCTGCTGCTGGTGGCGTGGGAGGCGCACCCGGCCCAGGAGGCGGTGGCAAGGGGGCGGCTGCCGGAGTTGACGCCGCCGGTGGTTTGGTCGGAGCGGGTGGTGGAGCTGGCGCCGCTGGCGGGCGGGGGCATGGAGGAGGTGTGGGTTTGGCGGGTGTGGGACCACCTGGTGCAGAACACGGACCCGGCGCTGCCGCATTACGGGGAGCCGGCGGACCACCCGGGCCGCTTCGACGTGAACTTCGAGGCGGTGGCGACGGCCGGGGGCCAAGGGCCGGGCGGCGGGGCGCTGGCGGCGGCGGACTGGATGCACGTCAACGGCATCGATTACCACCCGGAGTTAGACCAAATCGTTCTCAGCAGCCGCTACTGGAACGAGATCTGGATCATCGACCACAGCACCTCCACGGCGGAGGCCGCCGGCACGACGGGGGGCGCAACGGGCCGCGGGGGGGATGTGCTGTACCGCTTCGGGAATCCGGAGGCGTACGGGCGGGGGACGGCGGCGGACCGGCGGTTCTACGGGCAGCACGATGTCCAATGGGTGCCGGCGGGCTTGCCGGGGGCGGGGGACTTGCTGGTGTACAACAACGGGTTCCAGCGTCCCGAGGGGCAGTTCAGCACCGTGGAGCAGTGGACGCCGCCGTTGCAGGCGGACGGGACGTATGCCCTGGAGGACGGGGCGCCGTACGGGCCCGGGGAGATGACGTGGGTGCACGGCGGGGCCGGGGCAGCCGCCTTCTACTCGCCCAATGTATCGGGGGTCCAGCGGCTGCCCAACGGCGGCACGTTGTATGCGGTGGGGGCGTCGGGGCGGTTGTACGAGGTCGATGCGGCGGGCGAGCTGCAGTGGAACTACGTGAACCCCACGGGCGGGCTGGGCGCGGTGCCGCAGGGAAGCCAGCCGGTGACCAACGGGGTCTTCCGGGCCCATGCGTACGGATGGGACTTCCCGGGCTTCCAGGGCCGCGACCTGACGCCCGGGCCTCCCCTCGAGCTCAACCCCACCGCCGCTCCGTGCCCGCCGTGGACGGGGGTGCCCGAGGGGACCGCGGGTCGCGCCCCCCTGCGCCTCTTCCCCAACCCCGCGCCCACCGAACTCCACCGCGACCCGGCCGCCGGCCGCCTGCGCTACTTCGTCACCGACGCCACAGGGCGCACGGTTGCGCAGGGGATTTGGTCGGAAAATGTGCCCCTGGATGTCACCGGTTGGCCCCGGGGGGGGATGTGGGTGCATATATTTGGCCTGCAACCTGAAGAAACGAAATCGCATCACCTGGTTTTCTTGCCCTAAAACCTTTGTTCGCATGAAAAAAACGCTCTCCTCCCTTCTCGCCGGTGCCACGCTGGGCCTGGCCGCGCTCGGAACGGCACTCGCCCAGCCCGCCAATACGGTGGGCACGCTGACCTTCGATCCGGCAGGGGTCGTGCCGGGGCTGACGCTCATCTATCCGCACAACCAGGCGAATACGAAGCTCATCAACTTCTGTGGGGAGGTGGTGCACGAGTGGGAAGGCCCCATGAGCCAGCGGCCGGGCAACGCGGCGTATTTGCTGCCCAACGGAGACCTCATCCGCACCCATCGGCCGGCTTCGACGGCCGGCAACCCCATCTGGGCAGGGGGCGGCGGAGCGACGATCGAACGGCTGACGTGGGAGGGGGAACTGGTTTGGTCTTACACCTTGAATGACGCCCAGGGAAGGTTCCACCACGACATCGCCATCAAGCCCAACGGCAATGTGCTGGCCATCGCGTGGGAAGCGTACGACTCGCTCGCCTGCATCGCCGCCGGGCGCAACCCGGAGCTGCTCACCTCGGCCGGCCTGTGGTCCGAGCGCATCGTGGAGCTGCAGCCGGACGGCAACGGCGGGGCGACGGTGGTCTGGGAATGGAAGCTCTGGGACCACCTGGTGCAGGACTTCGATCCCGCCCAAGCGAACTACGGCGTGGTGGCGGAACATCCTGAGAAGGTGGACATCAACTTCGGCACGCCAAGCGTGGTTCCGGCCGACTGGGTGCACATGAACAGCATCGACTACAATCCGCTCAACGACCACATCTTGGTGAGTGCGCCCACGTTTGATGAGGTTTGGATCATCGACCGCAGTTTGTTGAGCGACGGGGACTTGAAGTGGCGCTGGGGGAATCCCGCAGCCTACGACATGGGCGGCCCCGAGGACCAAAAGCTGTTTTACGAGCACGACGCCAAGTGGGTGGACGCACCGTTCCAGGTGGGTTCGCCGCACTTCGGGAAAATCGGCATCTTCAACAACGACATCCCGTCGGAAAACGGCCCCTACAGCGCCCTGCAGGTGGTCGCGCCCATCTATGACGATTACCTGAACGAATACAATTTCTCCAACGGGGTCTTTGAGCCGGCGGACTTCGATTACACGGGGACGGCCACGCCGCCGCAGGCGATGTACAGCTCGGGGCTGTCCAGCTTTCAGCCGCTGGGGAATGGGAACACGTTGGTTTGTGTAGGCCGAACCGGTCTCCTCACCGAATTCACGGCCCAGGGGGATACGGTTTGGAGCTACCGCGTGCCGCTTCAGAACGGCATGCCGGTGGCCCAGGGGACGGAGCTGGCGTCCAACGCGAACTTGACGTTCCGGGCGGACCGGTATCCCGCGAGCTTCCCGGCTTTCCAGGGGCTCGACTTCAGCGATGGGGCGGTGATGGAGCTCAACCCGTCGCCGGTGCCGGCCTGCATCCCCTGCGCGGTGGCGCTGTCGCTGCTCACGGAGCCCGGGCACCTCGCTGCGGTGGAGGTAACGGGCGCCACGGGGGCGGTCGTGGTGGAGTGGCTGGGCGCGGATGGCACGGTATTGCACACGGGCACGGAATGGGATTACACGGGCACCGAAGTGCTGCAGGTGACGGTGGTCGCCACGGATGCGCTGGGTTGCTCGGCTTCGCTGGAGGTGGAGCTGCTGCCCAACGGCATTGCAGATGGGGCGGCGGCGCGCTGGCAACTCTACCCCAACCCGGCGCACGACCGGCTGACGGTGGTGCTCCCGGCCGCAGGTCAGATGTCCCAGTGGACCTTGGTGTCCACGCCCGGAAAAGCGGTCGCCGGAGGGCTGGTTCCCGCCGGAGTCGCTCGGCTCGAGCTCGCTCTCGACGGCCTCGCCACGGGATCCTATTGGCTGGTGCTCGAAGGCCCCTCTGGCCGGTCGGTCCAGGCTTTCCACATCGCGCGTTGATTCCCTTTTTTTCGAACCGCGTTCACTTCCATTCTGAAAATGGCTGATTTCATTCGCACCGAGGATTCCGGCGGCATCCGGACCATCATCCTGGACCGCCCGGAGCTGTTCAACAGCTTCAACCGGGTGATGGCTTGGTCTTTCCAAAGCGCCCTGGACGCCGCAGCCCACGATGACGCGGTGCGCTGCGTGGTCATCACGGGTGAGGGCAAGGCTTTTTGCGCAGGCCAAGACCTCAAAGAGGTCACTTCTCCCGACGCCCCCGAGTTCCGGGTCATCGTCGAGGAGACGTACAACGCTTCTGTCCGGCGCATCCGCTCCATGCCCAAGCCGGTCATCGCGGCGGTCAACGGGGTCGCCGCAGGCGCCGGCGCCAACCTCGCGTTGGTCTGCGACTTGACGATTGCGCGCGAGTCGGCCGTGTTCGTTCAGGCCTTCTCGAAAATCGGGCTCATCCCGGACTGCGGGGGTACGTGGTTGCTGCCCCGTCTCGTGGGGATGCAGCGGGCGGCGGCGCTGGCTTTCCTCGCCGACAAGGTCACGGGGGCCGAGGCGGCGGCGATGGGCATGATCTACCGGGCGGTGCCGGATGCGGACTTCGATGCCGAGGTGCTGGCGCTGGCGACGCGGTTGGCGGAGATGCCCACCCGGGCGCTGGGGCTCACCAAGCAGGCCTTCGACGCTTCCTGGTCCTCCACCCTGACGGACCACCTGAGCGTGGAATGCGACTTGCAGGTGGAATCGGCCTCGTCGCAGGACTGCGCCGAAGGGGTGGCGGCCTTCCTCGAGAAGCGCGCCCCGCAGTTCACGGGCCGGTGATGGCCCCGGGCCAGAATTCCGACGCCCCGGGCCAAATTTCGGCCTCCCCGGGCCAGAATTCCGACGCCCCGGGTTGGATTTCGGTAGCGGAGGCGCTCCCCGCCGACGGCCAGCGCGTGCTGGCCTTCGTCCCCGGCAACGTCGTCCACCTCCCGGGCAAGGACGGCTCCACCGAGCTCCGCGAGGTCCTGCTCCTTCGGTTCTGCGCGAACTTCTTCGCCGCCGACCCCGCCAAACGGGACCGGCACGGCCTGCACTTCTGGTCCGGCGAAGGCACCAGCAACCGCTACTTCGCCGAAGTCTCCCACTGGATGCCGGTCCCCCCCGCCCCTACTCGGTGACTCCGATCCGAATCGGCGCACATACGATTTTTATTTGCATCACGTTTAGGTGGAAATGCAAACAAACAATCCACCCGAAAACTGGCGCATCGAACATCCGTGTCCCATGCGCCTTTCCCGAATGAAAAAGCAGGACGAGCGCTTCTTTTGCGGGTCCTGTCAGCGCAAGGTTTTGGACTTGCGCAAGAAGAGCATCCCCGAAATCCAAGCCCTGGTCCAGGCCGGTGAAGTGCATTGCGGCATCTTCACCGAGGACCAACTGCCGGGACAGCGCAAGAAAAGCTGGGGATATCAGGCGGTTTGGCTGGTACTGAGCGGGTTGAGTTTCTTGGGGGTCCCCGTTGCGCCGCTGTCCGGCGCTCCCCGGCTGCCCCAAGACACCCTGCCCCAACCCGCCCCATCTGCCATCCATCCGACCGAAGTGACTGAAGCGCCCGCAACAGGGGAAACAAGCGACCGAAAGTGGAGGGAGGAGTGGGATCGGAGTCGACCGAAAAAGAAATGGTGGCGATTTCGACGCAATCGGGCTCGTCGACATTATGCTGGGTGCCCTTCCTTCTGAGGAGGGGCGGAGTGCGTGAGCAACC
>JBEEPJ010000064.1:0-9960 GCA_041191165.1 Bacteroidota bacterium | reverse complement strand
TTTTGAGTGTGGCCCTGCGTGAGGGGGGGGGAGGGGGCCGGGAAGCGGGGGAGGACGGGGTCGTGGGGGGCGGGGCGGGGTTGGAGGCCCGGGAGGCGGACGTGCTCGCGGCGGCGGGCTGCAGCCGGGCCATTCTGCGAACCCTGATGGACCGCGGGTTTCTGCGGACGGAGGAGCGGGAGAAGGAGCGCTCGGGGGGAGGGGCGGGGTCGCGGGGGCGGAAGGCCGGGGGGGGAGGGTGGACGCCGGCCCCGCTTCCGCAGCTCAGTCCCGCCCAGGTCGTCGCCCTGCAGGCCATCCGGGCCGCCGAGCGGCGTCCTGCGCTGCTTCACGGGGTGACGGGGTCGGGCAAGACCGAGGTGTTCATCCACCTGATTGCCGACGCCTTGGAGCGCGGCGGCCAGGTGCTGCTCCTGGTGCCGGAAATTGCGCTGACCACCCAACTCATCGGACGGCTCGGGGCGTATTTTGAACCTTATTTGGCCATCTACCACAGCCGATTTAACCTCCGGGAGCGCACGGAAACTTACCTGGACGTCCTGCGCAGTCCGGGTCAGCGCCGGGGCCGCTTGGTCGTCGGTCCCCGTTCGGCGGTGCTGCTGCCGTTCCAGCACCTCGACCTGGTCATCGTGGACGAGGAGCACGAGCCCAGCTTCAAGCAGCAGGATCCCGCCCCGCGCTATCAGGCCCGCGATGTGGCCGTGATGCTCGCCTCCCGCTTCCGGGCCCAGGCCGTCCTGGCCTCCGCTACGCCGTCCTTGGAATCGGAGTGGAATGTTGCGCAGGCCAAATTCCTTCGCATCCCCCTCACCGAGCGCTACGGTGGCGCCCAGCTCCCCACCATCGAAGTGGTGGACTTGCGCCAGGCGATGCGGGAGCGCTCCATTCAGGGCCACCTCACCTTGCCGTTGCACCGGGCCATCGAGGAGACCCTGGCCCAGGGCCGGCAAGTCATGCTCTTCCAGAACAGACGGGGCTACGCACCCATGTGGATCTGCGGCACGTGCGGCTGGGTGCCGGAATGTCCCCGATGCGACGTGGCGCTGACGCACCACAAGTCCCGCGCCCAGCTCAACTGTCACCACTGCGGGTACCAGCTGTTTCCCCCACCGCCCCGCTGCCTGCGTTGCGGGGGGAGCGATATGCGCAGCCAGGGTCTCGGCACCCAGCGCCTCGAGGAGGAGGTGGCCGAGCGCTATCCCGGCACCCGGGTCGCCCGCATGGACCTCGATTCCACCCGGAGCAGGGAGGCCCACGGCCGGCTCGTCGCCGACTTCGCCGCTCAGGCCTACGACATCCTGGTCGGCACCCAGATGATCACCAAGGGCCTCGACTTCGCCCACGTCGGGCTCGTCGGCGTGCTCGGCGCGGATCGCCTCCTCAACTTCCCCGACTTCCGCTCCTTCGAGCGCGCCTTCGCCATGCTCACCCAGGTCGCCGGCCGCGCCGGCCGCCGGGGCGACCCCGGCGCACAAGGCCGGGTCATCATCCAGACCTTCGCCCCCACCCACTGGGTCCTGGAAAAAGTCCTCGCCGCCGACCACGCCGGATTTGTGCGCCGCGAGATGGCCGACCGGGCCGCCCACCACATGCCCCCCGTGACCCGCATGATTCGGTTGGTCCTGCGCTACCTCGATGCCGCGCTGGTGGAAGAGGCGGCCCATGCCCTGGCCCACCGCCTGCGCCAGCGCTTCGGCGAACGCGTCCTCGGGCCAGAGCCCCCGGCCCTGGCCAAGATGAACGACTTGCACCACCAGGTCATTCTCCTGCTGTTCGAAAGAACCCTCAATCCCGCGCAGTACAAGGATTTCATCCTGCAAGATGTCGACGCCTTGGGGCAGGACGCCCGTTGGAAGCGGGTGCGCGTCGTGGTAGACGTCGACCCGTTCTAAACCAGGCGGAAAATCCCGCCTCCACAGGCCGCCGACGTCACGCGCGGGGCGTCAATGAACCCCGCGGCCTGAAAAGACCGCACCATCCGGCGCCTGCAACCTCCAGACAAATACATCCAGCCCGCCGGATTCCGCCAACTGCAGCGCCGCAGGCAGCCGATTGCGTTCGACCCCGACCTCCACAGCCGGCAGCCACCACCGGTCGGATGCGAGCAGCCGGCCATCGGAGGTGAAGGCCTCGAAATGCCAAACCCCAGCCGCAGCGCACCGAAGCTGAAAGGCGGAGCCCGTCCATTTTGCGGTGGTTTGGCCTGCAAAAATCTCGCCGTCCACACCGTTGATGACCTCCGCGAAGCTGTGCCACGTGACCGCGTCACTGCCTGAATTCGCCACGGCCAAGGTATCCCGGTCCAGGGCGTAGGAGATGTCCGCGGGCGAAGAGAGGCCCTGCGAAACCACGGTCTCGGCGCTGCTGAAGTCGTTGGGGAAGCGCGTGATGCGCGCCGGGCTCCAGGAGGAGACGTAGAAGTTGCCGTCGCTGTCGTGGTCGATGCCGTCGAGGTTGCCCAGGCCCGTGCCGTCGACGAGGAGCGACGTGGCGCCCGTCTCGAGGTCCACCGCCACGATGTCGGCGTTGGGCCCCCACATGACCACCACGGCCCGGTCGGCGAGGGGGTCGATGGCCACGCCGTTGGGCGAGCCCGGCAGGGTGGCGAGCAGGGTGGCCTGCGGATTTGCGGGGTCAGACCAGTCCACGCGGTGGATGCGCCCGTTCCCGAAGTCGCTGACCACCACCCCGCCGGGCACCGCGCCCATGCCGTTGAGGAAGGTCGCCCCGGGCAAGGCCAGCGAGCCGAGCAGCGCTCCGCTCTCCAGATTGTATGCACGCATAACGTTGTTCCCGATGGCCACCAACATCCCATCGACCACCTCCATGCCGTGTGAGGCCTGGGCATTGCCGAAGTAGGCCCAAGGTGCACCGGGCCCGGCCGTGCTCAAGATGGAACTGCCATTGGAGACGAGCCAGCGATTCCCCACGGCATCGTATTCCACGGCTTCGATGGCGGTGGGGGTTTGGGCTGCGGCGGGGGGAAGGGCAAGCCCGATGACGAGGCCGCACAGGGCCCCAATGGCTGCGGTCCTCTTGCGGCCGGGTGCGATGGTTTCAATCATGGGCCCAAGGTACAATGCCCCACACCCGAGCGCCGTGTCCCTCTCAGAAATTCACCTGGGCCTGCAAACGGAGCAACGAACCCCGCTGCCGGTTGTCCTGCCGCGCAAAGTCCTCATAGCGGCGGTCTGAAATCACGTACATCGGCACGTTTTGAAGGGCCAAACTTACGCCCGATCTCCAAAAATCGCGCTGCCCACGCGAATCAGCGTGGAGCCCTCGGCCACGGCAATTTCCCAGTCGCCGCTCATGCCCATGGAGAGGGTGTCCCAGCCGGCATGAGGGGCGAGCTGGTCGTAGAGGGCACGCAGTCCGCGAAACTCGGCCCGCAAGGTGGGGACATCCGAGGTGAAGGTGGCCATGCCCATGAGGCCCCGGATGTGGACCCCGGGGTGAAGTTCTGCCCGGCCGTCGTCCATCCACCGCCGGAGCGCGTCCGGTTCCCAGCCGAATTTTTGCTCCTCCTGGGCGATGTGCACCTGCAGCAACACCGACGTCCGGGTGCCCCGCTCCAGCGCCCGGCGGTTCACCTCCGCCAGCACCCTTTCGGAGTCCACGCCGTGGATGAGGTGGGCCGCGGGAAGCAGGGCCTTCACCTTATTCGTTTGGAGGTGGCCGATGTGGTGCAGGCGGACATCCTCGGGCAGCCCCGGCGCCTTGTCGAGCAACTCCTGGACCTTGTTTTCGCCGAAGTCCCGCTGGCCCGCCGCGTAGGCCGCGAGCAGGTCCGCGAGCGGGCGGGTTTTGCTCACCGCCACCAACGTCACCCCCTCGGGCAGCCTGGCCTTGAGCGCGTGAATGCGCCCTCCGATGCGGTCTTGAGCATCAGCCATGCCGGTGGAGATGGAGGAACAGGCCGCTCCGGAGTTTGGGCTCGATCCAGGTGCTTTTGGGGGGCAGCGTGCCGGAGGCATCTGCGATGGACTTGATTTGGCCTGTCGGAACGGGATGCAGCTCGAAAAAAGTCCGCCCCGGCTGTTGCTCCGCCCGGCGCTGCAGCGCGGCCCGGTCTTCCGTCCCCGCGAGGTAGTGCATCCGCGCGTCATTCCGCGTGTCGGCGATGCCCAGCACCGGCCCCAGCACCGCCTGCTCCAGCCAGGCCGCGTCCACCCGCTGCATATCCTGACCCGCGAGCCGGATGCGCCATCGGCCCGACTGATGGATGACACCGATTTCGCCAAAGGCCAAATCCGCTTCCCCCAACGCCTCGACCCCCGCCACATCGGGCCGGGCAGCCACCTGTTCCAGCCAATCCTCCGGCATCACCGCCCCGCTGTCCACGGCCCGATGATACGCCCGGACCACCAACTCCTCCTCGGGAATGATGTACGACAGCAGCCCGCCGGCCTCCGGCACCTGCATCGTGGAAGCCACCCGGTGGTGGCCGTCGGCGAGATACAGCGCGGGCAGCTCCGACAATCCCTGCGCGAAGGCCTCCGATGTCCGGGGCCCGCAAAGCCAAACCGTATGCCGAACCCGGTCCGTGGTCGTGAAGTCCCAGTCCGGCCGCTGCGCCTCAATCACCCGCAATCCCGCATCGAGAGCGGCATTGGGCGCCGCCCCTGCCGGTCGTGCCACCAACACCGGCTCCGCCTGGCACCCCACCACCGACAGGTACCGCGCGAAGATGGATTCTCGCTCCTCCAGGGTCTTCTCGTGCAACCGCAGCATCCCCCCCTCAATCGCCTCCCGGTCGAGCAGCACCACCCAACCCGTGCACCGATAGGTCTCCGTTTCTTGGCGATACACCGCTACGCAAGGCGCATCTTCCGCCACAATCCACCCCCGATCCAGGAACCCCCCGAGCGCATCTCGGACCGATTCATAATAATCCATGGACCCGGGCGCCGCGGCGACGCCTCCCGGATGAATGACATGGAGGTAGGCGAAGGGGTTCCGCTCGCACTTGTCCCGCAGTTCTTGCTCGGTATACGTGAGATACGACCGGGACGCCACCAGGTGGGTCTTATCGGCCGTCGGGTGCAGCAGCCGGAAGGGGCGTACGCGGGCCATCAGTGCGCAGCGCTGAAGCCTGCAATGATTTCTGCCAACTCCGTCCCGATGCGGTCCTGGGCTTCCGAAGTGGCAGCCCCCGTGTGGGGCGTGAGCGAAACCCGCGGATGGGCCAGCAAGTCCGCCCGTGGGGCCGGTTCCCCGACAAAAACATCCAGCGCTGCGGCCCTTACTTTTCCATTTTCCAGTGCCGCCAACAACGCATCCTCATCGATGACACCGCCACGGGCGGCATTCACCAACAGCAATCCCGGCCGGACGGCATTGAACTCCGCCGCACCCAAGACCGGTGCTCCCGAGGCCTGGGCCGGCACGTGCAGTGTGATGGCATCCGCCCGCTTCAGTGCTGCATCCAATCCCACCACCTCGACCTGAACCGGCACCGCCGTTTTGCCCACTTGGCAAACCACCTCTACCGTTTCCCCCAAACTACCCCGTCCCGAGTCGACCGCCAGCACCTCCATCCCACAGCCCAGCGCATAGCGTGCCACCGCCTGTCCGATGCGCCCAAATCCCACCACCGCCAGCGTCTTCCCCGCCAATTCCGTACCGGCCCCGTAAGCCTTCTTCAGGGCATTGAAGGACGCTGCGTCGCTGGCGGCGGGCATTTTCCGGTTGCTGTCGTGCAGGAAACGCGCCATCCCAAAGAGATGGGCCATCACCAGCTCCGCCACACTCTGAGAACTCGCCGCAGGCGTATTGAACACCTCCAGCCCTTGCGCCCGCGCAAAAGCCACATCGATGTTGTCCGTCCCCACGCCTCCCCGTCCGATATAACGCAAGCCCGGACAGGCCGCGATCAGCGGCTCCCGCACCTGCGTCGCGCTGCGCACCAGCAGACATTCCACCCCTTCACGTTGGATGAATGAGGCCAAATCCGCCGCCGCAACCGCTTCCGTAAATACCGTATGTCCAGCCGAGCGCAGGGCAGCAAGTCCGCTGGGGCTGATTCCGTCGTTTGCGAGAATGACCATGGGAGGGAGAAAAGAGAAATGAGAAAAAGAGAAAGGAGCAGGGAGGTTAGAAGGTGGCCATGACGTTCACCAGGGCCTCCACCGACGACAACGGCAGGGCATTGTACATCGAGGCGCGGTAGCCCCCCACCGAACGGTGCCCCGCGATGCCACTGATGCCAGCAGCTTTCCAGGCCGCGTCAAAGGCCGTGGCATCATCTGGATTGGTTAAGGTAAACGTGGCATTCATCCAAGAGCGGTCCTCGGGGACGGCGTGTCCCTGGAAGCGCGGGTTGCGATCGATTTCTGCGTAGAGGAGCTCGGCCTTGGCGCGGTTGCGGGCCTCCATGGCCGGAACGCCGCCTTCCGCCTTCATCCAACGGAGCATGAGCATGGTCGTGTACACCGCGAAAACAGGCGGGGTGTTGAGCATGCTGTCCTTGTCGATGTGCTGGGCGAGGTCCAAGTAGGTGGGGAGCTTCCGCCCCGTCTTGCCCAGCGCCTCGCGGTCCACGATGTAGACCACGGTGCCCGCAGGCCCCATGTTCTTCTGGGCACCCGCATAGATACAGGCGTAGGGGCTGGCATCAAAGGGACGGGAGAAAATGTCCGAGCTCATGTCCCCGATGAGCGGGACAGGAGCGGTGGGGTAGGGGTGGTACTGGGTACCGAAAATCGTGTTGTTGGTGGTCACGTGCAGGTAAGCAGCATCCGCGGGCACCGCAAAACCCTTGGGAATGTGATTGTGGTTGGAAGCCGCAGAAGAGGCGACCACCTCGACCTGCCCCACCATACGGGCCTCCTTGATGGCGCCAGCCGCCCAAGTGCCCGTATCCACATACGCCGCGCGTCCCCCCTCGGGCAGGAAGTTCATCGCCACCGTGTAGAAGCCCAGCGTGGCCCCCCCTTGCAAAAAGAGCACCTCGTACCGCTCAGGCAGATGCAGGAGCTCCTTGACCAGCTGCCGCGCCTCCTCCATGACCGACTCGAACGCCTTGCCTCGATGCGACACCTCGATCAGCGATAGACCGGTACCATTCCAGTTGCGCACTGCGTCGGCTGCCTGCTCGAGCACCACCTGTGGGAGAATGCACGGACCGGCGGAAAAGTTGTGGATTTGCATGCTGCAAATTTGGGCCAAATCCCCGCCACCCCCACCCACCCCGTCGCCTAATCTTTCCACAACCAGGGCCTCCACGAAGGGCGGACCCACCAGGCCAGGGCCACGGGAACGGCGGCGAGCAGCAATCCCACCGCGGGCCGCAACCACAGCCCAAGCGTCGCCGGTACGCCGGGAGGGTCCAGGGGAAGCAAGAGCGCGACTGCGGCGCCTGCGGCCACACACCCTCCGACCAGCAACCCGTCGCGGGACGCCCGCAGCCAAGCCCCGCCCTTCACGCCCAGCAGCCGGCCGGTGATGCCCGTCAAGGCGAGAAATTGCAGCCCCGACAACCCCGTGATCGCCCAAGCGACCCCGTCCGTTCCCGCCCCGGAGGCCATGGCCCAGGCCGTGCCTCCGGCCGCAAGCAGGAGGTAGCCCAGCTTCACCCAAACCGCCGCCATCAGGTGGTCCGTGGCCCGGACTACCGCGTCGCCGAGCTTGACCAGGGAGCGGAAGGCCAGTCCCGCAAACAAGATGCGGGCCATCCCCACCGCCGGCTCGTACTGGGGCCCCAGGAACAGCAAGGTCACCTCGCGGGCGTAAAAGACGAGGCCCACCGAGGCCGGCACCACCAGCAGCGCCAGCAACCGGTGCGCCCGCAGCACCGTCCGCCGCAACTCCTCCCGCTCCTCCTGCAGCTGGGCCAAACCCGCAAACAACACACTGTCGCTCAACTTCCCCAACACCGTCACCGGCAGGTTGAGCAAATACACCGCCCGGTCATAAAATCCCGTCTGGGCCCATCCCGCTTCCGGTGCCCAGCGTCCCACCACCACCGTATCCACCTTGGTGCCCATGTAGTTCACCACGTTATACAGCGTGCTCCGGGTGCCGTAGCCGAGCATCTGCCGGAAGGCGGGCACATCCAGCCTACCCCAGCAGGGCACGGGCCGCAGCACCCAGTACATGATGCCCAGCAGCGCGTTCTGCGCGAGCAGCGCACCGGCGTAGGCATAGACACCCCAGCCGGCTGCGGCCAGGGTCAGCCCCACCCCAATCGTCCCCACCCCCATGCCCACGGCCGCAGCCGCGAACAGCCGACCGAAGGACATCTCGCGGATGAGGAGGCTGCGCGGCACCACCGACGCGCCGGAGAGGATGAAGCTCCAGGCGATGACGCGGAGGAGCTCGACGAGGGAGGGGGTTTGGTAGATTTGGCCTATGGCGGGCGCAGCCGCATACAACCCCAGATAGAAGACGATTCCCAGGCCCAGCGAGACCCAAAAAGCCGTCCGCATGTGCGCGGGCGCCAGGTCCGTCCGCTGGATGAGCGCCGGCCCGATGCCCACCTGGGCGAAGATTTCGATGAAGCCCACCACGACCAGCGCGATGGCCATGACCCCGAAATCCGCAGGGGTGATGAGCCGCGCCAGCACCGTGACGAACACCAGCTGGAGCAGGACCTGCATGGCCACGTTCGCCGTCTGCCAGCGAACCGACCTGCCCAGCCGGGGCCGATGCGGCCGATCCGCCATCAGCGCGCGTAGTTCACCGAACGCTTCTCCCGGATGACCGTGATTTTCACTTGGCCCGGGTAGGTCATCTCGTTCATGATGCGCTGGCTCAGGTCGAAGCTCATCTGATCGGCTTGGTCATCACTGACCTGATCGCTCTCCACCATGACCCGCAATTCACGGCCCGCCTGGATGGCAAAGCTCTTGGTCACCCCGGGGAACTCCATGGCCAGGTTTTCCAGGTCGCGCAGCCGTTGGATGTAGGCCTCGACCATCTCGCGGCGGGCTCCGGGGCGTGCGCCGGAAATGGCATCGCACACCTGGATGATGGGCGACATGAGCGTGGTCATCTCGATTTCGTCGTGGTGCGCCCCGATGGCGTTGCAGATGTCCGGGCGCTCGCCATAGCGCTCCGCCAGTTTCATGCCCAGCAGTGCGTGTGGCAACTCACTCTCCTCATCGCTCACCTTGCCGATGTCGTGCAAGAGACCGGCGCGCTTGGCGGCCTTGGCGTCCAGTCCCAACTCCGCGGCCATTGTCGCGCAGAGGTGGGCGACTTCGCGGCTGTGCTGCAGGAGGTTTTGGCCATACGAAGAGCGGTACTTCATCCGGCCCACCATGCGCATCAGTTCGCTCTTCATGTTGTGGATGCCCAGGTCGATGCACGTGCGCTTACCGATTTCCTGAATCTCCTCTTCGACCTTCTTGGTGACCTTGGCGACCACTTCCTCGATGCGTGCGGGGTGGATGCGTCCATCGGTGACCAACTGGTGTAGCGACAGCCGCGCAATCTCCCGGCGCACCGGGTCGAAGCAGCTCAGGATGATGGCCTCGGGCGTGTCGTCCACCACGAACTCGACTCCGGTGGCGGCTTCCAAGGCGCGGATGTTTCGGCCTTCCCGGCCGATGATGCGTCCCTTCACATCGTCGTTGGCGATGTTGAAAACAGAGACCGAGTTCTCTACGCTGTGCTCCGTGGCCACCCGTTGGATGGTCTGGATGACAATCTTTTTGGCGTCTTGGTTTGCCTTGATTTTTGCCTCCTCCAGGATTTCTTGAACCTGTTGGGTGGCCATGATCTTGGCTTCCTGAATGACCTGTTCGCGCAAGGCGTTCTTCGCCTCTTCCGCGGACATGTTGGCGGTCTTTTCCAGCAATTCTACTGCCCGAGGCGATCCCGCTCGAGTTCCGTCTGTGTGTGGTCTAGGGCTTCGAGGCGCTGGTCGATCTTCTGTTGTTCCTTCTCGAGGTGCCGGTCCCGGTTTTGCACCGCCTCTTGGTCGCGCTTGAGGTTTTTCTGTTCGTTGCGGATGCG
>JBEEPJ010000063.1:0-10004 GCA_041191165.1 Bacteroidota bacterium | reverse complement strand
GAACTCGCCGTCATGAGCTGGAGATAATCCACGATGACCATCTCAATGCCCGCCATGGACTTGAGTCTCCTGCATTTCGCCCGCAGTTCGAAGATGCTCAGCGCCGGGGTGTCGTCGATGAACAAGGGGGCCTGGGACAACTTCCCGATGCGCTCATGCAACTGGGTGTATTCGTGCGGTTCGAGGGTTCCTTTGCGAAACTTGTCGGAACTGATCTCGGTTTCCGAGGCAATGAGGCGTTGCACCAACTGCACGGCCGACATCTCCAAAGAAAACAAGGCCACGGGAATGCCATGATCCACGGCGACATTGCGCGCCATGGACAACACGAAGGCCGTCTTTCCCATACCCGGACGGGCCGCGATGACAATCATATCCGAGCGCTGGAATCCCCCAGTTACCTTATCGATGTCCGAGAAGCCCGATGGAATACCGCTGATGCCCCCATCCTGATTGCGCGCGTTGTCGATTTCCTCCAGCACCTTGCGCATCAGGGTACCCATCGACTCGAAGCTCCGTCTGATGTTGCCCTGCGCAACCTCGAAAAGACTCGATTCCGCCTCGTCCAGCAAGTCCAATACGTCTGTGGTCTCCTCGTAGGCGAGGGTGCTGATCTGCGCAGACACCCGGATCAGCTCGCGCTGGATGTACTTCTGGGCGATGATCCGCGCGTGGGCCTGGATGTTCGCCGAACTCGCCACCCGCGAAGTGAGCCGTGCGATGGTTGCGGGACCCCCGACCTGGTCGATATGCCCGTGCTTCTTGAGTCGCTGGGTGACCGTCAACATGTCCACCGGCTCCGATTCTTGGAAGAGGTCCACGATGGCCGCATAGATGTGCCGATGCGCCTCCTTGTAAAAACTGTCCGCCGTGAGCACATCGATCACCTCATTCACCGCGGACTGCTCCAGCATCAAAGCGCCCAAAACCGCCTCCTCGAGTTCGAGGGCCTGCGGGGGCAACTTGCCCAACATGTCCCCCCCCGCGATCGCCGCACGGGCCGAGTTTCTCAGACGGTCAGCGGCGAATGAAGAGGATGGAGAAGATGCCATGGCTCGGGGAAATGAGAAGGAGGTTTTGAGGGAGGTGAAGTTAGGCAGACCGCCAACCAACGGAAGCGAAATAGTTTCCACAAAGCCCCTGAAAAGGATGTTCGTTTCAGGTGAATAACTCCTCTCCGCTCAACACACACCCCGAAAAAACGCTAAGACAAGCCCTCAGAGTGGCAAGTCAAGCAATCGGTTCAGGTGGGAAATGGTGCGCCAGATTTGTTCTTTGTGACGCTGACCCTCGGGGTTGTAATGGATTTGACGCCACCCCGCCTGGCGCGCGCCCACCACATCGCAATGAAGGTCGTCGCCAATCATCACCGCGCGCTCCGCAGTGGAACCCGTTTGCTGCAGCGAAGCTTGAAAAACCCGGACATCGGGCTTGGGGAATCCCACCGCGTCGCTGGCGATCACCGCTTTGAAGTAAGGCTTCAACCCGCTCTTTTCCATCTTGACGTGCTGGACGGACGAGAAGCCGTTGGTCAGGATGAAGAGCCTGTGTCCCCTTCCTGCCAGGGTGCGCACCACCTCGAGCGCCCCCGGCATCAAGTGGGGCAGATGGGGGGAGAGCGCTACGTAATCTTCCCCCAACTGGGCCGAGAGCGAGGCAAAACCCGGGGCAGAGGTTTCCACCCCCATCTGCTCCAACGCCATCGCAAATCGGCGGGGCCTGAGTTCCTCCTGCGACATCCTGCCCGCGCGGTATTCGCCCCAGCACCAATCATTGGCGGCTTCGTACGCCGCGACGAAGGCCGGGAGGGAGGGCGGAGCAGACGAAGGGGTGGGGAGGGCGTCGAGGGCGTGGTGGGCGTAGATTTGGCCTAAAGCCTCGCGCGAATTGCGGTCAAAATCCCACAGGGTCCTGTCGAGATCGAAGAACAAATCCGCACGTTCCATCCTCAAAAGGCTTGTCTCACCGACCAACTCACCCCGGTGAGGATCACCGACCAAACGAAAAAGGCCCCCATCAAAGCCCAAGGCATCCGCGCATCACGGCCGTGGTACTTCGCCGCGAGCAAGGAACTGATCGGAACCGAGAGAAAAACCCCGAGCGCAAGCAGCCCCCAAAGGCCGTAACGCTCCCTGAAGCGCACCATGCGCCGGCGGGCGGGCGTAAAAACTTTGCGGCGCCGCCCCTTACGACTGAATCGAAAGTCGAAGACCCGCAGCAACGACTTGCCCGCAAAAAAAAACACGGCCACCCCCAGGCACGCCCCCAGGGTGGTGGTCCCAATCACCCACAGCGGTTCGATGCCCCGCACCACCATGGCAGATGGGGTCAAGAGAAATTTGATCACCGAGGCCAGCAACCAGCCGGCCCACTCCCACCCTTCCATTCCTCCCATTATCACAGTTTTTCCCCGAAGGCCAAATCCCCCGCATCCCCCAATCCGGGAACGATGTATCCCCGGGCCGTGGTTTCCTCATCGATGGCTCCCGCCCAAATATGCACTTCAGCCGGCAGGGACTTCCTCACCATTTGAATGCCTTCTTGGCTGGCGATGGCGCACACCACGTGCACCTGCTCGGGCTTACCCCGTTGGATGAGCGCCTTGTATACCTGCACAATCGAAGCGCCAGTGGCCAACATGGGATCGATGAGGATCAGATCCCGGCCGGTCAAATCCGGGCTGCTCACGTACTCCACGGCGATCTCAAAGTCGCCTCCCGGGTGGTATTTGCGGTAAGCGCTCACGTAGGAGCAATCCGCCTGATCGAACACCCGCAAGAACCCGTGATGCATGGGCAGCCCCGCCCGCAGAATGGTCGCCAGCACCGGCTGACGAGCCAGTTTCTTCCCCTCCGCCATGCCCAGAGGGGTTTCGACCGGAAGGGATTGAAATTTCAATTGCTTGGCCAAATCCCATGCAATGCACTCCCCCAATCGTTCCAAATTGTGGCGAAACCGCATCCGATCGACTTGAATCTCCTTGTCTCTCAGTTCACTGACCAATACCGCCGCCATTCCCGGCAACTCGCTCATGTGGTGGATCATGGTTCCAAGATACGCCCAGATGCCGGGCGGGAGAGCGCCCGCAACATTTGTTGGTAAAACGGCCACCAACCCGCCCATGGCGCACGATCCAGCGCCGTCTCATTGTGCCATAGCGGCACAAAAACCCCCTCCACTTCCCGCAGCGCATCCGCGATGCCCAAGACTTCTCGCAAAGTAGCTTCATCCGGCAAACGGCCCATGTACCGCGCGAGGGTGGCCTCCATCACATGAACCGGGTGGATGCGAAGGTCCATTTCGCGCTCGCCCTTGATGCTGTAGGCGGGGTAGGGCCGGGCCAAACCCGTCCGCAAACCCACCCGGTCCGCAAATCCCATGCTGTGGTCCTCCCGAATGCCTGCGGCCTCCAGCGCCTCCCATGCCTGGGGCAACCGCTGCAGCAAATAATGCTGTCGGGCATGCAACACCGCGTGCCCCGTGAGCCCTTCCACCCGCATCCGCTCCCTTCGGATGCGGTCGGCATCACCATGGGAAGCATGTCCCGGATGGACACCCACCGAAAATGCGCCATCGGGACCGGGATAGGCGGCCAACCGCCGGGCCACTTCCCGCAGGCCTTCCGATTGCCAGTGCATCCCACGATCATAAGGCCCACGATCGGCCACCAGCAGGAACCAACGGCCCGGCCAGCCCACAGACTGGTGCAGCTCGGCGAGAGCCGCATAAGTATCATACGGATCCACCTGCCGACCCCGCAACACAGCGATCCGCTCGCCCACCCCTTTCCCATCGCCGCGCAGCAACTGGCGAATCGCCCCGCCCACCGTTCGTCCCCACCCCTTCCCGCGGTACATCAGGGCACTGTCCACATCGATGGTCGGCACCACCTGGAAACTCCGATCCGCCGGGGGCCTCCAACCCCAGCGTTGCGCCCAGACCCGCACCACCTGCTCCAACACCGGCGCCTCGATCCACCCGTAGCGCACCTGCTCCGAGGCCAGGGCACGGAATCGCCCATGCGCATCCCGCGCCTCCCCCGACTGCGCCGCCGGCAGCAACTCCTCGCAACGTGCCGCCGTCCAAAACGCCCACGAAAAGAAATCACATTCCCCCTGTTCCCCGGCGGCGAAAGGATGACCCTCCGCCGTCCAATCCCAGGCCTCCAACCCCTGCCGGGGCAGGGCACCCCCATCTCGCAAAAGCCCGGCGGCCGCCACCCGAACCCCCCTTCGCCCTTCCGATTCCCCCCAACGGGCGGCGTCCCCGTACAGCACCCCCACCTCCCCCGGCGCCCCCTCCCACGCGGCCCGCTCGTCATAAATGGCGAAGTCACACCCCAATACCTCCCCCAACACCAGTTTCACCGCATAGCGAAACCGGGCTGACATTTGGTCTGAAGTTACCCCGACGACCACCCTGCACCTGTTCTCCCGAGAACCCTCGCCCATCACCTGCGACTGGAATGCGTTTCCCACCATTGCACCAGCGCAGCCACCATCGCCTCTGCCGCGAAACCATCTCCGTAAAGCGGGACCCGCCATTGCGCATCGCCCGGTGGTGGAAAGTGCCCGCCATCGGACAACATGGCCGCGGCCCAGACCTCCGGCTCCGGGGCCAAATGCGCCCAGCCCCCATCCACCAACTCCCCCCACTCCGTCACCGGCCGGGCCACCCAACAGGGCTTTCCGTGAAAAAAGGCCTCCTTCTGCAACCCGCCCGAATCTGTCAAAACCCACTCCACCTCCGCCAACAGAGCCGCGAGCTCCATGTAGCTCAACGGCGGCACGACTTGGACCCCACGCTGCTCCAAATTCTCGCGCCAGCCCGCACCCCAGGCGCGCTCGAGCGCTGCCGCGGTCCGGGGATGCACCGGAAAAATCAGCCCCCCGGGCGCGGAGCGTGCGACCTGACCCAAGGCCTCCATCCAACGGAGCAACCGCGGGAGGTCATCCACATTCGCGGGTCGGTGCAGGGTCACCAATCCCGAGACGCCGGTGAACTTCCCCGATCCCGGCCCGGGTCCACGCAAATTGCGGTGGGCTTCTGCCGCCCAGCGTGCCACGTCACACAGGATGTCGCCTGTCACCCGCACCTCCACCCGGCGTCCTTGCGCACCGTCGGTTGAGTGGAAGATGCCCTCTCGGGCCAAATTCGCCACCGCCTGCTCCGTCGGACAGAAGAGGACATCCGACACATGATCCGTCAGGATGCGGTTGATTTCCTCGGGCATGGTCCGATCTCCCGATCGCAAACCCGCCTCGACATGCACCAGGGGAATCCCATGGCGCGCCGCCACCCATGCCCCGGCCCAGGTCGAGTCTGTGTCGCCGTAAACGAGCATGACATCCGGTCGTGAGGCGGCGACAACGGAGGAGATGCCTTGCATGATTTGGCCCAAACGCCCGGCGACATCCGTTGCCGTAAGCGTCAGATGATGGTGCGGTGCAGGCATCCCCAACTCCGCGAAGAACACCCCGGACATCCCCTCGTCCGGATGCTGTCCCGTGTGCAAAATCCGCTCTGAAATGCCCGTCCCTCCCGACAGAAATGCCCGGGAAAGGGCCGAGGCCTTGATAAACTGGGGGCGCGCACCCACCACCGTCAATACATCCATCATACGCCGTTAAAGTACACCTTCGTCCGCAAAACTATGGTAACGCTCCCGGGCGATGATCACATGATCCAGCAAGGGCAAATCCAAGAACTTCCCCGCTTCCCGCAACGTCTCCGTCAAATTTCGATCCGAATCGCTCGGCCGGGGGTTGCCCGAGGGATGGTTGTGGACCACGATGAGCGCCGCCGCCCGCAAGGCCAGGGCCTTTCCGAAGATGACCTTGGGGTCCACCACCGTCCCGGAAAGCCCGCCTGTGCTCACGCGCAACTCCGTCAACACCCGGTTGGATCGCCGCAACAGCACCACCCAGAACTCCTCATGCTGCAAGTCGCCCAACCGATGCACAAACCGGGCATGGACATCGCGGGCATGCCCGATGTGCTGCGTGCGCATGGCGCCCTGCACGCGGTTGAGGGCTTGGCGCCGGCCCAGTTCCAGTGCAGCCGCGATGGTCACCGCTCGCGCGGGGCCGATTCCCGGCACCAAGGCGTACGCTTCAGGCGGCATGCGCCCCAGCTCATCCAACCGGCCTGATGCCATCGTCAGCAATTCTGTTCCCAGCACGTGCGCTGACCGGCCGCGGGTTCCCGATCCGATGAGAATCGCCAGCAGTTCCGCTTCTGTCAATGCCTCCGGGCCCTGCGTCATCAACCGCTCACGCGGCATCATCCCCCCTATCTCTCCTCCGTCCTCCATGTCCATCCTTGCGATTCCCTTGTTCTCCACCTCCTATTTCCCTTGTCAGCCTGGACCGAAGGGCAAAAAAAAAGCCCCCTGAAACCAGGGGGCCAATATCGCACACCTCAGGGCATCAGCCCAACTTCGCTACATAGATGGCGAGGCTGGATTTGAGATTGGAGGCTTTGTTCTTGTGGATGATGTTCCGCTTGGCGAGCTTGTCCAACATGGAGCTCACCTTGGGAAGCAGGGCCGTAGCAGCCGCCTTGTCCGTCAGAGCGCGCAAGTCACGCACGGCATTCCGGGCAGTTTTGTGGTAGTAACGGTTGTGCAGGCGCTTCTTCTCGTTCGAGCGGATGCGCTTCAGCGCGGATTTGTGATGGGCCATGTTCCTAATGTCCTCTGTAAGGGAGGGCAAAGATAGCGCATTTTTCTTTTTTGCCAAATCCGAACGAACAACTTTGAAAAAAGCGCTTCTGTCGCAGTTCTGCTTGCCACACGTGCGCGGGCTATTGGAGAAAAAGAAAGGGCGCACCCCTGCGCCCTTTCCATCCTAACAATCTACTTGTACCCATTCCAGGACCGGATGGGCCCTGCAAAAAATACGGCTGCGATGATACGAACTTCAATTGTATAAAAATCCAAAATTTCGACAGAACGCGATATAATATTTATGTATCCCCCAACTTGAGCGCCCAATCCCCCATCTGCACGACCGCTCAGCCCCACGCTTTCCCCTTCGCAAACCCTTATCTTTGAGTCCATTCATCGAAGGACATGCGGACCATAAGCGAGCGGAACCGGCGAGTCGGTTGGGCAGCGGGGCTCTGCCTCGGCTGGGCACCGTTGCTCTGGGGCCAAACCCCCGCCGCCTTTACCGACGTCAGTGACGCCATGGGTCTGTTCCCAGCGGGTTTCCACCACGCGGTGGCGGTGGCGGACTTCGACAACGATGGGTGGGAGGATATTTATGTGGGCACCACCAACGGCCCCAACCAACTCTACTGGAACCAACAGGGCACGGGATTCATCGAACTCGCGGCGGAGGCGGGCGTGGCCGACCTCGGCAATACGATGGCGGCGGTGTGGCTGGATTACGACAATGATGGGGATGCGGATTTGGCCACCGGCAACAGCAACACCCCCAACCGATTTTACCGCAACAACGGCAACGGCACGTTCACCGACCTGACCGACGTCTACGGCCTGGGCAACACCGGCAACTGCCGCAGCATCAACGCCGCGGATTACAACCGGGACGGGTGGATCGACCTGTACGTGACCAACCTCGGAAGCCAAAACGTCCTGTGGCGCAACCTGCAGGGACAAGGGTTCCAGAATGTCACCCAAACCTCGGGCGCGCTGGACACCCAGATCGGAATGGGGACGATTTTCTTCGATTACGACAACGACGGAGATGCCGACCTGTACCTGACCCACGACGCGAACCAGGCGAACAAGTTGTACCGCAACAACGGGAACGGCACCTTCACCCACCAGGCCGTGCAGGCGGGGCTGGCCCACGTGGGCAACTGCATGGGGGTGGATGTGGCAGATATCAACCACGACGGCTGGCTGGACGTGTACATCACGGACCTGTACCCCTCGGAGTTGTTCCTCTCGGACGGCGACGCGACGTTTACCCCCATCGGCCCCGCGGCGGGCGTGAACGACATGGGGATGACTTGGGGGTGCGTCTGGTTCGATTACGACCAGGACGCAGAGTGGGACCTGTACATCGTCAACGATTACCTCTTCAGTCCGGACCCCAACCTGCTCTATCGCGGGCGGGGCGATAACACCTTCGAGGTGGTGAGCACGGGCAATCCCGCGCTGGAGCACCCGTATTCCGATTATGGGTTGGCGCAGCTGGACTTTGACCGGGATGGGGATCGGGACCTGGTCATCGCGACGAGCGGGTCGGGATCGCAGCCCGGGGTGACGCTGTTGCGCAACGATGCGGCGACGGGCAACGAGATCGTGCTGGACTTGGAGGGGACGGTTTCGAACCGCGATGCGGTGGGCGCCCGGATTTCGTGTCATTTTGCAGGCCAAACCCGCTACGACGAAATCTCCGCCGGCCAGGGCTACAGCGGCGCCAGCACGCTGGAAGTGCACTTCGGGCTGGGAGCGGCCACGGAGGTGGACAGCGTGGTCGTCCGCTGGCCCAACGGCGCGTACAGCACGCACGGGCCGTTCCCCGCCGGCAGCCGGCAGCACCTGCTGGAGCCGGGGGCCGCGCCGTGGTTCAGCAGCGGTTGCACACACCCGGAGGCGTGCAACTACCTGCCGGCAGCCACCACCGACGACGGGAGCTGTACGTACGCCCTGCTGGGGACGGACTGTGACGGGAACCCCGTGCCCGGCGGGGTCACGCCGGAGACGCACAGCATCGCCCGGGTCTGGGGCGAAATCCTGTTGCACAGCATCCGGCACGACTGGGCCCGGCCCACAGTGCACGCCCGCAACCTCTGGCACGGGTCCGTCCTGATGTACGATGCCTGGGTGGCCTTCGCGCCGGTGGAGCCCTACGGACCGCGAACTTACCTGCTCGGGCGCGAGGTCCAGGACTTCGCCGTGCCCTTCGCGGGGGTCGCTGCTCCGGCGGACGAAGCCGCACGGGCGGATGCCCGGCGCCGCGCGATCAGCTACGGCATGTATCGCCTGCTCAAGCACCGATTCGCGCAGGCGCCCCAGGCATCGGTCATCCTCGCCGAGCTGGAGGCCCGCATGGCCCAACTGGGACTCGATACCGCCTTCACCTCGACGGACTACACGACCGGGAATCCGGCTTGGGACGCGGGGGCTTTGGGAAATTATTTGGCCTACCAAATCATCGCCTGGGGACTGCAGGACGGAAGCCAGGAAGCCATCGGGTACCAAAACACGTATTACAACCCGGTCAACTGGAATCTGGTGATGGCGCAGCCGGGCAATCCCGACATGTTCTTTCCCAACCGCTGGCAGCCGCTGCAGCTGACTTCGTTCATCGATCAGGGCGGCAACCCCACCCCCACTCCCACCCCCGAGTTCCTCAGCCCGGAGTGGGGCAATGTCGCGCCTTTCGCGATGGATCCGGTCAGCGCCGATGTCTACGAACGGCTCGGTGGACTGTACCGGGTGTTTCACGACCCCGGCGCACCCCCCTTCCTCGATCCGGAGCAGGAGACGGGTTGGGAGGACGATTACAAGTGGGGCCATGGCATGGTCGCCCTCTGGTCCGGCTTGCTCTCCCCCGAGGACGGCGTGATGTGGAACGTCAGCCCCGCTGCCCGGGGGGGAGCGGAAGATTTGACCCCCACCACCTTCCTCGAAGCCCGGGAATACTACAATCCGCTGGAAGGGACCACGCCCGCCCCGGGGCATCCAGTGAACCCCGCCACCGGCCTGCCGTACGCCGACCATTGGGTCCCCCGCGGAGATTACACCCGGGTGCTGGCGGAGTATTGGGCCGACGGCCCCCAATCCGAGACCCCACCCGGCCACTGGTTCAAGCTCTTCCACCAGGTCTGCGACCACCCTGCCTTGGAGCGCCGCTGGCGGGGAGAAGGCCCCCTGCTCGACACCCTCGAGTGGGACGTTCGGGGGTATTTCGCCCTCGGGGGCGCCCTGCACGACGCCGCCATCGCGGCCTGGAGCATCAAAGGCTGGTACGACTATGTCCGCCCGGTCTCGGCCCTCCGCTGGATGGCGGACCGCGGCCAAAGCT
>JBEEPJ010000062.1:0-10149 GCA_041191165.1 Bacteroidota bacterium | reverse complement strand
ATCGCTTGATCTTGCCCAGATGTTCCATCCCGCGCTCCCGGTTGCCCCGCGTCCAGTGCGCCTCGACCAGCTCGGCCGAAGAGGAGATGGTGCTCAACGGCGTCCGAAACTCATGGCTGGCCATCGAGACAAAACGGGACTTGAGTTCGTTGAGCTGCCGCTCCTTGAAGAGCGCCTGCATCGTCTCGGTGATGTTCTGCTCGACCAGCAGGATGCGGCTTTCTCGGTCCCCCTCAATTTCGATGGCCACGGCCTCCACCCGAAAGTGTTCTCCGTTGTGCTCCAGTTCGAAGGACTGGTCTTCGCCGCCCAAGACCCGTCGCAACCGCTCCACAATGGCCTCGCGGATGCCCTCGGGGAGCTGGTCAGGATAGTATCGCCCGTGCAGCTCCTCACTGGTGATGTGCAGCGCGAAGAGCTGTTTGCCCTCTGCGAATTCGCATCGGAATTGCTCGTCCAGTACCCAAATGGTGCCGTTGGGATAATTCCGGGCCACCGTCCGGTACAGCAGCTGGCTCCGGCTCAGCGCCCTCCCCTGGTCCAAAACTTGCTGTTCGAGCAACCGGTTGAGCCGGACCACCTTGTTTTCCAGCTGCTTCCGCTCGGAAATGTCGGTGATCATCGCCGCGACCCATTGCTTGCCCTGAAAAGTGAGGGGCGTCAGCGACACCTCCACGGGAAACTCGGAGCCGTCCGCCCGCATGCCCTGCAGATCCCGGCCTTTGCCCATCGGTTTCTGTTCCGGAGCTTGGAAAAATCGCTCGCGGTGACCCGCGTGGTGCCCCCGGAAAGCCGGTGGCAACAAGGCGTCGACCGGCGTGCCCACCATCGACCGTTCCCAGCCGAAGAGCCGCAACGCCGCCGGGTTGTGGTACCGGATGATGCCCTGTCCGTCTGCGACCACGATCCCCTCGGTGGAACCGGTGAAGAGGGAGGAGCCGATTTGGCCTAAAATCTCGGACTCCTCGTGCCCTGCGAGCCTTTCATCCGCATGCACATCCATGGCTCATTCGAACAAATCGAGCCCGCGCTCGGACATGCCCTTCCCGGTAAACCGATGGAACACCAGCAACGGGAGCGCCGCCCGCGCGGCTTCTTTCCGCGCCAAACTCACATGAAAAAGCTGCTCCCAGATGCTGTGCGTGGTGGTGCTCAAGACCAGCAAGTCCGCCCCATGCGCTTCGATGTAACGGTGCAGTCCGGTCTCGACATCCGCCGCATTCCACTCCACCCGGCCCCAGTTGCCCAGCTCAGAACCCTGCAACAGGGACTCCAGCGCCGGGTGCGGGGCATGCACAATCGCTCCGTCTTCCACCACGTGCAGCAAAGTGACCTCTGCATGGTACAGCCGGGCCAGCGCTGAGACCGCCCGGAAGACCGGCGTCTCATCGGTGCGCATGTCCGAGGCCAGCACCAACCGCTGCAAGGGCGCGTCCTGCTCGGGCTGCGGAATGACGAAGATGGGCAGGTCGACCGAGCGCAAGACCTCCGCAGCGATGCTCCCGCGGAGCGCACCCGTCCAGCCTTTCGCTCCCTTGGTGCCCAGCACGACCGCTTTCATCTCGGGCAACTGCGACATCCTGCGGATGACCTCGACGGGGGTTCCCGGCTCGGCCATGGACAGGTGGGGAACCCGCGGGCTCAGGTGGGTTTCCGCAAAGGCATCCAATTGCTCCCGAATTCCATCCGCGGTGGCGAGCAAGCCGTCATAGGCGTGGAGCAACACGACGTGGGCCTGCGTCTTGAAGGCCAAATCCGCCGCCACCCGGCAAGCGTGTTGCGACTCGGTCGAAAAATCCACCGGAACGAGAATGTGTTTCATGATGCGAAGGGATACAATAAAGTAGGGATGCCGGATTGGTTGACCACTGCCCGGGACACGCTCGGGATGAATAGCCGCATGAACCAGTTGCGCCGGTGAGGGGAAACGACCAGCAAATCGTATGTTTCTTCCTCGGTCTCTGCCACGATGGCCTTTTCGATCCGGGGCTCCTCGCTCATCTCGAAGGACATGTCGGGGACGTTAGCCAAGCCTCTGAGTTGTTGTTGAAAAGCGACCAAGTGCTCTTGTTCAAAGGGCTCGGGGATTTGGCCATTTACCACGTGCAAGTAGTGGATGTGCAGCGCTTCAAGGTCCGGCTGCAACACCTGAATGAAGCGGGTCACTTCCACATCCTCGTCCCGGAAATCTGTGGAGAACAAAACCTCCCGGAAGCCTTGATACTTATGCCCCTCCGGCACCACCAACAGCGGCCGTGTGGCCTGTGCCGCCACCTCTGAGGCGACGCTGCCCCAGACGAATCGCTCGATGCCCGTCGCGCCTTTCGAACCCATGACGGTGAGCCAAGGCTGCTCCTCTTCCATGTAGCGGGTGATGGCACTCGACGCAAACCCCGCCAACGCCAACACCGATACTTCGCCGGAAAAATCAGCGCGAACCTCCTCGGCGAGGCCCTCCAACGCATGGTTGGTTTCTACCCGCAGGCGCTCGAAGTCTCCGGCATCAATAACCGTCCCAAATTCCGCTGCAGGCGCCGGGATATGGTAGGCAGAAAGCAGTGTGATTGCGCTGTCATGGGCCTTGGCCAAATCCATCGCAAACCGCAACGCCTGTATGCTGTTGTCGGAAAAATCGGTGGGGACGAGAATATTCTTCATGGCCCGAAGTTCCGAATCTTCAGGCCATCCCAACTGATTTGGATCAGTTTTTTTACTCCGGGCAGGGTTCCCCAAACACCGACAAGAAGATGAGCAAATCCCCTGTCGTCACGAGTGCATCGCTGTTCAAGTCGCCCACACAACCCGCCACGGGCTCGGCAGGGAAGAAGCACGAACCATCGTCATAGGTCGCCCCCGCTTCGTAGTTGCTCGCTTCGGGATAGGTACAACCCTCCACCACGCAGCTGAAAAAGTCGCAGCTTCCGTCGTCCTCGGTGGCGGAGGCCACGAAGTTGCAGGCGTTGGGATAGGTACACCCCGTGGTGGGCGGCGCGGGCTCTTCCGCATCGTCGCAGATGTTGTTGCCGTTGAGGTCGTCGCAAAGCGCTCCGCAAATGGCAGTGAGGGTATGCAAGTGCAAGTTGCTCCAGTCGTCCATCGGACGCAGGATCCACTCCGAGTTCGCCGCTGAGGTCCCAGCCGATGCCGTCCAGTTGCCTGCGTTGCCTTGGCTCACAGAACCTTTCCGCACAAGGGTGTAATCCTTGGTGGCATTTGTCACCCCCGCCACACTCCAACCATCCCCGGGATCCGCGAGAAAATCGCCCACCATATCCACAATGGTAAACGCGCTCTGCGTTCCCTGCACCAGGGCCCAGCCGTCGTCGCCGTTCGATACCGCCGTGGAGGTCAAATCCGCTGCCGCCAAGATGGTCGCTGACGCCTGCGGATGCGCCACGACAAAGAAGTCACCCGGCGCCAGCACCGCCCCCGCAGGAAAGGCCAGCCATCCCTCGGGAACACCCGCTGTGGTGGGGCCATTGGTAACATAAGCCCACGCGTACCCGGCAAGTGGAATGGCCGTCAAGGTGGGATTGTAGAGCTCCAGGTACTTGTGGTTTGAGGAGCCCTCTGCGTATTCGCTGATGAACAGGTTGCAGACCGATGCCGTATTGCCGTCGCAATCCGCCCCGGGGGAGGGGAAGATGCAGCTCCCGTCGTCCTGCGTGGCTGCCGGTAGGTAGTTGCAGGCGTTCACTTGGGTACAACCCAGGACGGGGGTGCCGTTGTACATCCAGGCCAAGTATACCAGCTCGGGCATGTCCACGTAGGGGTTGCGGTTGCCTTGGACCGAGGCCACGCGGGTGTTGCGCAGCACCTCCGCTGCGTCTGGCGGATCCGCGAGGTGCCACTGGTACAACGTCGCCGTCGATCCCATCTGCGTGATGGCCCCTGCCGCATCGGGATACATGGTGTAGAAGTAGAAGACCATCCGGGCGACGTTGCCCTTCTGCGACTCCCGCGGCTCCCAGACCTCGCCGCTGCGTTCTGACCAGGCGTCGGGATTGGCGGGAATGTTGCCCTGCGTCACGTAGGCGCCTGAGCCGCTGATGCCGTACCACTGGGCCGTCGCGTCGCCCACTTCGCCGTACTGGGAGTTGTTGCGGGCGGAGTTCGCACTGCTGTGACAGGGCAACATATTGTAGAGGTCGCTGCGCATGGGCGAGATGCCCCCGAAGAAACTCTGCGGCACGATGTGCTCCGTGTTGATGGGATCGAGGTAGGTGGTGAACGCCGCCGGTTGCGAAAAGCCCGTGTACACGCAGGTGACCGTTCCGCTGTTGTTGTCTGTCAGGCCAAACATCTGCTCCCTGGCCCCATTGTACCCCAAATCATCAAACTGGCCCACATAGGTGTTGCTCCGCAACCACGTCCGCAGGGGTCCCAGGTACAGTCCCTCCGGTACATCCCACTGGGCTTGCAACCCCGCCAAACCCGCGAGCAGGTATCCGATGAGGAGCATGCTCCGTTGCGCAAAACGCGCGCTCAGAGGAAAATGGAGATTCATAGGCTAGGTCTTCCCACAAAAATAGCCCCAAATGCGGCCATTCCCGCATCTTTGCAGCATGACCAAGCCACGCAAAATCCAAGTGGGGACGCGGGTGCGTTTCCTGAATCAGGTAGGGGAGGGGCGCGTGACCGCGCTGTTGGGTCCCGATGAGGCCATGGTGGAGGATGAGTCGGGGTTTGAATACCCGCACCGACTGACGGAACTGGTGGTCGTGGAGGACACGGTCGCAGAAGCCCGGGAGTACAACCGGCACATCCCCTCGGTCGGCGAAATCCTGCAGCAGGAGGTGACGCCGGAGCGCCGGCGGGCGATGGAGCGGGACTTCAACGAGCGGTACCGGGCAACGGCCCAGGCGGGCTCCTCGGACGACCTCGAGGTGGACTTGCACCTGCACGAGCTGGTGGAATCGACGGCGGGGCTGGACCCGGGCACGATGCGCGAGCTGCAGCTGGCCCATTTCGAGCGGATGCTGCAGCGGGCCATCGAGCAGCGCGCCCGGCGCATCGTGTTCATCCACGGCGTGGGGCAGGGGGTATTGAAGCACGAGATTTGGTCCCGGGTGGAGCAGTTTTACCCGCAGTGTACCTGCCGGTATGCCGACCCACGCCGGTATGGGGCGGGCGCGACGGAGGTGGAGATTTCGGGGCAGGGCTGGGGCCGCTGAAGCGCCCGCCGGGTCCCGCCCCGCCGGTCAGTGCCCGACGGTCGGGTGCGGTGCTGCTGGTCAGTGCCCCCCGGTCGGGGCGGCCTTCGCCCGCTCGCGGGCGACATCGAGGAGGGTGCGCTCGGGATCTTCGATGCGGGTTTGGCCTGCATCAAACCCCCACCTTCCATGCGCGAATTCGACCGCTTCAAACCCCGACCGCTGGCCCTCCACCGTCTGGGCCCACTGCACCAGCGCCTCGCCCTTGGGCCAGGTCAGCGCCCGCCACTCCGGCGACGGCTGCAGTCCCTGCCACAAGGCCATCGCCAGCGCTAGATCCGGCGATTGCTTCATGCGAAATGCCTGCGCCTCGCTGGTCTTTCCAGCCCCATCCGTGCGCCGATATCCCGTGCGTTCCACCCCCAACTGCTCTTCGGCCCCGAGCCGTTCGCCCTCGCCCCAGTGCTGCTTGTCGACTGGCGGCCAGTAGTCCTCTCCCTTCCCATCGAAAAATCCGTACACTTCGATGAAATGGGGAGGGATGCGCTGTCCCAAACCATCCGCCAGATAGATCGAAGCCCCGTAGTTGCTGCTCAGGTCATAGTACACCAGCGGGGCCGTGGAGGCCGTGTCCGACTTCCACCCCAGCAATTTGTGGTCGGGATTCCAGAAGAGCTGCTCGACTTGGCGGGTGCCGGACTTGGTCACCTCGACGGTCAACCGCAGCGTCCAAATCACCGAGTCCTGCCCCAGCGGTACACGCGTCAGATCCCGCACTTCTCCGCGCAGCACCAGCAGCCGCTCTCGGTCGTCTTCTTCCATTTCTTGCCAAACCGGCCCCGTCGAATCCGCTGGGGTCTGTGCCCCAAGGTCAGCGTTCCAGCCTGCGCCCACGGCCAACAACATGCACAACCAAGCAGGGAGGAGGGAGATGGAAAATCGGAGCATGGACTGGAAATTGGATTCCCAAAGATAACCCGCAACCGCGAGGTCCTATCGGGGGGACCGGCGACCGCGAGGGGCCTATTGGGGGGACCGGCGTCCGCGAGGGGCCTTGGGGTCGGGGAAGGTGACCTGGAGGTTGGGGTCGCGGACGTCGACGTTTTCGCGGAGGTTCCACCGCTTTCCGTCCCACTCGAGCGCGTCGTAGGTCATGTCGGGTCCGTAGAGGGCGGCGACGCCTTTGACGTCGGCGGACCGGGGGGAGAGGTGGTCCATGACGATGCGCTCGCCGTCGTGGCGGAGGAGGACCGAGAGGGCGTCGCCGTACTCGAGCACGAGGCGCCGCTGGGTGGCACCGCGGGCTTCGATGCGGGGAGCCCCGAAGCGGAGCTGGCCGCCCTGCAGTTCCAACACTTCGACCACCTTTCGCGTGGTGAGACCATCGGCTCCGTCCCAGCCGAGCAGGGTGTAAACCGGGGCGCGCCGCTCGTAGGTCAGCACCGCCTGGTAGTAGACGGCCCCGGGCCAGGCATCTGCCGCAAAGCGCTTGCCCACCTCCCGGACGTCACTCCGCGGCAGATGCCGCAAGGGGTGCGCGCGGTAGCCCATCGGCGACTTCGCATCCGCCTGCACCACGAACCCCCCGTACCGCTGCGTCCGGTCCTCCAACTCCACGTTCCAAGTGATCACCCGCAGCGCCTGGTCCCCCGTCCCCACCTGCGCCCACCCCATGCGCCCCTGGAGCGCCTCCCATGCGACATCCAACCCCGTCCCCGACGCAAAAGCCTCCTCAAAACCCCGCTCCAACGCCCCATGCAGGGCCAGGCGCTCCACGTCGCCCGGGGCCGCCCGAAGCTCGTCGTACAGGGCGAGTGCCCGCTCGACTTGGGCGGGTGCGGTTTGGCCTAAAACCCCCGCCGACAGGGCACTCCCCAGCCCGGCCAAGCACAACACGGCCGAGAGCTTCCGCGAGAAAGCCCGACCCCAAGGAAGAGACAGATTCAACCCCATGCTGCTCCAACGCGCTCCCTGCGCGGGTATTGCCCCCGACTCAGAGGTGGAGGAAGTTTTTCTTGGCGAGCAGCAGCTCCTCGGACTCGACGTGGTCCGGGTCGTCCACACAGCAATCCACGGGACAAACCGCCGCACACTGCGGCTCGTCATGGAACCCCACGCACTCCGTGCACTTCTCGTGCGCGATGTAATAGACGTCCATGCTCCGGGCCTCGCGAATCTCGCCCGCGTCGAGCTCACCCACCGTGGGGTGCATCCCCGTGCCCCGGAATCCCGTTCCGTCGGACATTTTCCAATTCGCCCCGCCTTCGTAGATGGCGTTGTTGGGACATTCTGGTTCGCATGCGCCGCAGTTGATGCAGGCGTCGGTGATCATAATGGCCATGGTGAAAAGGTCCTTGTTGGGTGGTAAATTTGACCGCGAAGATACGATCATGGACTCCAACACTTTTTACGCGTCGCTTGTTCAACTGGGGGCTTGGTTGCGGGGGGATGAGCCGGGCGCGGGCGGGGCGGATGCGGACTTGTTGCGCCGCGCGGAAGTGGGGAATGCGTGGTTTACGGCGGACAATGTGGCCACGGCGATGCGGGCGCACGGCGAGGCGCTGCGGCCGGAGGTGCTGGCGGAATGGCGGCGGCGGGCAGGGGAGAGCTGGGTCGAGGATCCGATGGCGGTGGAGGAAGGGCGGCGCAAGCGGGTGGGGTTGGTGCTGGCCGGCAACCTCGCCATGGTGGGCTGGCATGACGTCCTGTGCGTGGTGATGGCGGGTCATGTGGCCGTGGTGAAGTGCTCGCGGGACGACGCGGTGCTGATTCCGGCCGCGGTCGAGCGGTGGGCGCAGCTGCTGCCGGCCGTGCGGGAGCGGGTGGTCTTCACGGAGGCGCGGCTTCCGGAGTTGGACGCCATCGTGGTCACCGGGTCGAGCAATACCTCGCGGCACTTCGATTACTACTTCCGCCACTTGCCGCGGCTCATTCGGGGCACCCGGACCGGCGTGGCCGTGCTCGACGGCCGCGAGACGGAGGAGGAGCTGCGGGCGCTCGGGCGGGACGTCTTCCTGCACTTCGGGCTGGGGTGCCGCAGCGCCACCCACCTCTTTCTCCCCGCGGACTTCGACGTGAATCGCCTGTTCGCTGCCTGGATGGAGTGGTCCCATCTGGCCGCGCACAACAAGTACGCGAACAACGTCGATTACCACCGGGCTGTTTGGCTGCTCAACGGGGAAGCGCTGTTGGAAAATGGCGTTTTTCTGCTCAAGGAAGACCCGGCGTGGGTGAGTCCGGTGGGGAGTTTGTTCTACACGCGCTACACGGACATCGCGCCGGTGTGGAGCGCCATCGCCCGGGGTGCGGACGGGATCCAGTGCCTGCTGATGCGCCGGGGTTGGCGACCGGATGTGCCGCTGGGTGTGGCGGTCGTGGATGCAGGTTCAGGCCAATTCCCCCAACCCTGGGATTATGCCGACGGGGCCGATACCTTGTCGTTCTTGCATGGCTTACATTTGGGGCATGGTTAAGTTGCCTTGGCGTCAAACGGCCCTCGCGGCCGTGGCGGGACTGGCCCTGATTTGGGCGGGCTGTGAGACGGATGTGGACCTGACGGCGGACTACCAGCGGACGCCGGTGGTGTTCTGTTTGCTGGACGTGGCGCAGGACACGCAGTGGGTGCGCATCAACCGCACCTGGCTGGGAGACGGCAACCAACTCGACGCGGCGCTCATCGCCGACAGCAGCGAATACGACCCGGCCGACGTGGAAGCGCGCATCACGGAATACCGCAACGGCGTGGCTTTCCGATCGTGGACCCTGCGCGATACCCTGCTCCAAAACAAGTCCGACGACGGCATCTTCTTCGGTCCGGAGCATCAGGCTTGGTACATGGTTCAGCCGGGCGGCCTCGAGGGCAACTCCACCTACGAACTCGAGATCGACTTCGCAGACGGCACCTCGGTGCGGGGCGAAACCCGCGGCATTGCGGAGGTGGCGGGGAACATCACCCAGCCGCCCCCCGGCGTGCCCAACTTCAAGCTGGGCTTTGCGAACATCGGTTTTGCCACCACCTATCCCGACGTCTCCTTCAAGTGGTCGAGCACATCGGGGGGCTTCCGCTACGAACCCCAGCTCGTGGTGCATTACACCGAGCATCTCTGGGCGGACGATGCCCACACCCAGCTGGTTTCTACCACCGAGAAGTCGCTGTCCTGGGCCCTCGGTGCGGTGGACGCGAACTCCGAGGCCGGCGGTCAGCTCCTGACCAAGTCCATCAACGGCGAGCGCTTTTTCTCGACCCTGGCTTCCCAGCTCGAGGCCCATCCGCGCATCACGCGGGAGTTGGGGGTTTGGGATGATCAAGTCCAAATCGCGCGCGCCTTCGACTTCGTCCTCTCCGTCGCGAACGAAGAACTCGCCATCTACCTCGACATCAACGCACCGGTCACGGGCATCATCCAAGAGCGTCCCGAGTACACGAACCTGGTGGGCGGCTTGGGGCTCTTCGCCGCGCGTTCCTCGCAGGGGGTCTATGGCATTGGCTATTCCACCGATACGATGGAGGAGCTGGCTGAGGGCGATCTTACCGCGGCGCTTCAATTTTGTACGCCCAATCCCTTCAGCGACTACGCCTGCCCCTAACTTGCGGCTGATTTCCTGACGCCTCGCTTACGATTCCATGCAACCCACCCTCCAGCTTCAGCTCCCCTCCGCTCTCATCGAACTTTCGATGGGGCTTTTCGTGGTGCGCTACAAACCGGAGGTGGTGTTGGACCTCGCGCTGGCGCGGCGGGTGGAGGAGGCGCGCCGGGACTTGATGCCTGGCGCCGACAATCCGGTGCTGGTGCTGATTCCCCGGGACATTGCCCTGCTCGATCAGGAGGCCCTGTTTTGGATGGGCAGCGCGGAGGCGATGAACGGGGTGAGCGCGCGTGCGGTGGTCGTCCCCAACTCATTGATGGTCATCCGGGACCGGATTCGCTGGGCCCTTTTCCGACCCGCGGTCCCATTCCGGGTCTTCCGCAACCCCCAAGTCGCCAAAAGCTGGGTA
>JBEEPJ010000061.1:0-10562 GCA_041191165.1 Bacteroidota bacterium | reverse complement strand
CGCCATGTACTCCCGGATGTCCCGCGCAGACCCCCTCCGGGTGGGATAATTTCGGTCGAATTCCTTCTCGGTGAGGTATTGGACGAAGGTGTTCAATCCCTCGTCCATCCAGGTCCAATCCCGCTCATCCGAATTGATGATCATCGGAAAGAAATTGTGTCCCACCTCGTGGATGATTACACTGATCATGCCATACTTGGTGCGGTCTGAATAGGTGCCATCAGGCTCCGGCCTCCCTCCGTTGAAACAGATCATGGGGTACTCCATGCCAATCCATTTGGAATGCACCGAAATGGCGACCGGATAGGGGTAGTCAATGGTGTGCTTGGAGTAGGTGACGAGGGTTTGGGCTACCGCCTTGGTGCTTATTGCTCCCACAAGGGGTTGCCCTCCTTGGGATAAAAACTCATCGCCAAGGGCGTGTTGTCTCCCACCTTCACCGCCATCGCATCCCAAATGAACTTTCGGCTGCTGGCGAAGGCGAAGTCCCGGACATCCTGGGCCTCAAAAATCCAGGTTTTCATCCCCTTTTCGCGACCCTGCTCCGCCCGCCAGGCCTACTCCTCTGTAACGATGAGCACAGGCGTATCAAAGCTCGTCCGGGCCTGCTCCAACCTTTTGCGCTGGGCTGGGGTGAGCACATTTTTCATGTTCACGCACTCCCCCGTCGCGGCGACGATGTGATCCGATGGGACGGTGAGTTCCACATGGTAATTCCCGAAGTTGAGCGTAAACTCTCCACTGCCCAGAAACTGCTTGTGTTGCCATCCCGCGTTGTCACAATACACCACCATCCTCGGGTAGAACTGGGCGATGGTGTACAGATAATTTTTGTCTTCCTCGAAGTACTCGTACCCCCCTCGTCCTCCCAATTTGATGCGGTCGTTGATGTTATACCACCACCCGAGGTTCAGCACGAGCTTGCCTCCGGGAGGGATGGGCGTGGGCAAGTCCACCCGCATCATCGAATAGTTGATGACGTAAGGCAGCGATTTGCCTGCTGCATCAGCGACTTGCGTGATTTTAAAGCCGCCATCGAACCAAGGCTCCAACTTGCGCGCCGCATCAAAAGTCATGCGGTCCTCGATGCGCGTTGTGGCGATTTTGTGGGCGTCGCTGTCGAGGGCCCGGAGGTTTTGGTCTAACTGAAGCCAAACGTAGGACAACGCATCCGGACTGTTGTTCGTGTAGGTGATCTGCGACTGCCCGTCGATGCGCTGCCGGTCGTCGTCCAGCCGAATCTTCATGTTGTAGTCGGCCTGCTGTTGCCAGTAGGCATGGCCGGGTGCGCCTGAGGCCGTCCGATAGACGTTGGGCGTGGGAAGTT
This sequence comes from Bacteroidota bacterium, assembly GCA_041191165.1. Classification (GTDB taxonomy): domain Bacteria; phylum Bacteroidota; class Bacteroidia; order Flavobacteriales_D; family Sanyastnellaceae; genus CAMCYM01. Next base: position 9,235 of record JBEEPJ010000061.1, on the reverse strand, counting down.
CCGTTCCCAGCTGTCGGAACTTGTTGACGTTGGTGTTGATGCGATGCGGATCGGGCACCACCTGAGCCGCCACTTCAGGCGACGCGAAACTGGCTGCGCACCAAGCGACAGCACCACCCAACAACTGGACAACGAATCGAGGGAATCGAATCATGGTGAAAGGCTAGCGGATGAATCAACCGCCCCCGAAAGTAAGCATAAATCGCGGGGTAGCGTTCAATTCTCCCAGCCCAGCTGCCCTGTAGAAGTCTGCTTCCAGTCCCAGTCTGCAGGGGGACCGCCGTGGCCCCAGACCCAGCCCGTGCCGTAATGGCCTATGTAAGCATAGTCCGTTGCGCTGAAGTGCAGTTCCCGGACGCTGCTCTGGTTGACGAAGGCCCGACGTGCCGCGACGGATCTCGCGTCCACCCCCCCCAAGCCCGCGGCGAAGATGCCGAGGTCCACCACTTCTCCCCCGGCGAGGATGCTCCCGGGACCGGAATGCATCCTGAGTCTCAAGGTGTCCACGATGGCAGCGATATGGGCCTCTCCGGAGAACTGCCGTGCATCCACCTGCAGGGTGCCGGCCCGGCGGCAGGTGTCCATGGAGAAACGACCAGAGCCTCTGAGTTCGAGCCCTCCAAAGTCGGGCGCATAGACATCCACTTTCAGGCGGATGCCCAAGTCGCGCACCCATCGGCAGCGATTGGCATCCGAAAGCTCGAGTTCCCCGCGGTCTCCTCCGGTCCACCCCACCTCCACGTGGGGAAGCAAATTCGCCGGCCCGGAGAAGACCAACCTGACCGGCTCTCCCGGTGCAGTCTGATGCCAATGGACGTCCAGCCGGTCATAGAGGGTGAGTTGGGCCAGGGTGCCGGGCGCAAGTTCTTCCGTCCAAGTGGTATCGACTCCGGCCGTTCGGAGGCAATGCGGAGCCTCCGGCCGATTGCAACCCGCCCCGAATCCCGCGATGAGCGCGAGCCACAAAAAGACGGTCGTTTTCGAGCTCAGGCCCCCGGAGGCATCCCCTTTCACGACCCTGCGCATGCCTCTTTTGCCCGTTTCCAGTACCGGTCCCATTCTGCGAGTTGGAGTTCCGACATCGACCGACCCTCGTTGCGCAGGGCGTCCTCCATGTGCTGAAATCGCCGGATGAACCGGGAATTGGTGCGGTCGAGTGCATCGTCGGGGTGGATGCCCTGAAAACGCGCCCAGTTCACGAGGGCGAAAAAAACGTCCCCGAGCTCGTCCGCCACCCGATCGGCGGCCTCAACTTGCCCGGCCCGGAGCTTGTCCGCTTCTTCCCGCAGCTCCCCGAGCTCTTCTTGGACCTTTTCCCAGACCTGTTCCTCCACCTCCCAATCGAATCCCACACCCCGGACCTTGTCCTGAATGCGAAACGCCTTGTCCAAGGCCGGAAGGGATCGCGGTACCCCGGACAACACGGAGGACTTCCCTTCGGCGAGCTTGATTTTCTCCCAGTTCGCCTTGACCGTTTCCTCATCCCGGGCCTCGACATCCCCGTAGATGTGCGGATGCCGGGAAATCAACTTGTCGCAGATTCCGTTGAGCGCATCGGCAATGTCCCACGGGTCGCGGGTGAGTTCGGAACCGAGTTTGGCATAAAAAACCATGTGCAGCAACAAATCCCCCGTCTCACGTCGCACTTCATCCCAGTCTTCCGCCCGAATCGCATCCGCCAGCTCATAAGTCTCCTCAATCGTCAAGTGGCGCAGAGAGGCAAAGGTCTGCTTGCGGTCCCAAGGGCACTTTTCACGCAGTTCGTCCATGATGGTGAGGAGCCGGTCGAAGGCGGCGAGCTGAGCAGCGCGGGTTTGCATGTCGCGAAAGTACGGAGTGCCGGTCGGTTGCGGTAATTTTCGCCCATGCTCTACATGCTGTTGGCGCGGGGACTGGCGATTGCTGCCGTGGCGGTATGCTGCGCTTTTGCGGGGGATTTGGCAGGCCAAACCCCCACCCCCAGAACCTTCGCACAGCGCGCCCCCATCACCCTCGAGGGCGGGGCGCAATGGGGGGTCGTGGCCGCCCACCGTTCTGAAATCTGGCGGGTGGTGACCGGCCATGCGTGGGGGGGGCATTTGTACGCCGGGGCCTTTCGTACCGGGGGGTGGACCAGCGGGCTGCGCCGCCCCTGGGCGTGGCAAGGCTTGGGACTGGATGCCACCTACGGGGGCAGTCCAGAATTGGGTTGGCAGGTCTCGGGGATTTGGCTTAACCGATTGCCCCTCAACGATCACTGGAACAGCGAGTGGGGACTGGGGCTGGGGTACACCTCACGCCCCTACGACCCGGTGCATGCCCCCTCCTCCTTCCTCCTGGGCTCGCCGTTCAACGCCGCCATCCGCCTGGGGCTCCACCGTTCCTGGCCCTTCGGACCCGGTGGGGCATGGCACACCACCCTCGCCGTCCATCATCTGAGCAACGGCAGCACCCGCCAACCCAACCTCGGCACGAACACCGTCGCCCTCCACCTCGGCTGGTCCCCCGCCTCGCCCAACCCTCCAACAGCACTCCCCCCCACCCCTGCCTCCCCCCCCGCCTCTCCCCGCTTCTCCACCCATTGGGCGTTGCGGGTCGGCTACCGGGACATGGACCTTCCCGGCGGGGTGAAATATGCGCTCACAGGCTTAAGCATCGAGACCGCCATGGGACTCCCTCCCCTGGGCTCATCCTCCCGCCTCTTCGCCCGGTTACTGCCCGCTGCGGGATTCACCCTGACCTACAATCAGAGCCTCAGGTATTACCACGAATCCTCCCTCATCCATTTTCCCGACGCTCCAGATCTCACAGGCAGCACCCCTTTGCGACGCCTTCAACCCGCCGCCCTCATAGGTTTTCACTGGAATCTCGGCGCCACCCGGGTGTCCATCCTGCAAGGATGGGTGCTCGCACATCCCGATCCTATCCTCGGTCGCCGCCACCTTCACGCGGCCATCTCCCATGCGTTTAACGCCCATCATCGCATCGAATTGGGTCTGCGCAGTTATCAAGTCCGCGCAGAACATCCCTTTCTCGGTTGGGTTTACACCCTCTGAGCGCAGCGATCCCGAGGAGCCGTCAAGGGCATAAATCTCCAAAGGTGGAGAGGAAGAACAATAAATCCGTGGTTCCCACCTGACCATTCCCATCCACGTCTGTGGGACAATCATTCAAGGGCGCTTCAGGCTCCAAGCACGAGCCATCATCCCAAGTCGCGGTAGCATCAAAGTTGACTGCCCACGCGTACGTGCAACCACCGCACGACCCAAACTCGCACGTCCCGTTATCCACTTCCGCCTCCGGGTCATAGTTGCAGGCCTGTGCGTAAACACATCCTTCTTGTGGGCCTGTGACTGGCGGTTCTCCGAACAGTCCCAGCATCTCCATGTAAGTCCACCCGCTCAACCAATTCTCCTGACCCGGCGCAAAAGCGCCCCGGTAATTCGCCGGAACAAACCAAGGATCCGCAGGGAGAAACTGGGAGGTCACCTCCATCGTCCCCTCCGCCGGACGCAGATCTATGCCTTCAGTCACAAAACCCTCGGCCACCGAGAACTGATAGTCAAATACGGGATTACCCACGCCATTGAAGTTCTGCGTGAAATGGTTTTGAACCCCCAATTGGCCATTGAAAACCACGCCGTCATACCGAATCATCTCCGCAAGGCCTGTGGAGTCCCCGATGTCATGAAAACGGTTATTTCGAATGGTCGTTTCCCCAAAGAGAAGCAACTCCCATGCATCACAAGGGTCATAATCTTCAAAATCGATGCCCAGCGAAAATCCGGCAAATATGCTGTTATGCATTCTGACTCCTCCCCCATTGTGCAACCGGATGGCGGGAATCCCCCCCCGACCGACATACGTCTGATTGTAGATCAGCGGACTGGTGTAAGGCATGAAGGACGGATGCACATCGAATTCCTCAAAGTCATCCCCTTCATAATCGCCGGCATGTGCCCCAAATCCATTCACTTCATCCGTCACAGCAAAGAGAAACTGAGCATTCCCTCGCCATCCCTGGTCGAATTCAATGGCATCTTCCTTGTTGAATGCAGAACCCACGTAGCGCAAATTCACCAATCCGCCCATGACCTGAATCCCATCATCTCCACTGGCAAAGGTCTCGATGAACTCCACCGTCGTTCCGCTTCCCACCCCGCACAATTGAAGCGCATTGGTTTCATTTCCATTGCCAAACTGGCTGATCCCCAACGAGGTACTGGCATGTCGGATGCTCAGGTATCTCAGGATTCCCGAACTGCCCGTCGGGTTCTGGCCGGTTCCATAGCGCGCACGGTTCTGTCCAGTAGGGTCGGTCACGCCTTCCGCTAGGTCATCTCCATCATAGGTGTTCAAGGCTCCTCTTCCGCAAACGATCAAGCCTCCCCATTTTCCTTGGACATTGTACCCCACACTGTCATCCAATGGATCCCCCTCAAAGGTGAAGATGATGGGGCAATTGGCTGTACCGTCAGCGATGATTGTCGCGTTCATTGCAACCACCAGGCTTCCCGCCAACTGACTGAAAACGTAGTCTTTTCGCTGAGAAGGGTTGCCGTTGGGCAAGGTAAAAGAAAGGGTGTCTATCACAATTCCCTCACGCCCCTTGATAATGGTGCCCGGCTCGATGGTCAAGGTGTGTCCCGGATTGACAAACACGGGTTGCGTCAACACCCAGATCTTGTCGCATGTCCATGTGGTATTGCCCGTTCCCGCACCATTGTTGTCCGTCACATAAACCACTGACCGGTTCGCGATGGGAGGGCAGCCACAATTTCCTGCGGTTTGCGCCGCAGCATCTGTCCGAACAAGGAAAACGAACAAACTCGCCAAGAGCCCTATCCCAAGGCCCATTCTCCGCGGCGAATGCAGTCGCTCTATCATACCTCTGAAATTACGAAAGTTTTGTACTTCGTGATCCGGAGCCCGTGTTAAATTTGGACATGGAATGGAAAGTTGTACTCTTGGCCATCGGTTTGATGGGATTGGGTTTGGCAGGAATCGCAATTAAACTTTTGGTAAAGAAAAACGGAACCTTTGCCGGTACATGCGCAAGTTCTAATCCCATGTTCCAGAACGATTCAGGCACCTGCTCCGTTTGCGGAGCTCGGCCTCAGGAAAACTGCCTGGCACCGGAGGAAAAAAAAGGGTGACATACCCCGACGCTCCATTTGTTCCCGTTACGAGAAGGCTTTATTCGGGGGTCGAAGAAGGGACTGCTGCAGCGTTTTGATCCACGGGAATAAGATTCCCCGTCCAACCTGGCGTCATCCATGAACTCCACCCTCCTTGGGGTTCTGACATAAGAAAATAGGCATCGATTTTCTCTTCCAAATGCGCATCTCGGTAGGCCTCTATGAATGCCCTGCCCCGGTCTGGCCCCATAACCAAACAAGCGGTTGCTAGTGCATCCGCCGTGGCGGCCGTATGCGCACGGATGGTTGCACTGATGAGATTGTGCGCTACGGGGTATCCCGTACTGGGGTCGATGGCATGGGAAATCCGCTTTCCGTCCACTTCGCGGAACTTGCGATAGCTTCCGCTGGTGCAAATCGCCGCATCATCGACCAAGGCGATCGCATCGAATACCCGCCCCGTGCCTGTCTCTGCTACAGGAGCATCAATGGCAATATGCCAAGGCTCATTTTTCCTGTTTGTGCCCCAACAACGCACCTCCCCCCCAATCTCAATCATGCCATTCTTGGCGCCTTTCGACTTTAGAAAATCGGCAATCAAATCCACGGTGTACCCCTGAGCTATCGCATTAAAATCGAAGGACATTCGCGGCTTTCGTTTGGCGATCGAAGTCAGCGCATTGCCCTGAGCATCCTCGATTTCCGACAAGGCACAATTCTCACTTGAAAAACCTACAGATTGCATCGCAAGTGCTACTTCCTCCGGTGTAACAGAGTCGGCGCGAGCTATCCCGAAACCCCACAATTCCACCAGGGGACCTACTGTGGGATCAAAGGCACCACCGGTAGCCGTCCAGATTTCTTCGCTTCTCAACCAGAGCAGGGTCAAGATTTGCGTGGAGTCCATGAAGACGAACTCCCCCTTCGCCGCATCCCATTGGTTCAATCGAACCAAATCCGAATTGGGATTCCAAAGATTCACCGCGTCATCTACAGCCCGCAAGATGGAATCGAGTGCAGCTTCCCGCACCTCCTCCATTCCCGTTCCATCCCATACAAACCGAAACGTCGTGCCTTGCGTGGTCCCTTCCCATTCCGTCCAAGGCCCAGAACCCGATTCGGGACCCGAAGTGGAATTCCCACACCCCATGAACAGCGCGCCACATGCCACGAGCCACGTCCATCGGACCATGAGCCCAACTTTATCCCCCAAAATCGTCAAAGCTGACATTCTCAGGCGGTACACCCCAGTCATCACACATCTTCAAAACCGCCTGGTTCATCATCGGAGGACCGCAGAAATAGAACTCAATGTCCTCAGGCGAATCGTGGTGCTTGAGTTGATGCTCGATGACCGCATTGTGCACAAATCCAAGGAACCCATCACCATTGGGGTCGTCCACGTTCTGCTTGGCCACCCAATTGTCTTCTGGAGCAGGCTCCGAAAGCACCACATGGAACTTGAAGTTGGGGAACTCCTTTTCGATTTTCCGAAAATCGTCTAGGTAGAACAACTCACGACGAGAGCGGCCACCATACCAGTAGGTCACTTTCCGGCCCGTTTTCACGGTGTGGAACAAATGGAAGAGATGGGAGCGCATCGGAGCCATCCCCGCACCTCCACCGATATAGACCATCTCCGCCTCTGTCTCCTTGATGAAGAACTCTCCGTAGGGACCTGAAATGGTCACTTTGTCCCCGGGCTTGCATCCAAAGACGTAAGAAGAACATACCCCGGGATTCACCTGCATCCATGCATTCCGAGCCCGATCCCATGGGGGGGTGGCAATCCGAATGTTCAACATGACGATGTTGCCCTCCGCGGGGTGATTCGCCATCGAATAGGCGCGAACCACAGGCTCGTCGTTGACCATCTTCAAATCCCATAACCCAAACTTATCCCACTCCGCTTGGAAGGTCTTGGGATCCTTGTGATGCTCCGGGTGGGCTGTGATGTCCATGTCCTTGAACTCGACCACCGTCTTGGGCACGTCCACTTGGATGTAACCTCCAGCCTCAAATTCCAACTCTTCACCTTCCGGCAATCGCACCACGAATTCCTTGATGAAGGAAGCAACGTTGTAGTTGGAAACCACCGTGCACTCCCACTTTTTGATGCCGAAAACCTCCTCTGGCACGTGAATCTCCATGTCCTCACGCACCTTTACCTGACAGCCGAGCCGCCAGTGGTCCGCAATCTCCTTCCGGGAGAAGTGGGGCTCCTCTGTGGGAAGGATGCTTCCTCCTCCAGAATTCACTTGGCACTTGCACTGAACACAGGTTCCACCACCACCACAGGCGGAGGGAAGGAATACGCCGTTGTTGCTCAATGTCGTGAGCAAAGTGCTTCCACCATCCACTTCCAGCACCCGCTCACCGTTGATGGTGATCTTGATCTTTCCGCTTGGCGAGAGTTTGGCCTTTGCATAGAGCAACAAACCCACCAAAAAAATGGTTACCGTCAAGAAGAATATAAGGGCCAATACAATGGTTGTCGTCATCTCAATCAGATTTCAATGCCCATAAAACTCATGAAAGCGATACCCATCAAGCCCGTGATGATAAAGGTAATTCCCAATCCCTTGAGCGGAGCAGGTACGGCTGAGTAACGAATCTTCTCCCGGATGGCTGCGATGGCGACGATGGCCAACCACCAACCCGCACCCGATCCAATTCCAAACACAGTGGCTTCTCCCAAGCTCGGGTATTGCCGATCTTGCATAAACAGTGCTCCACCGAGAATCGAGCAGTTCACCGCAATCAAGGGCAGGAAAATGCCCAGCGCCCCATAGAGGGCAGGCGCAAATTTCTCTACGATCATCTCCACCAATTGCACCATCGATGCAATAACCGCGATGAACATAATGAAACTGAGAAAACTCAGATCGACAGATGCAAACTCGGGGTCCAACCACGAGAGCGCTCCCTCCTTGAGAACATAATTCTCAAGCAGGTAGTTCATGGGAACTGTGATGCCCAGGACGAAAATCACGGCTAGACCCAAGCCATTTGCTGTTTTCACCGTCTTCGAAACGGCCAAGAAAGAGCACATGCCTAGGAAGTAGGCAAAAATCATGTTCTCAATGAAAATGCCCTTGATAAAAATGTTGAGGTATTCCATTAGTTCTCTTCGATCAAAGCCTTGTTGCGGCTGCGTTGAATCCAGATGATAATTCCCAAGAGCACCAAGGCCATTGGAGGGAGAATCATGAAGTTATTGTTCTCGTAGAAACCTCCATTGGAAACGAACCATTCGGAAGGCAATAACTTAACCTGACCCATTCCCGGGAGCGAAATGGCCCCCGAACCCGTCAATTCCCGCACGACTGCTACGACCAGCAAAATCCAGGCATAGCCCATTCCATTGCCCAATGCATCCAAAACGGTAGGCCCGGGCTTATTGCCCAAAGCAAATGCCTCAATCCGCCCCATCAAAATGCAGTTGGTGATGATCAAGCCCACGAAAACGGATAGCTTCTCAGAGATATCCGGCTGGTAAGCTTTCAGGATTTGGTCCACGATAATCACCAAGGATGCCACAATGATGAGCTGAACAATGATTCGGATGCGATCGGGAATCATGTTTCGCATCAGCGAGACCACAACGTTGCCTCCCATGAGTACAAAAATCACCGACAGGCTCATGATAATCGCCTGCTGCAACTGCACGGTGATGGCCAACGCAGAGCAGATTCCCAGGACCTGAATCGTGATGGGATTGGAATCCCCTAACGGATCCGTAATCAACTTCCTGTTCTTCTTCGAGAACAGGGGTTCACGCGTCTTTTCGACGACTTCAGCGGTTTGCGTACTCATCGAGATGCCTGGGTTGAAATTTGTGACTGGAAGTAAGTGGCATAAATGCCCATGGTGCGGTTGACCATTTCACCGACGCCTTTCGAGGTGATTGTTCCACCTGTAATGCCATCCACACTATTTTCCGTGGTAGGAGCCCCACCTTTCACTACCTCAAAAATAGTGGGACCCGCAAGGTTCATCTTCTTTCCCACCTTGAACTTGTCTGTGAAAAAGGTCTCCCGAATCTCTGCGCCCAATCCTGGGGTTTCGGATTTGTGGTCAAACTTGGTGCCGTAAATGGTCTGAAAATCAGAAGACAG
>JBEEPJ010000060.1:0-10351 GCA_041191165.1 Bacteroidota bacterium | reverse complement strand
TGGTGTATTGATGAATGGCTTTTATGGAGATAGCGCTTTCACCTTCGGGGTGGGTGAAGTTTCTGAAGAAGACAGTCATCTGCTGCGGGTCACACGCGAATGTTTGGATTTGGCCGTGGCGGAGGCTGTGGTAGGCAAGCGGATAGGAGATATCGGATTTGCTTGTCAATCGCATGCAGAACGCAATGGTTTTACAGTGGTTCGAGATCTTGTTGGCCATGGTTTGGGGGAACAGCTCCATGAATGGCCGGAAGTCCCTAATTTTGGCCGCCGCGGAACGGGCGTACAGCTTTTGAATGGTATGGTCTTGGCGATTGAGCCGATGATCAATGCCGGAAGAAAAGAGGTTCGTCAATTAAGCGATGGGTGGACCATCCTCACCAAGGATGGAATGAAGTCGGCTCATTTTGAGCATGATGTAGTAGTTAGGTCCGGACAAGCTGATGTGCTTTCGAGTTTTGATGAGATAGATGAGGTTCTAAATAAATAATGTTCAACCAGTAAATAGCGAATGGCGAAACAGTCGTCGATCACCCAGGACGGCACGATACTAGAGGCACTTTCAAATGCCATGTTTCGTGTAGAACTGGAAAACGGGCACGTGATCACCGCCCATATCTCAGGGAAGATGAGGATGTATTACATCAAAATTCTACCCGGAGATAAGGTAAAGGTGGAAATGTCTCCATACGACTTGACGAAGGGTAGAATCTCGTTCCGATACAAGAAATAAGAGAAACCATGAAGGTCAGAGCATCACTCAAGAAAAGGACGGTTGATTGCAAAATCGTCAGCCGCAAAGGACGTTTGTACGTCATCAACAAGAAGAATCCAAAAATGAAGCAGCGTCAGGGTTGATGCTATTCACAAAGTTTGAATAATGGCACGTATTGCAGGTATTGATATTCCTCGGCAGAAGCGCGGGGTGATTGCTTTGACCTACATCTATGGCATCGGCAGAAGCCGTGCATCAAAGGTGTTGGCGGATTCTGGCGTTTCTGAGGACAAGAAGGTGCAAGATTGGACGGATGACGAAATCGCTTCTATCCGGACGAACATTGCGACGGGTTTCAAGGTGGAGGGTGAGCTCCGGTCAGAGACGCATGCGCACATCAAGCGTTTGATGGACATTGGTTGCTACCGGGGAATCCGTCACAGAAATGGCCTTCCTTTGCGGGGGCAGCGCACCAAGAACAATTCGCGGACCCGGAAAGGAAAGCGGAAGACGGTAGCGAACAAGAAGAAATAAACGATAACTCAGAACCTGACTTCAGGTTGATTACCTCCTTATCCAATTTCAGATGGCAAAGAACATCAAGAAAAAGAAGAAGGTTGTGGTAGAGTCCACTGGACAAGTTCACATCCATTCCTCTTTCAACAACATTATCATCTCCCTGACAAACAATCAGGGTCAGGTGATTTCCTGGTCAAGTGCTGGGAAAATGGGTTTCCGCGGTTCAAAGAAAAACACGCCTTATGCCGCCCAAGTGGCAGCAGAAGATTGTGGAAAGGAAGCTTTTGAATTGGGCCTGCGCAAAATCCGGGCATTTGTAAAAGGTCCGGGAGCGGGAAGAGAGAGTGCCATGCGTGCGTTGCACAACATGGGCATCGAGATCACGGAGATTGTCGACGTAACCTCCATGCCGCACAACGGTTGTCGTCCACCGAAGCGTCGCCGCGTTTAATTCACTTCTTGTAGAATCTTAAGAAAGCAATTCCATGGCACGCTATCGCGGACCCAAATCAAAAATCAGCCGTCGTTTCCGTGAGCCCATCTTCGGGCCGGACAAAGCGATGGAGCGGAGACCTTACGCACCCGGTCAGCACGGCAACGCACGCCGCCGTAAGAAGGAGTCTGAATACTCCGTACAATTGGCTGAGAAGCAAAAGGCAAAGTATACGTACGGTATTCTGGAGAAGCAGTTTGAGAATCTGTTCAAAGCTGCCAACGCCCGACAGGGAATTACTGGGGAAATTCTCCTTCAGTTTTGTGAAAGCCGATTGGACAACGTCGTTTATCGTTTGGGGGTTAGCCCATCTAGACGCGGTGCTCGACAATTGGTATCCCACCGTCACATTACGGTCAACGGCCACGTGGTAAACATTCCTTCGTATCGCCTCCGTCCAGGGGACATCGTGGCTGTGCGTGAGAAAAGCAAATCATTGCCGGTGATTACTGCCGCTCTGGCTGCCAACAATCAACGTCACGATTGGTTGGATTGGAACATGCAGGATATGAAGGGCACCTTCATCAATGTCCCGAGTCGAGCGCAGATCCCTGAGAATATTAAGGAGTCGTTGATTGTCGAGTTGTATTCGAAGTAATCCCCTAATCTACATTACATGGCCATTCTCGATTTTCAGAAACCAGACAAGGTAGTTATGTTGGACTCTTCGGAGTTCAAGGGGCGCTTCGAATTTCGGCCCCTGGAGCCCGGTTTCGGGATCACTGTGGGGAATGCTCTTCGGCGTATTTTGCTCTCCTCGTTGGAGGGGTTTGCGATCACGAGCATCCGGATCGAAGGAGTCGAACATGAGTATTCGACCATCCGCGGAGTGCAGGAAGATGTGACGGATTTGATTCTCAATTTGAAACAGGTTCGTTTCAAGCGTCAGATAGAGACCACAGAATCTGAAACCGTAGTAGTTACGGTAGCGGGTCAAACCGTTATGACGGCAGGTGACTTGGGTAAATTCACCAGTGCTTTTCAGGTGATGAACCCAGATTTGGTGCTCTGTCAGATGGATGAGAAGACTTCAATCACCATGGAATTGACCATCGGTAAGGGAAGAGGCTATGTTCCAGCTGAGGAAAATAAGCGAGACGGCGCCGCTTTGGGGACGATTGCTATCGACTCCATTTTCACTCCAATCCGGAATGTGAAGTATGATGTCGAGAACTTCCGTGTGGAACAGAGAACGGACTACGAAAAGCTCGTGTTGGAGATTGAGTGCGACGGAAGCATTTCACCCAAGGACGCACTTCAAGAATCCGCGAAAATTCTCATTCAGCATTTCATGCTGTTTTCCGATGAGCGGATTTCACTGGAGTTGGAGGAAAGAGTGGAAGTGGAGGAATTCGATGAGTCGAGCCTTCACATGCGTCAGTTGCTCAAAACCAAGTTGAGCGATATGGATCTCAGTGTTCGCGCCCTGAATTGTTTGAAGGCTGCGGACATTGATACGTTGGGGGACTTGGTCTCCTACAATAAGAATGACTTGTTGAAGTTCAGGAACTTCGGCAAGAAATCCTTGACCGAATTGGAAGATTTGGTTGAGAATAAGAACCTCACGTTCGGAATGGATGTGAGCAAGTACAAACTCGATAAAGAGTGAAGCCATGCGTCACAGCAAGAAATTCAATCATTTGGGCCGGAAGACTGCGCATCGTCATTCGATGCTGTCGAATATGGCTTGCTCATTGATAGAGCACAAGAGAATCTCAACCACCGTCGCTAAAGCAAAGGAGTTGAGAAAGTTCGTTGAGCCTTTGGTGACCCGCTCGAAAGAGGATACCACGCACAGCCGTCGTGTAGCTTTTTCCCACCTTGGGAACAAATTCGCTGTCACTGAGCTTTTTCGTGCAGTAGGCCCCAAGGTGGGGTCTCGCAATGGAGGCTACACGCGCATCATCCGCACGGGCGCTCGTCTGGGTGACAACGCAGAGATGTGTCTGATTGAGCTCGTAGATTTCAATGAGATTTACGGCACGGAGGTGAAGAAGAAGCGTTCACGTCGCTCGCGTCGTAGTGGCGTTTCAGGTGCAGAAGCGCCTGTTGCGGTAGCAACTTCTGCACCTGCGGCAGAGGTGGAAGAAGCAGCTTCAGCAGAGGAGGCGACTGTCGAAAATTCTGCTGAAGTTCAGGCAGAGGATGTGAATCCTGCAGCGGATGGTGAAGAACACTCCGTTGAGGAGGCTTCACCGGACGGAGACGAGGAGGAAGCACCTCAGGGATGATTCTCAAATTGTTTTGACGAGAGAAAAAAAAGGGATACGCGAGTATCCCTTTTTTGTTGGAAAGTAGGGCACGTGCCTGTCGATAGAATGAAATTATCTTTGCGACATGCGAAAAGAGATCGGGTTGGGTCGTCCTGCTGTGCTGCAGCTTGCTGATGGCACTCGTTTTGAGGGGTATGCGGTAGGAAAAGTCGGAATGTCCTCCGGAGAGATTGCATTCAACACTGGAATGTATGGGTATCAAGAGATTTTCACAGACCCAAGCTATCACCGGCAGATTCTCGTAATGGCAACTGCGCACATTGGGAATTATGGGGTTTCTGAAGGAGAGGCAGAATCGGGAAAGGTTCAACTCGCAGGTTTGGTTTGCAATGAGTTTTCTGCAGTCGCCAGTCGAATTGGAGAACAAGTGGAGTCCCTTGAGGTGGATTTGATGCGCAATGACATTGTTGGGATTGCTGGGGTGGATACGCGGAAATTGGTGCGACATATCCGGGAGAATGGTGCCATGAATGCAGTCGTCTCCAGCGTGGATCAGGATGTGGAGGTTTTGCAGCAGGTTCTGGAAAGCACACCTTCCATGGAGGGACTCGGGTTGAGCGCGGAGGTAACTTGTTCTCAAGCCTATGACTTGGTTCCTGAGGGGGCAGAGCCTTCTTTTCGGATTGCAGTGATGGACTATGGAGTAAAGCAGAACATTTTGCGTTGCCTGCTGGATCGAGGGGCGGTTTTGCGCGTGTTTCCTTCATTCACCGAAGCGAATGATGTGCTGGAATGGCAACCCGCTGGGATTATGCTTTCCAACGGTCCAGGAGATCCAGGAGCCATGGCCTTTGAGGTGGAGCAGGTAAGAAAGTGGGTGGAAAGGCAAGTGCCTTTGTTTGGAATCTGTTTGGGGCATCAAATTCTGGCGCTCTCGCAGGGGTTGAAGACCACGAAGATGTTCAATGGCCACCGGGGAGTGAATCACCCCGTCCTGAATCTATTGACTGGAAAATGTGAGATCACATCTCAGAATCATGGATTTGTGGTGGATCGACAGGGCTTGGAATCATCGGACTTTGCTTACGAAACCCACAGGCATGTGAATGATGGGACGGTCGCTGGTTTGGCCTTGAAGAATAGCCCGGCCTTCTCCGTTCAGTTTCATCCGGAAGCTGCTGCAGGTCCGCATGATAGCCGGTATCTGTTCGACCAATTTTTGTCGATGGTGAAAGAGATGCGTGTGGAAAGGAATGAGATTAAATAGCAAAAAATAGTACGATGAGTTACATTGAAGAGGTTCGTGCACGGCAGATTTTGGATTCTCGCGGCAATCCTACGGTGGAGGTTGAAATCGTAACAGATGAAGGCGTGCTGGGAAGAGCAGCGGTTCCATCGGGCGCTTCTACGGGAATTCATGAGGCGGTTGAATTGCGCGATGGAGGTGAGGAATGGTTGGGAAAAGGGGTGCAAAAGGCGGTAGAGCACGTGAATGATGAGATCGCTGATGCGCTCATGGGCATGGAGGTAACAGATCAGCGTCTCATTGATCAGGTGCTCATTGATTTGGATGGGACTGCGAACAAAGGAAGGTTGGGAGCGAATGCCATTTTAGGCGCTTCTCTGGCGGTGGCACATGCCGCGGCAGAAACCTTGCAGTTGCCGCTGTTTCGCTATGTCGGAGGGATGAATGCGAACACCCTTCCGGTGCCCATGATGAATATTTTGAATGGTGGTTCGCATGCCGACAATCCCATTGATATCCAGGAGTTTATGGTCATGCCCGTGGGGGCTGAGACTTTTTCGGATGGGTTGCGGATGGGGACCGAGGTTTTTCATCACCTCAAGTCCGTCTTGAAGTCAGAGGGCCATGCGACCAATGTGGGGGATGAGGGTGGATTTGCCCCCAACTTGCCGACGAATGAAGCCGCCATGGAAGTCATTCTCCGGGCCATTGAAAAAGCGGGTTACAAACCAGGTGAGGACTTCATGATTGCCATCGATGCAGCTTCATCCGAATTCTATAATGCAGAGAAAGGACGCTACGTGCTTCACGCGGAAGGTCGGGAGCTCGACGGTGAGGAGTGGGTGGATTTTTGGACCCAATGGTGCAACAAGTACCCCATCATCAGCATTGAGGACGGTTGTGCGGAAGATGATTGGGCTACGTGGAAGAAGCTGACCTTGGCCTTGGGAGATAAGGTTCAGTTGGTTGGGGATGATTTGTTTGTCACCAATGTCCATAGGCTGTCGCAGGGGATTGAGCAGGGGATTGCGAACTCCATCCTGGTGAAGGTGAATCAAATCGGCACGTTGAGTGAGACCATCGATGCTGTGGGATTGGCCCATCGCAATGGATACACAAGTGTGATGAGCCATCGTTCCGGTGAAACCGAAGATGTGACGATTGCTGATTTGGCGGTGGCATTGAATACAGGCCAAATCAAAACAGGATCAGCCTCACGTTCAGATCGGGTCGCGAAATACAATCAGTTGCTCCGAATTGAGGAGATGTTGGGCGCTTCAGCGGTCTACCTCGGTCATGGCATCCGTGGCTGAAGACGTAGGCTACTAAATGAAGGGTTAAGGGGTATTTGGACGAATCAGCTGGAATTCTGTCCGGCGATTGTACTGGTGTTCCGCCTCGGTGCATTTGACGCCGTCGGCGCACTTGTTGCGCAGTCGATACTCGCCGAAGCCGATGGAGTGCATTTGATTGGCCGGAACTCCGAGGTCTAGGAGTTGGTTTTTTACGGCTTCGGCTCTTCGTTGGGCGAGTGCGACATTGTATGCAAAAGTTCCCCGAGCGTCACAATGCGATTGAATTTCCAGGTGGAAACTTGGATTGTCGATGAGCAGTTGGGCGAGTTCCTGAAGGGGGTGTTCATCCTTTTCTCTGACGTTGGATTTGTCGAGATCCCAGTAGATTTCGGGAAGGACGAAGTCATCCGGCCACGAAATGGGAGTACCGGTCGATGCGGGTACACCGGCAGCGATTTCTGCGGAGCTTGGGGGCGAGGGAGGAGGAGGCATTCCCGCAGGAGGGGGAAGGGTTAGGGTGCTGTCCTTGGAAGTGGAGGACGAGCTGTTGGTCGTGGGGTCGGGAGCCGATGCCGATGATGGGGAGATTGTTGTCGGTAGCGTGGATGCCGTTGGGGTGGAAAGGGAGTCGCTGGAACCGGAATCTGAGCTGCGGGTTGCGGGTTGGGTATCCATGCTCGCTTCCGTTCGTTGATCCGAAGCAGGGGTGGGGAGAATGGAATCTGACAAAACACCATCGGGGAGAAACGTGCCTTCAGAGGGATCAGTGAGAGAACGGTCGGTCGCGAGAACCAGGGAATCAGGTGCGATCGACGGGGGTATGGGGTTCGAAGTGTTCATCCCAAATCGATACAACCGGTCGAGTCCTTGGCGATCGGAGGTCAGGTAGCCGCTACCGGGCAACCCAGAGTCCAATCTCAATCCGAAGTCATCCGCAGGGGAGTTGAGTGGTGACGGAAGGGCAATCGGGTCGCTCCAGCCCAAATGCGGTGGCGCCTCCCAACCTTGGGCCCGGACGCACAATAGCAGGTCGAGTCCTCCCAGGGTGGGATGGCCATCAGAAGAGAAAAAAAGACTGTCCGTTCCGTGAATAAAAGGAAAAAGTTCATCTCCCGGGGTATTGATGGTTGGCCCCATGTTCACCGGTTCGCTCCAGAAATTTCCGTTGCGCAGCGTGTACCACAAGTCCATGCCTCCACATGCACCTGGCCCATCCAAGTCGGAGGCAAAGAGGATGCCTTCTCCAGAGGGAAACCAGGTAGGGTGCGCGAAGTTGTAGTCCTCCTCATTGAAAGGAAAGGGGAAGGGACGGGACCAGGAACCAGCAGAGTCTGCGATCGCGAAGTAGATCTGAATGGTCGAGGTTTGTTGCGTGTTCACCCGGAGGGACTGGCCTGTTCCCGTATTGTTGCGCGACCATGCAACGCGAAGACCTGTGGCGTCGAATGCCGCATATCCATCATGAAAAGGTCCGTTGAGGTCGGACCATGGGGTGACTTGGAATTGATAAGGGTTGTTGGAGAGAGCCCCCCGGTAGAGGTCGGCGTTGGAAAGACCGGTGTAAGGGTCATCGGGATTGAAAGTGGGGCGAGCGGTTTGGCCTGTCAAAACGAAGCCACTTTCGTGAAAATCGATGCCACCTGAGGTCTTCAATCCGGGCACTTCCACCGCTCGAATGTCCACCTCCAAATGGGGCACCTCCGCAGCCAGCACCCGAGTGCAACTTGCCCGCAACACAGCCCATTGCGCCAGATTGCTAGAGTCTTGGGAAACGAAGGGGCGGTCGATCACCCCCAGAGCCTCCTCATACGCGCCCAAAGCCATCAAAGTCTGAGCATAGGGGAGGAGTGCATTGGGAGGCAGGGCTTGGAGGGAATCCAATTTTTGCCAATGGGCTCTCGCCGCGTCATGTCGATTGATCATCGAAAAGGCATCTGCCATGGCGCTGAGGGCTTCAGGGTCTTCAGGCCGTTTCTCAAGAATCTGACCGAAGTGATCCAAAGCGTCTTGGTATCGAAATTGATCCAAGGCAGCCCTGCCCTCGGTGCGGTGAAGGGAGATGCATCCTGAAGCACCCACCATGAGTCCGGCGCAAATCGCCCCCGCTTTCCACCACAAGTTGCGAAATCGTGCCAAGGACATTAGAAATAACGTGGCGAACGTGATTTGATGAGACTCGGCCCCCAATCCCAGCCCAACATGATTTCATGCGTGCCAGACTGAAGGTCCTGCAAAGGCGTGGTGGTGAAGTCGTGGGCGTAACCCAGCCGCAACTGCGGCGTTACTTGAAACTCCGCCATGGCAACCCACATCGCTCCGGTGCGGTAACCGGCCCCGATGCAGAACTTATTGCGAATGAAGGCGTGTAAATTAAAGTCAACCTCCGCTGGAGCGGCTTGGGTGTACTTGACAAGGAAGGAAGGTTTCAAGGTGAGGTCCCTCGAAGAATGAAAAACAGCACCCGCCTGGAAGTACCCATGCGGCTCGAAAATCCGCCCCGCCCCGGCGTGAAGGGGCTCCTCCCATGCGTAGGCAACCGGGACACTCAATCCCAAATAGAAACGTTCATTGTGATAGTACGTCCCCACGCCCACCTTGGGGACGAAAGCCTGCGCCAAGCCCGCCTCATAAGCCGGGTCCCCGACGTCCCAAATCACTGCATCCGCGAGATTGGCGCGGTAATTCGTTCCTCCCACGCGCAGCCCCCAAGCCCAATGCCCCACAGGCATGCGCATCCGGTAGCAGACGTTGATGGAGATGTCCATCTGGGTGCTGATGCCGATTTGGTCTCGCTGGGCGAGGACCCCAATGCCCAGGGCGTCACCGGCGACGGGGCCATCGGCGGCGAGGATTTGGCTGGTGGGGGCGCCTGTGATGCCCATCCACTGGTTCCGGTGCAAGGCCGAGGTGCTGAGGTACGGATGACTTCCCGCATAAGCCGGGTTGAGCAACAGGCCATTGAACAGATATTGGCTGATCATGACCTCTTGTTGTGCCCGCAGGCCCATGGGCAGTAGGAGGAGTACTCCCACCGTCCAGGCCAAACCGTTCCAGGCACGACACACCGTGGCCCCGAAAGGCCATTTCGACCCTGAGCCAAATTGGGGTTGGGGAATGAAGGGGATTCTCATCGGCGCAGGTCGACATAGGTGTTGTACTCTTGGCCTCGGAATTGAAACAGCACAAAGTAGGTTCCGTTGGGCAGATCTACCCCGCTGACATTGGTTCCTCGCCAAGTGTTGCGGTAATCCGACTCGCGGTAGACCTCATTGCCCCACCGGTTGAATACCACAAATGTATTGGGGTCCATCCAGTTACAAGCCTCTTCCTCGGGGTCCAACCCGATGCCCAAAATCCGGTAGGTGTCATTGAACCCGTCTTCGTTGGGAGAGAAGCCCGTGGGCAACAGGGGAGTCGCGGCCCCATAGCCCCCCACCTGCGCCAGGGTCTCGAAAGTGGCGGAATTTCCGCAGGCGTCCGTGACCACGTAGGATTGGAGAATGTCACAATCGTTGGTGGCACAATCTCCATTCAAGACCTGGTCTGTGCAGGTCCAGGAATAGGTTTGGCAAGAATCAAAGAACAGCGGGAAGAAGTCGGTGCAAGGCAAGAACGACTCCCAGCAGACATAAGTGGGGGAAGGCAAAGGCTCCAGCAAAAACGGGGGAACAGAATCGATAAGCGCGATGGCCTGCACATGCAAAGTGACCTGGCCACAGGCATCGGTGATGGCGTAGGTCCGCTCGACGAAATCCTCACAATCTCCTGAAATCCAGTCATCCCCGGTCCATTCCACCGTGAATGTGGCATCCGAAGGACAACCCCCCGTCACCGCAAATCCACTGACATCTGCCTCCGGTACATCCAACC
>JBEEPJ010000059.1:0-10385 GCA_041191165.1 Bacteroidota bacterium | reverse complement strand
CGGGGGCGCGGCGGTTGTAAATTGCAGCATGGCACGCGGCGCAGCGCAAGGAATTCCGACGGGGGTAGGGTTGAACCCCGCCACGGATTGGGATCGCATCATCGAAATGGCCTGGGAAGACCGGACGCCGTTTGAGGCGATTGAAGCGCAGTTTGGCCTGACAGAGGCTCAAGTCATCGAAGGCATGCGCAGGCATCTGAAGCGGAGTAGCTTCCGATTGTGGCGGGCCCGGGTGCAGAGCGGAGTCAGCCGCAAACATGCCGCCAAGACGCCTTCGCCGGACCATCGGTTTCGGTGCAGCCGCCAGCGAGCCATCTCGGGGAACCGGATCAGCAAGCGCTGAGGGCTGCCAGTTCACGGCCGAGATCCGTGCCGATGGCCACGCCCATCCCCCCGAGTCTGACTGCGATGTGAATGCCTGGCATCCAAGTGGTTACAATGGGTTCGCGTTCGCCACCGATGCCCAGGTATCCATCCCATCGATAAGCGATTTTCGCACCGCGGGTGGCAGGCCAAACCGTCTCCGCCCACCGCAGCAGCTCGGCCTCCAAATCCATCGCCCCGAGTTCCCAATGCCGCCCTCCGCCGATGAGCAACCGCCCCTCCACTTCCCGGGCGTAGAGGTAACCGCGGTCTGCATGGTAGGTGCCCGGGGCTTGCCATCCCGGGATGGGGTGGGTCACGAGAACCCGGTTGCGCACGGGCTGGACGTCGGGAACCTCGGCTCCGGACCGGGCGAGCAGCTGCTGGGCGAGGCCGTTGTTCGCCACCAAGATGCAGCCGGCCTCCAAGGTCATTCCTTCCTCCGCCGGACTTCCCACCCGACGCACCCGCCAGCGGGGTGACCGACCGTTGTCCCCGCTCTCGAGCGCATCGACCTGGAGACCGCGCCAGATTTTCACGCCGGTTTCCCGGGCTTCCTGTTCGAGGCAGTGAAAGAGCCGGTCCGTCTGCAATGCGCCCTCACCGGGACTGGCGATCAACCCCTCGACGACCTCCGGATTCACCCCATACCGCCCGGCCGCTTCTTTCGCCCCCACCCACCCAAACGTCTCCACGAGACCCGTGGCAGGCTGCACCCAGCGATTGAGCTCCGGCAACCGCCCCCGCAGCGCCTCGGCCTCCACAGGTTCGCCAGCTTGCGCCCCCCAGGCCGGGAAACCCGCCGCGCCCCCCAGCACTTCGTGGCTCCCGCAGTCCACATACCCCAGCGCCTCGTCGCTCCATCGCGCGCGGAGGGCCGCCAACCCCCTCACCCGCCGCTTCACCAACTGCAGCGCGCGCTCATCCCCCAGCTGAGCCCGGTCCGCCTCCAGCTCCGACGCGCTCCCGAAGCAGGCAAACCCCGCATTGCGCGTCGTACCCCCACCCGAAAACGGATCTGCGTCCACCACCGCGACGGAGGCCCCGGGATGCATTCGCTTGAAGGCCGTGGCCGCCGTCAATCCCACGATTCCCGCCCCGACCACGACGGCGTCGTGCCCCGCGAGCATGCCCCGCACTTCCCAAAAACTAAAATGCATACTTTTACGTTCTCATGTAAGGGTTTCGCGACACATGCACACACCGCCACAAATATCTCCCAAAGCGACAATGGCTTGGATTTTTATGGTGCTCTTTGTGGGCATTGGCGGCCTGTTGAGCGCACAGGAAGACCTGCTTCGCGTGGGGGGAATGCTCAAGGACGAGAAGACGAGCAAGAAGCTTCCGGGGGTGCTCGTCAGCGTGACGCAAGATGGCAAGGCGTTCGACGAATACCTGATGGACAGCCGGGCACAATATTCCTTCGAGTTGCCGCTGCGCCACGACTACATCTTCACCTTCTCGGTGGCGGGTTACGGGAGCAAAAAGATCCGCATCAACGGGAAAGATGTCCCCCCGGAAGACCGGCGGGGTGGATTTACGCTGGACATGGACATGAGTTTGTTCATGTTGGTGGACGGATTTGACACGAGCATCCTCGACACGCCTTACGGGGTGGCCGCCTTCGACTCGCAGAAGAACACGGTGGCCTTCGACTACGCCCACACCGAACGCATGAAGAATCGGGTGCAGCAGGAGTTTGTGCGATTGGAGCAGATGAAAGCCCAGCTTGCCCAGATGCGCAAGGACTTCGATGCGCTCATTTTGCGCGGGGATCAGGCCATGGCGAAGTCCCAGTGGACGGGTGCGTTGGATGCTTTCAACGCGGCTTTGGCCATCTTTCCGAACGATGCTGCAGGTCAGGCCAAACGCGATGCAGCCCAGCTCAAGGTGGACGAAGCGGCCGCTGCCGCGGCGGAGGAAAAGCGCTTCCAAGACCACCTCACCCGTGGCAATCAAGCCCTGGCCAAGGACGATTTGACGGCGGCGCGCACTGCCTTTCAGGATGCCGCTGCGATGCGGCCCACCGCCAAGGAACCCCAGGATGGTCTCGCCCGGGTCTCAGCCCGCGAGGCGGAGATGGGGGCGAATGCGAAGTACCAAGGGGTGATCGCCAGCGCGGACCGGGCCTTCCGCGAGGCCCAGTACCAGCAAGCCCTGAAGTTTTACAATGAGGCGGCGGAGCTCAAGCCCGGGGATCCCTACCCGCGCAACCAGGCGGCACTCTGCAACAAAGCCATGTCGGATGCGGCGGCGGCGAATGCGGCCCTCGCGGAGAGAGCGGCCCGGTACGAGGAGTTGATCAAGCTCGCCGATAAGAACTACAAAGCAGAGGGATACGCCGATGCCCTCCTCCAGTACCGAGAAGCGAGTGGGCTCCTGCCGGCAGAGCGCTACCCGCAGGATCGTATCACCTTGTGCGAGCAAAAGATAGCGGAGTCCCAGGCGCGGGCGGACCGGGAGGCCGCTGCGCAGGCTTCTGCCGCATCCGAGGCAGAGCGCCGTGCGCAATTCGATGCGGCTGTGCGCAAGGGGGATGAGGCCTTCAATGCCCAACGCTGGGACGATGCGGCGCAAGCGTACCGCCAGGCCCAGACGATTTTGCCCGAAGAGCGCTATCCGGCCACCCGCCTGGAGCGCATCGCCAAGGAGCAGGAAAAACAAGCAGCAGCGGCGGCCGATGAACAGGCGGCCCGGACCCGTGCGGAAGAGGAGGCGGCGCGCCAGGCGGCGGCGGAAGCAGCGGCGCGTGAAGCAGCGGATCGCGCCCTGGCGGCAGATGCAGAGAAGGAGCGCCGCCGCGCGGAGGCAGAGGCGGCTGAAGCCGCTCGTTTGGCGGAGCGTCAGGCCGCCGAGGAGGCCGCCCGGAACCGGGCCCGTCAGGTTGCCGCGAGCCGCCAATCGGAGGGGCCGGATGAAGCTGAACGCTATTACCAAGAGGCCCTCGAGTCCGAAGAGCGCAGCCGGCTGGTCGGGGTGCAGAAGCGCCGGGATGCGGATTTGGCCTTGCGCAGCAGCCGGGCGGAAGAGCAGGCGGATCGCACCTCCACGGCCCATCAGGAAGTTCTTGAGCAGAGCGAGCGGATGTCGGGTATCGCCGCGGGGGGGCAGCAAGCTGCAGCCTTGAGGCAGGGTGAGGTGGAGTCCCTGCGCACGCGGGTGGCATCTCAGCAGGAGGATGCAGCACAACGAGCGGAAGCGCGTCTGGCAACGAACCAGAACGAAGTGGAGGGATGGTATCGGCTGCAGCAAGTGCCCGGAGAAGTGCATGGGGAAGACCACCGTGCGCGCCGTGCGCGTCCCGAACGTGAGGCCCAGCAGTTTCGGGCGTTGGGAGGCGATTGGGACCGCAGCGCCCGCGAACGGCGGGCCATGGCTCGGGAGCAGGCCCAAGCCTACGCAGCCTCTTATCGCGAGCTGGGCGAAGGGTCTGAGGATCGGATAGCCGCCATGTTGGCGGAAGCGGAGCGCAAGCGTTTGGCCCAAGCGGAACTCGCAGTGGCGCGACAGGACGAGGCTTCCCTGCGCGGCTGGGATGTGCGGGAAGAGCGCTACGCTTTGGATCAAGGATCTGCCCCCGACGCGGATCGGTTCTTGCTCGGAGAGGCAGATGCCGATGTGCCACAGGGCATTCAGGAGCAGTCTTATGACATTCCCAACGGGTTGGTGATTGAACGGACCGTGCGCGATGGCAACCAGGTGCGGCATTTTCGCAAAGTGGTGACCAAAACGGGCGTCTATTACTTCGAAGGCGATCGGAGCATCACGGCGGATCGCTGGCAGCGGGAGACATCGGTGATTGCGGATTGATGCGGAATTCCGTCGGGGGAGAGAAACGGCAGCTCGAAGTCCACCGAAACCAGGGTCGGCGGGCGGTCTCGTCCCGCACGCGGGCCCTGCAAGCGGCGGTGGCGGCGTTAACCGTGCATGCGCTCGTGCTCGGCTGGATGGCGTGGAAGCCCATCGCGCGGCCTGAAGCGGAGCCCATGGCGCTGGAGATCGACCTGTCAGAACAGGTGCTGGAGCCCGCGATGTCTTTGGAAGACCAAATCCGCTCCCGCATCGAAGACCGCATCGCCGGCCAGGTGGCAAACCTCCGGGCGGACGGGAGCCGGGCGTTGTCCGAGGAGGCCCTGGAGTCGGGAAGTGAGCCCTCCGCCCGGGAGTTGGCCCGCATCGAGCAGCAGGTGCGGGCGGAAGGCCAGGCCTTGCTCCAGGAAGCCATGGCCCGTCGCCAACCCACGGCTGGGGGTCAGCCGGAGGGGGTAAAAACGGATCGGAAGCCGTTGGAGACTTATGCCGGATGGGATAAGCAGTACGCGGGAGAGGTGACGGTGCGTTTCGTGTTGCCAGGCCGAGAGGCGGTTTTTCTGGACGTGCCCAGTTACCGGTGCAAGGAAGGGGGGAAGGTGGTCGTAGAGATCGAGGTGGACGCCTCAGGACGGGTGGTGGATGCGTTTCTCTCCGGAGGCTCCGGCGGGGCTGGCGGCTCCTCCCGGCGGGACGCCCAGAGCGATGGCCTGCGCTGCGTCGATCGGGAAGCCCTCAAGAGCGCGCTGGCCTCCCGCTTCAACCGGGCCTCACCTGGAACCGCAAAAGCCCGAGGCACACTGACTTACGTATTTCAAGCCCAGTGAGGGGCAATTCATCGGGCGGGGGAGGGGCTTGGTCGCCCGGTTGTTGTGTAATTTGGGCGGAAATACCTTGAGGTTTGGTCTACAGCAAGCAAAACCCCATCAAAATCGGAGTGCTGCGGGAGGGGAAGGTCCCCCCCGACGCCCGTGTTCCCCTTACCCCCCTGCAATGTCAGGAACTTGTGCGGCGCCACCCTGAGGTAGATCTCGTCGTGCAACCGAGTCCGGTGCGGCGCATCGCCGATGCCGAATACACTGCTGCCGGCGTGCGCCTCCAGGAGGATCTGTCCGACCGCGATGTCCTGCTCGGCGTGAAGGAGGTGAACATCGGAGATCTGTTGCCAGACAAGACGTACCTTTTCTTCAGCCATACGTTTAAGTTGCAGCCGTACAATGCCGCGTTGCTCGCGGCGCTGCTGCAGAAGCGCATCCAGCTCATCGATTATGAAGCCCTGCGCAGGCCAAGCGGCAAGCGGATCATCGGATTTGGGCGTTGGGCAGGTCTTGTGGGAACGTACAATGGGTTCAGGGCTTACGGCTTGCGCTCGGGTCGTTTCGATTTGCCGCCGGCGCACACTTGCAGAGATTTGAAGGAGATGTTGGGGTTGTTGGTGGAAAAGGTGAAACTTCCAGATGATTTTAAGATTGTGCTGACGGGATGGGGTCGGGTAGGGCAAGGGGCGAAGGAGGTCTTGGACCACATGAAGATCCGATCCGTGCACTTGGACGATTTCCTGCGCATGGACTTCCCCGAGCCGGTGTATGTGCACCTGCAGGTCGAGGATTACAATGCACATCGCGAGGGCAAGCCCTTCGATAT
The DNA here is from genome assembly GCA_041191165.1 of Bacteroidota bacterium. Taxonomy (GTDB): domain Bacteria; phylum Bacteroidota; class Bacteroidia; order Flavobacteriales_D; family Sanyastnellaceae; genus CAMCYM01. The sequence continues at coordinate 4,568 of JBEEPJ010000059.1, read as the reverse complement.
GAAAGACTTCGTGTCAGATCCCACCAGTTACCGCAGCGATTTCATGCGCTTCGCGGAACGCGCGGATCTTTTCATCGCAGGGCATTTTTGGGCGGAGGGTTCCCCCTTTCTCTTCACCCGAGCGGACATGCGCCATCCGCGTTGGAACATCCAAGTGGTCGCGGACATCAGTTGCGATATCGATGGTCCTGTGGCCTGCACCGTGCGGGCTTCCACCATCGACGATCCCTTCTATGGTTACAACCCCCGCACGGAGGCGGAATGCGAAGCGACAGACCCCGCCGGAATCACGGTTATGGCCGTGGATAACTTGCCCTGTGAGCTCCCCAGGGATGCTTCGGAGGGCTTCGGTCGGGACTTGATGGAGCATGTCCTTCCGCTGCTGATTGAGGGCGATCGGGATGACATTTTGGCAGCAGCCACGGAGACGACGTTGGAAGGCAAGCTCAATGCGCCCTACGCGTATCTGGCAGATTATGCGGCCAAGGGCCTGGAGGAGCTGGCATCTTCGGGTAAATTGGCCTGACGCCGCTGGCGGTTGAGCATTCGGGCCTGATTTTTGGAGTACCTTTGTCGCCCTCGTTTGAGGGGCGTTCTTTTTTTATGGGGCCGATTTTGGATTTGACAGCAAGCAGACAGATCGTGTAAGCACGCCGAGCACTTGGGAGACCAGCTCGTAAATCTTGAACTTCCAAGTCAGAAATGACAACAATTCCTACGCGCTCGCAGCTTAATCGACTCAGTCGATGAGCCCAATCTCAGCACCAGGTGCTGAGACGAGCTATCCCGTCGCGGTGTACGGACCCTTTCATCGGGGCAATGGGGTATCAGGCAAATGGGACTAGCAAGGGGTGTGTCCGACGCCCGGAGCGAATTTTCAGGACTAAGCCGGAAGGTAGGCTGCTCATGGCCAGCCCCCGGATGAAAATCATCTGTGAGATAAGCGTGTAGAAAGCCCGGTGGGTCCTTGTTTGGACGGGGGTTCGACTCCCCCCGGCTCCACTTACTGACTAGTAGCCCGAGAACTGCGGAGCAGTTCCGCCCCTCGGACGTGTGCGAGGGGGAAGCGCAGCTTCCAACCGAAGCGCAGGTCGAGGGGCGAAGCGCACAGCGCTCGGGCCTAGTTCCCTGTACGTCCAGGGGGGAACAATGCGCGGGGCGCCCGGGGCGCCTGCACGCGCAGAAACCCCTCGGGGCTCAAGGGGCGGGACAAGTCGTCCCGAAGATGCCCAAGAGCATGAGCAAGTCCCCCGTAGAGACCATTCCGTTTTCGTCCAAGTCCCCGACGCAGTGGGGTGCATCCGCGTAGAGACATTGCGAGGAGAGGAAGCAGGTGGCTCCCGTGTAGTTCATGGCCGCGGGATCCGCGCAACCCACCGCCAACACGACGGGAGGAGCCACCACCACCGAGGTGGGCGGGATCAGCACCTGCCTGAGCGTCGAGGCATTGCCGCATCCATCCGTAGCGGTGTGAATGCGGTGGATTCTACCCGTCACGCAATCGGTGCTGTCCGCCCAGACGAGCGTCACCTCGCCCGCACAAGTTTCTGTGGCGAAAGCAGTGGGGCCTGCTGGAGGCCAAACCCCCTCACTCCCCACCCACTCGGCCGGACTGTTGTAAAACTGGGGCGGGGTGATGTCGTTGACGTGCAGGGTTTGGACTGCAGACACCTCAGCCCCATCGGCATCGATCGCCCGCAGGTGGCGTTGAATCATAAAACGCCCGGGACAATCTCCCCACAGGGTATCCACCGTCTCTTCCACGGGCAAATCGAGGGTCTCCTGCGGGCCACCGAAAGTCTCCAGTTGACGATCCCGGGCCCGAACTTCCGGCCACTCCAACCGGTCCAATCTGCAAGTGATCTCTACTTCTGGCTCGAATCTGAGCCGCGGGGGGTAGTTCCCCGTAATGGCCACTTCCTCGGAGCCGACGATCTGCATCTGCCCACAACCGATTTCCACCGTGGCAAAGGTGCCGCCGTGACCGCTGGTGAGGGGCGCCGCCCAAGTACGGTAACGCTCTACAGGCTTCATCCCATTCCAACGGGTTCCGCCGCCTTCCAGCGGACCGATGCCCCATTGCTCCGGCTGAAAGTCCTCCATGGGGATGGACTGCGACGAAGCAACGGCCGTCGCCGATGGGGGAGTGGCAGCACCCGTCGCGGGCGCCGTGGTGGCCATCTCGAAGGCATAGCGGGCGATGTCTCCGCAGGGCCCTGTCGCCTCCCAAACCACCCAATCACTTCCGCGTCCGCAGCCGTCTCGCCACAGGAGATGTCGGCTCTCACGGACTTGGGCCCAAGCCGCATCGCTCGGTTGGAGGGCTTGGGCGGATTGAAACTCCGGGGCGCCCAAGGGAAGTGCATTCCCCCCAGGAGACACTGAGAGCGCCGGAGCACACCCGGATCCCGGGTCCGTGACGGGCAAGGGTGAAGCGGGGAGCACGCGAATAAACTGCCGATCCACGGCGCGTTCTCCTGTACATGCGCAGGTGGCGGAAAACGTTCGTACCCGGGTGTAAGCCCCGGATTCATCCGCCGGCAGCGTTTCTTCGGTCGATTCCAGGGTCGCGCCGTCCGGGCACAAACGCAACACGATGGCTTCGCCCCATTCCCGTTCGATATCCGCACGAATCCAAAGATCAGGAGGTGCAATGACCCCCAACCGCGGCCCTTGGGCTGCACCTTCTGCCAGCGTTCCGAGTCCCCCCGCCAGAAGGAGCAGGGTCCGCAACCGGGCCGCATGAGCGCGGAATCCCTTCCACGACGCCTTTACCGGGCGTGTTGTTGGCAACGAAATCATGCCTCAAATTACACCAAAAATCCGCCCAAACGCATTTATCCACCACCCAAAATCAGGGATTGCAGCGATCGCAAAGGCCTGGATCTTCCGAGGTTTTGCCATCCGGATGTTTGACCTCCAACTGGAACTGGCAATGCGGACAGCGATAAATCAAGGAGAGAAAGCTCGCTGTAGGCCACTGACAGCTTTGGCAGGGGAGTCCACGCACCACTTGATGGACGTCAAATCCCGGCGCTGCGCAGCCCGGACAAATCATCTGCAGTTTCTGAACGAGCCGCTGGCCCACCTCCGCAATGGCTTCTCGTCGAAGGGGATTGTGCATCGCCCGCATATCCGGCTCTACCTGAACGGCCCCCCAGCGCGCATGCCGCTCCTGAAAAGCACGGTAGAGCGCAGCGGTTTCGAAAATCCCTTTTGCGATGTCCTCTGATGATGGAATTTCCGAAGCGTTACCCTCCTCTGGAGGGCGGAGGATCAAAGCACAATTCGGAAACCCCACCTGAGCGGCGAAGGCATCTAGGGCCGCCAAGGATTTCACGATTTGGGATTGGAAATTGGTTCGGGTGGTGACATGTAAGGCATGGATTTCCATTCGATTGCGGAGGTCCATGAGCAAGAGAAGTTCGGTGTCTGCCATCGCCAGTGGGAACGCTGGGTGGGGCCCAAAAGCACCTTCGCTGGCCACCGCCAGATCTCCGCCGGTGATGGCCAGGGCGGCCAGGCATTTTGCCCGAGCGGTTTCTAGCATGTCCCCGACCCGGGTCTTCTCTCCCGTAAAGGTCCCGAAAGCGTCCGTGTCGAAGTCCGTGGGCACAGAGATTTTCACGCCCAGCGCCTCCTCTAAAATGGGCCCCAAGATTCGCTCCTTCCCGTGCGCCGTGGCCACGACCAACCTCCGGCCCCCGAAGTGCAAAGCCAGCCGTGCTTCGTCCAGGTGGCCGGAGGGCGGATTCATGGCGCCTCGATTTGGATGCTGATGCGCAGGTCGATCCGATCCGCAGCTTGACCCGTGCGCGTACGCAGCTGGGCCATTTCAGTTTGCAGCCGCCGAATGCGGCTTTCTCGATGGGCGATATCCTCTTCCCGATCGTCGGAGTGGGCTTGCGATTCGAGAAAGCGAATGGCCGCATCGACCTGACCTTGAATGAGATTCATTGATGCTATGCGTGCATAGCTTCCTGAGGCGAGGACCAGCGTATCAGCGCAGGTGGAGGGGGATTCAGGGGGCGAGACCATTGGTTTCATCGGAGTTGCGGAGGGGAGATGACGGATTGGGAAATCACTGGCCTTGACCGAGGGAGTAAGCGGGTTTACCGTCGAAGGTGTACAAGTTCTCCGTCTTGACGACATCGATGCCATGCGCATCGGCCGCCTGCAGCAGCGCCAGCACAGCAGAAATCCTGAGCGATTCGCCTTCCCGCGGCTTGAACCGACAGCGCCAGTGGTCCGTGCAGAAAGTTTCCGGAAAGCCGTCGGGATAGACCTTGATGCCCCGGTTGGTGATCATGCTCAGCGCCGTGTCCTGCGGGAGAATCGCCTCCCATTTGCGGGCCAAATCCGCCGCCACCTCTCCCCCCCAGTGCACGAACAGGTCCACGCCCACCAGCGCCTTCTGCGCGGCGGGCTTGCGTCGGTAGGGAGGGATTTCGAGGGGGCCTTGCGCGGAATACCGCACGGCGGGCAGCTCCTGGGGTTCCTCGCCGAGGTGGGATATGACGGCCTCCGCGAAGGCGCGGGTGCCCACTTTCTGGGTGCTGACCCCCTCG
>JBEEPJ010000058.1:0-10497 GCA_041191165.1 Bacteroidota bacterium | reverse complement strand
CCATCGTTCTGGGCGTCAACGACCACTTGCTGACCGACGAAGACACGGTGATTTCCAATGCTTCTTGTACCACCAACTGCCTTGCCCCCATGGCGAAAGTGATCGATGACCATTGGGGCATCGAATCGGGGTACATCACCACGGTTCACGCGTACACTTCGGACCAACGCTTGCAGGATGCCCCTCACTCGGACTTGCGCCGCGCCCGGGCTGCAGCGCTCTCGATGATTCCCACTTCGACGGGAGCTGCGAAGGCGGTCGGGCTGGTGCTGCCCAATCTCGCTGGCCGTCTGGACGGTCTGGCTGTCCGCGTTCCGACCCCGACCGGATCGGTAACGGACTTGACGTGTGTTGTGCGGAAGCCCGTCACGGCCGCTGAGGTCAATGCGGCCATGCGCGCAGCCGCGGAAGGCCCCATGCGAGGCATCCTCGAATACACCGCAGATCCCATCGTTTCCGCCGACATCGTCGGCAATACCCACAGCTGCATCTTCGACTCCGAGCTGACCAAGTGTTCGGGAACCCTGGTGAAGGTCTTCGGTTGGTACGACAACGAAGCGGGTTATGCCACCCGGGTAGCGGACCTGGTAGAGCGCATTTGATTCAAATCAGAAAGGTTACCAAAGTGAAAGTCCTTGTTGCGGATAGTGGCTCTACGAAGTGCGATTGGTTGTGCATCGATGAAGCAGGTCGGGTGTTGGCGGAATTCCATACGATGGGATTCAATCCCTATTTTCACGACAGTGATTTGGTGGAAGACCAAATGCGCGCCTCCAAGGAGGCCATGACCCTAGCATCCGACATCGATCGGGTGTACTTCTACGGTGCGGGAAGCAGCACAGAGAAGATGTGCAGCATCATCCAAGCGGGGTTGGAGCGGGTATTCCCCCGTGCTGTGGTCCACGTCGGGCATGACCTCGAGGGGGCGGCTTTCTCGACCTATCAAGGGGAGCCCTGCATCACCTGCATCATTGGCACGGGGTCCAATTCGTGTTACTTCGATGGAAAAACCGTTTCTGAAGAAGTGCCGGCGCTGGCTTACATCCTGGGCGATGAGGCCAGTGGGAGTTGGTTTGGCAAGAAATTGCTCTCCCAGTACATGTACAAAAAACTGGACCCTGCGGTCCATGAGGATTTTGAGCGGACCTATCACTTCACCAAGGATGATTTGATCTACAAGGTGTACAAGGAGCCCAATGCGAATGTTTTCCTCGCCAGCTTCATGACCTTCATCGCGAAACACCGCGAGGTTCCACAGGTCGTGCAGTGGTTGGAGGAGGGATTTCAGGCTTTTGTGGATGTGCACATCAAGTGCTATGCGAATTATCAATCGGTGCCCGTGCATTTCGTGGGGTCCGTGGCTTATCACTTCTCCGATGTCCTCAAGCGGGTATGCGAACGCTCTGGCGTTCATGTGGGAACCATCGAAAAACGTCCGATTGATGGATTGGCCCGCTACCATGTGCGCTTCATTCTTCCCCGCATCTGAATCATGGGGGCGCGATTTGAAGCTTGCATCTTCGATTTGGATGGGGTGTTGGTGGATACCGCCCGATTTCATTTCATCGCTTGGCGCGAAATGGCGGAGGGCTTGGGTATTCCCTTCCATGAGAAGGACAACGAGCTCCTCAAAGGGCTCTCTCGCATCGACAGCTTGGAGACGATTTTGTCCCTGGGACAACTGGTGTTGGATCCCGTCACGAAACTTCAGCTCATGGAGCAGAAGAATGCCCGCTACTTGGATCTCGTACAGGGGATGACCGCTGAGGATGTGCTGCCCGGCGTGACCGCATTCTTCGCGGAATTGGATGCGGCGGGCATTCGGAAAGGGGTGGGCTCGGCGAGCAAAAATGCGCCGGAAATTCTCAGGAGAATCGGACTCCTGGAGTCCCTTGATGTCGTGGTGGACGGCAGTCAGGTCACTTTATCCAAGCCCGATCCTGAGGTTTTTCTCAAAGGGGCACACCGGTTGGGGGTAGCGCCTGCGAATTGCGTGGTTTTCGAGGATGCCCTGGCGGGTATCCAGGCTGCGCACAGTGGGGGATTCCCAGTTGTAGGAGTGGGTTCTGAAGAAGTTTTGCATGGAGCAGACCTCGTGATTCCCGGTTTCCAAGACCTTCACTGGACCTATATTTTGAACAATCTCTGAACCCTTCACCTCAGAATCCATGAAGCCTTATCTCTCTGTCGATCCCTGGAGGATTGTTGAGACAGGATGGAATCCGGCAGATGTGCGCCGTTCCGAGTCCATTTTCTCGATTGGCAATGGCCGGTTTGGGCAGCGTGCAAACTTCGAGGAAACGTATTCCGGCGACCATCTTCCCGGCAGCTATGTGGCGGGCGTTTACTACCCGGACAAAACCCGAGTGGGCTGGTGGAAAAACGGCTATCCCGAGTATTTCGCGAAGGTCTTAAATGCCACAAATTGGATTTCTGTCCGTTGGAAAATTGACGGAGTGGAATGGGACCTGGCCCGGGTTCAGGATGTGCTTTCCTTCGAACGCGTCTTGGACATGCGGTCCGGTGTTTTGCACCGCAAGGTGCGTTGGAAGACGCCAAGCGGGGCCGAGCTGGAGTTTCAATCGGAACGGTTTTGCTCCATGGCTTCACCGGATTGGGCCGCCATAAGGCTGTCTCTGACCGTGCTTTCAGGAGAAGCCGACATCGAGGTGATTCCCGGTATCCTCGGGGACGTGCGCAATGAGGACACGAATTGGGAAGAGGTGTTTTGGGACATCGATGAAGTGGCTGTGGGAGATGGACATGGCACAGGCCTCCTCATGAACACCACCCGCAAAACCGGATTCTCTGTGGCAACCGCCATGGACTGCCGCGTACAGGGGCCTCAGGGGCCTTGGGAAGGGCGTTCAACGGCTTCAAAGGACCATGTCCATTGGGAATACAGAGGCTTGCTTGGGGCCGGTGAACGTGTCCAGCTTGAAAAGTTCATCTGCATCGTTTCCTCCCTGCATTTGGAAAAAGGCGCCCTCGTTGAAGGGGCTCGTTCGGGCGCCGCTGAGGCCGCTTCCATGGGCTGGGAATCTCTGCGGAATGCGCACACAGCGGCTTGGGAGGAGATTTGGAAAAACGGGGATATCGCAATCGAAGGGGATGATGCGGCCCAGCAGGGAATCCGTTTCAACATCTTTCACCTCAACCAGACTTACCGAGGTGATGATCCCCGGCTCAACATCGGCCCCAAGGGTTTCACCGGCGAGAAATATGGCGGCGCAAGCTACTGGGATACTGAGGCCTATTGCCTTCCCTTTTTCTTGGCCAGCCATCCCAACCATGTCGCGCGTCAGTTGTTGCTCTATCGCTTCCATCACCTGGACAAGGCCATAGAGAATGCGGAAAAATTGGGATTCTCATGCGGTGCTGCGCTTTTTCCGATGGTGACGATGAACGGGGAGGAGTGCCACAATGAGTGGGAAATCACGTTTGAGGAAATCCATCGGAACGGGGCCATCGCTTATGCCATCGATCGTTACGTCCGATACACAGGGGATGAAGGTTACATCGCCAGTCACGGACTTCCCGTTCTCATCGCAATTGCGCGTTTCTGGGCGCAGCGGGTACATTGGTCAGCCCACCGTCAAGCCTACGTCATGCTCGGGGTCACCGGCCCCAACGAGTATGAGAACAACGTAAACAACAATTGGTACACGAATTACATCGCGGCATGGTGCATGCGCTATGCTGCCGAAAGGGTGGACCATGTGGCTTCACACCATCCTGAGGCCTTTCAGCGGTGGTCAGAACAGCTGAAGCTCAACGCGGTGGGGGAGACCGCCGACTGGAAAACAAAAGCAGCGGGAATGTGCTTGCCCCGGAAGGAGGGTTCACGGGTTTTCTTGCAACAGGATGGATTCTTGGACAAAGAACTCCTCCCTGTGGCTGCGCTGGATCCCTCCCAAAGGCCCATCAACCAGCACTGGTCTTGGGATCGGATTCTGCGGTCGGTGTACATCAAGCAAGCGGACGTATTGCAAGGCCTTTACTTTTTTGAGGGGGATTTTGATGACGAGACACACCGAGAGAACTATGAGTTTTACGAGCCTTTTACGGTGCATGAGAGCAGCCTATCGCCTTGTGTGCACGTGATTTTGGCCGCGAAACTCGGTAAGATGCAGGAAGCCTACGAACTCTATTTGAGGACTTCGAGGTTGGATTTGGACGATTATAATCACGAAGCTTACCAAGGACTCCACATCACCTCGATGGCGGGCACTTGGATGTCGGTCGTAGAGGGGTTTGCCGGGTTTCGGGTGGTCGATGGGGTGCCATGCTTCCGTCCTGCATTGCCCGCAAACTGGAAGGCGTTGCAATTCCGCATTCTCTTCCGTGATCGACTGATCTCGGTTCGGCTGGATGCCACCGGTGCCCAACTCGCCCTGCTTTCTGGAGCTCCCCTGCACGTCAAATTGGGGGAAGAGGACTTGAATTTGGAGGTACAAGGATGACCGAAAAGGGGGGGAGCCCCTTTATTCGGGGTCTCCCAATCCCCACATGGAGTTCATGCGCCCCGGGGTACCCCCGAAGATGAAAGAAGCTGCCCAGGAAGCCGCCTCGTCGTTGTTGAGCCCGACATCCATCCACTCCAGGCTGGGCCCACCCCCGTCAGGAGCCGTCATCCATCCGTCATTGTCCTCGTAGGCAACGGCGTCGGCCAAGCTGCCATCCGGCCGCTTGATTTCGATGGTTTCCCCCGTATTGTTCAGGCTCGATGTAGGCGTCCAAGGAAAAATGGGGACGCCGGTGGGCACCTGTGTGGCCAGTGAATCCACATTTCTACACACAACCAGGAATCCATGACCTGCGATGTTTGCTCCATCGGGCAGGAGGCAAGTGACGGCATTGGAGAGCGTCCAACCCGACACATTCACAGGGGATGGGGAGGGGTTGTAGAGCTCGATGAATTCCCAGACGGTGTCGTCCCCTTGTATACTGCTGGGATTGTAGTGGATCTCGGAAATCCAAAGGGCGGCAGGTACCACGGGCTCGGGTGCTGGGCATGTCGTGCCATAATGCGCCAAGAGGACGATCAAGTCATTGAGATTGATGGCTCCGTCTCCGTCCAAGTCGCCGGTACAGCCTGGGACGGGTTGGAGATTTTGGGCTTGAACACCTCCGAAAGCAACCCAGAGGCTGGCCATTACAGCCAAGAAAGACTTCGTTTTCATTCGTTTTTTGGTTTGAATGAAGCGAAGTTGTTCCGGGGCCTGTGGCCGCCCAAAAGCGTTTCACCACCGGTTGAGGAAACTTCATGTCCGGGGCAGAATCCGATCAATCCCTGAGATCCAACACCACTGGGCAGTGATCGGACCCGCCATATTCAGGGAGGATTTCCAGCTGTTCAATGCGATCCATCCAAGAAGGCGAAACCAGAAAATAATCCAGACGCCACCCGATGTTCTGTTCCCGAGCTGCGCCGCGGAAACTCCACCAACTGTAGCCCACGCGGTCGGGGTTGCGCTGCCGCCAGGCATCCACGAGCGGCACCCGCGCCAGCAGGTGGCTCATGCCATCGATTTCAACTTGGGTATACCCCGGGGTTTTGTTGTAGTTGGCTGCCGGTCGGGCCAAATCGATGGCCTGATGCGCCACATTCAAATCGCCACAGCAGACCACGCCTTTGCGCTCTGCCAACCCTTTCAGGTAGTTCTCAAACGCCTCGTCCCACTGCTGTCGAAAGGGGAGGCGCTTGAGTTCAGCGCTGGAATTGGGCGTGTAAACGCTTACGACGTAGCGGTCCTCGAGCTCCCAGGTGACCACGCGGCCCTCTCCGTCCAGATCCGGAATGCCCAACCCAGTCGTTTTCCCAAGGGCAGGCAGCTTGGAGAAAATGGCTGTTCCCGAGTAGCCCTTTTTCTGTGCGGCATCATGCAGCCAATGATAACCCTGAAGGGCGGGAAGGCGATCTACGACCTCTTGAACTTGGTCGGTTTGGGCCTTCGTCTCCTGCAGACAGAGGATGTCCGGGGCCAGTCTGCAAAGGTCTTCGTTCCAAGTTTTCTGGGCGATGGCGCGGATGCCATTTACGTTCCAAGTGACAATTCGCATTCGGATGGTTGTTGGGATTAGACAGGGATGAAAGGCGTGGTCCCAGGGGGCCTCAGGGCCCGGTAGAGATGGTTGGCGAGCGCTGATGCGTCGGAGAACCACATCTTGCGACGGCCGTACCGGTATAGGGCAGGAACTTCTTGGATGGCCGTTTCGCCCGCAAGCTCCTCCCACTCGGCGTTCTTTAGGGCTTGGAGTTCCAAGGTCAAATCGGTCCACTCGGCCAGAACAAAACGCATCTCCACGGGGTGGTATCCCGCGACCCATTTGACTTCAGTGCCGCTCTCAAAGGCAAATCCCGTGGGCAAATCGAGGAACTCCATGCCGGGTTGAAAAAAGGCCAAACTGTACAGGGGATACACAAACTTATCCGCCGGGAGCAGACGCCGTTTCAATGCCTGTTCCAAGGCTTCGGTGGCTTCCAGCACCCGGAATGCTGCCGTATCTGAGCCGTCAAAGTGGCTCCAAGAAGCCCACCGCCCCTTGGAGGTTCGGTAGCGCATGGCCCCCAATCTCAGCTTGTAGTCAAAAAGGGAAGGGCGGTCGAAGACATAACCGGGATAAAACCAGCGCACCCCACTTTCCTGGGCCCAGAGCGCCTCGAGAATCAAAGTACATTGCCCCAAACTCCAACGCGCGTAATCCGGGTGGTATACGCAAAGCAGGGAAGCGACCGATGAACCGGCCCGGTCCACAAGGCTCAGGGCGATCAATTTCTCCCCATCCCAGATGCCAATTTCCCACGTCTCCACTTCGATGTGCGGGTGGCCTTCATGCAAGAACAGCGCGAGCGAATCATGCACAAAACCCTTGAAGCGGTGCTTAAATCCCCGATAGAGCGCGTCTTTTTCTTCGGTGATCTCCAATTGGGCCACCGTGGTGCGAAAAGAGGCGCGACAACGGTTGAGCAACTTGCGCTGGGATTTTCGCAATGAAAAATCTTGCAAATCCAGGCGGATGTTGACGGGCGTCCAAATCTCATCCTCCACGCACATGAGTTCAGAACGGAACATCCTGCCCCCACTGCGGAAATAGCCCTGCGCCAGCAGCCGCTCATACCGGGTCGCTGAAATGGACGGCGCGTCCACCAAATCCACAAACATGCCTTCCCTTCGGTTTCCGGTTGAACTACCGCTCAGCGTTTCCCCTCCAACAATTCCTTCAGTCCCCCGACGCTGGACATCAAACCGCTGGCTTCGTATGGCATGAAGACCGTCTTGGAGCCTGCACCGCCATCCCGAAGTACCTGCTCCAACGTGTCGATGTAGCGAATGGCGATCAGGTACTGCGTGGGGTCTGCCTTCGTGTGTTCGACAGCTTGGGCGATCCGACGGATGGCTTCTGCCTCGGCCTCCGCGACCACCAACCGCGCCTGGGCCTCACCCTGCGCTTTGAGGATCATCGCCTGCTTGGCGCCCTCCGCTTCGTTGATGTCCGCTCCTTTGCGTCCTTCGGCTTCAAGAATGGCTGCGCTCTTGGTTCCTTCCGCTTCAATGATGAGGGCTCGTCTCGTTCGCTCGGCCCGCATTTGCTTTTCCATGGCCTCTCGGATGTCAATCGGGGGGTTGATGTCCTGCAACTCGACCCGGTTGATCTTGACGCCCCACTTGTTGGTGGCTTCATCGAGGATGGCCCGGAGCTTCATGTTGATCGTGTCCCGGGAGGTCAGGCACTCATCCAATTCCAATTCCCCGATGACATTGCGCAGGGTGGTTTGGGTCAGCTTTTCAATCGCATTGGGGAGGTTGTTGATCTCGTAAACGGACTTCACGGGATCGACAATCTGGAAGTAAATGAGGGCGTTGATTTCCGTGACCACATTGTCCTTGGTGATGACCCCTTGTTTGGGGAAATCGAACACCGTTTCGCGCAAATCGATGCGATCCCGCATTCGGTACTGCGTCACACGACGGCCATTGGGATCGTCGAGGGTGACCCGCCACGCCACAGAGCGCGGTTTATCCACCACGGGAATGATGATGTTGATGCCGGCATCCAACGTGCTGTGGTATTTCCCGAGCCGCTCAATGACCATCGATTCACTTTGCTGAACGATGCGGATCCCCTTGGCGACAATGATGACCGCAAGCACCAATACAATCAGGGACAGGAAGCCAGACATTTCCATGATAAAGAGATTGAATGAAAGTATTGTAAGCTATTCTTTTAAAGTCAATTAGGCCAAATCCGTTACCATCAATGTCGCACTTTCCACGCGGAGAATGCGCACGGGGTCGTTCAGCCGGGGCGGGGCAACCCCCGGTCCAGAGGGACTCCAATGGGCCCGCCAATCATCGCCGTCGACCCGGCATCGGCCGTAACCCGTCTCAGGATCGAAGTCCTGCGAGACCCGGGCGGATTGTCCGACCAATGCATGCACATTCGTCGCCACTCCCGCTCCGCCAAACCAGTGCTTGAGGGCGAGGGGACGCAGGAAAAAATAGGCCGCGAGGGAAGACAGGGCGGTGATGAGGATTTGGCCTTCAAAACCCGCCCCCAGACCCGCCCCCACGGCCCCCATCAAAGCGCCCGTTCCCAGGCAACCTGCAATCATCCCAGAGACCAGAATTTCCAGGATCCACATCGCCAATCCCAACAACAACCAGAGCTGCCAATCTTGCCATTCCATGCCCACAAGTTAGGCAATTGAGGCCGAGTCCGTCCCGGGTTATTCCACGATTACCGTGGTTCGAAATGCAAATGGGGCCCTGCCGGCGGCTTGCGAGCAATGCAAGCAGTATAGACCGGCGGGCAGGTCCGCAACGGAAACATCTGCGTCGATGAGATCCGGTATTTCCCGGGCGAGTTCTCCTGTCACAGTCCGGAGTTGGCAATGGACGGGTACCGGTGCATAGATATGCAGCAGTTCCGAGGTAGGATTGGGCCCCACCCGCCACGGTGTTGAGTGGCTTTCGATAGCGCCATCAGGCAAAGCGGCGCCATCTGGGTCGAGGGAAATTCCATCTTCATGAACGGAAAGCGCGAACGTCTCAGCACAGCCCCGGGCATCCTCCGCCAAAAAGACGTAATGGCCCCAAGCCGGTTGAACAAGGGGCTCTCCCGCCCAGTCGGTCATTTCAAAAAACGCAGTGGGGGAAGGCAAATCAAAAGGATGATAATACCCCGTCCAACTTGCGGGTGGCGCACCACCGTTCACCTCAAACTCCAAGATGTGCGCGGTTCCAGTTGCATTCTGACTGACGAGCACTTGGGCCTCCAACACCGGATGCCAGGGCGCTTCCCAAGCTTGAAGGAGCAGGCAACCATTTGCATCTGTCCAAGTGCCTTCCCCCGAGGGCTGTCCCGATCGAATCTGCCAAGCGCCGGCGCCATCGGTCCAGGCCATCGAGCCCGCTGAAACCTCCAAAGCATAGGGGGGAGTTCCGCCGCTCAGCATGGCGGTCGTCCAAACCGTGTCCAAGTCGCAAGCGAAGTCCCATTGGCCCCAAGCCACCTGAAGGGCAGGGGGGGCGGTCAAGGTGACTGTCGACCCTCCGGGACATCCATTCCCATCGGTCCACTGCACGGACAAGTTGCCCGCTGAAAGGCCGGTAATGGGCGTAGATCCATCCCAGGGAAGTCCGTTGACCGATAGGCTCCAAGCCGCGAGTTGGGCGGGTGAAACCGTTGCCCCTCCCTGGGAAAAGGTGCCCTGCCAACTGCCGTCTGCACCGTCGTGACAACCCGGTGGAGCGGCCACGGAGATCAGAGTGGCCGGAGGAAAGGCCGGCACCGTGTGGGTGGCGGGGAATGGGACCCCGTTCACCACCCAATGAAACGCTACCGTGCCGGGCCCCTGCAAGGGTACGGTGGGCCCCGTGAGACCGTTGGGCCAGAGGACCCCCACCCCCGGCACCAAATTCGCCGTCATCGTTCCCGATGCGGTGGGACACAATCCCGCTGGCGCACTCAAGCTCACCTGGGACAACCAGGTTTCGCCTTCCTCGACGATTAGTGTGCCATCCACATCGGGGTTGACCACGACATCGACCACCCCACTGGGCCAGGTAATTCGGACCGAGTCCACCGAATTCACCGTTCCGAGGCCGATGTGATGCCTGCGAGAGGTTTGGCCTAGAAAATCCTGACCACAGTAGGTGTAAGCCCGATAGGGAGATTCCGGGTGATCCCAAAAAACCTCGATCCAAGCGCCCACGCCCATGCTGTTGGACGCAATTCCGACCGGCTCCACCTTGATCCAGTGATGATCCGGATAATGCTGCGCCATCATGTTGCGCCAAAGCCTGAGCTTGTGGTTGCCCACATTGTGCACGGCAAAATCCGGCCAGCCATTCCCGTCCCAATCCCCCTGAACCACCACGTGGGCGTTGGTGAAATCCATGGGAAAAACACTGTCCGGCGCCCAAGTCATCGCGTAATTCCCTTCGATTCCAGCATTGATAAACAAGGGGTTCGCTTGAAAGGGTTGACCCA
>JBEEPJ010000057.1:0-10714 GCA_041191165.1 Bacteroidota bacterium | reverse complement strand
CAGCGGGTGGATTGACCCCGAAGAAGGGGTTGTTACCGGGGAATGCGCCGGGGGGGTCAGGGGGTGGGGGGGGTGAGGTCCCGGAATTTTTTGCGGGCCTCGGTGACGTAAAGACTGCCCGGGAATTCGAACAGGAGCTGCTCGTAGAGGGGCAGGGCGTCGAGGGGGCGCTGGAGGTCCTGCTCGAGGATTTGGGCGCGCAGGTAGAGCGCGTCGTCCGCCAGCACGTCGTGGAAGTGGAGCGTGCTGATTTCTTCGAGCAGGGTTAGGGCCTGGTCGAAGCGGCCGAGCTCGCGGGCCCATCGGGCCTTTTGGAGAAGGATGTTGTCCGTCAGGGCGTGTCCGGGCCAGCGGATCAGCAGGTCGTCCAGCAGGGCCGCAGCGTCGTCGTAGCGCAGTTGCAGGGCCAGCAGGTCCGCCTGGGCGTACTGGCGCATGGCATCGGGCAACGTGTCCAGGGCGTAGTTGTCCGTGATGAGCAGTGACAACTCGATGGCGTTGTTGGAGATGAGCTTGGAGGTAGAAGCCTTGAGGGCATCGAGTTGCGCTTGGGCCCAGTCGAAGTCACCCCCGAAATAGCTGACGCGGGCGTTGCGGAATTTGGCCTCATGGCCTACCGGATCATCCTTGAAGTCCAGTTCCACTTGCGAGAAGAGGAGCGAAGCCTCCCAGATGTTGTCATCCAGCACGTAGATGTCGCCCAGTTCGAGCTTGCAGGTGGCGGCCACCTTGGCGGCCAAACCGGGCACGAGCAGGGCCTGGTCGAGCAGTTCGATCGCTCCCTGCCGGTCGTCGAGGAAAAAGGCCCGCAGATGGGCCCAGTCCTTGGCGAGCATGGCGGTCTCCGGGCCCAGCTGGAGCGTGGCGAGCAGGTCGCCGTAGCGCTGCGACAGGGCTTGGAGTTCGGTGCGATTGGGCGGTTTCTGTTGCAACACCCGCGCCGTGGCGAGGCGCATGGATTCCGTCCGCGAGGTGATGAAATAAGGGCCTTGGGGCCAGGTGTCGGCCACATAGGTAAAGCAGGCCTCTGCGGTGGTGAAGTCCTCGTTGCGGGCGGAGGTGTAGGCCAAATCAATCACCCGCTGCCCCTGCTCCCCAAACCGCAGATCCAAGGACTTGGCATGCACCAGGGCGCCAGCGAAGTCCTGGACGGAGTTGTGGTACCACAGGAGCATCTCCGGAAAGATGATGTCTTCCGGGTACTTCTGGGCGGCGCGGATGAGGGCTTGGCGCACGAGGGTGGCCCGCTCCGGGCTCTCGTGGATGCGCAGGTTGCGGTCGATGTTGTTCTGCACCGCCCGCAGGTAGGTGGGCCGTTGGTGCAGCAGGTCCATATAGGCCTGCAGCATGCCCGGATAGTCCCCCTGCAGTCCCTTGAGCTCCGCCATGGAGTATTCAAGGTCCGGAACGCCTTGCTGGAGCGCTTTTTCGTAGACTTGCAAGGCCAGGTTGTATTCCTTGAGTTCAACGAACAGGTTCGCCAGCTGGATGGCCTGGTTCTTGCCCGGTTCCAGCCGCTCGAGGGCCTCGAGAAAGGCGGTGCGGGCTTCCGCTTCGCGGTCGAAGTGGAGGTAGAGTTTGCCCAGGTCGACGTAAGCCGCGGAGCGGTTGCCCCGTTGCTTGAGCCGGTAGTTCACGAGTTCGTACGCCCCGTCGAAGTCGTTCAACCCCAGCAAAGAGGCGTAATACAGGTCGTAGACTGTGTTCGACTTGTTCTTCTTCCAGAGCGGCTCGAGGTAGAGGATGGCCTGTTCGTAAGCTTGTTCTTGATAGTAGTAGGTGGCCATCTCGAGCTCTTGCTGGGCAAAGCCAGCGAACGCCATCGCCCACAATCCTGCGGCAACCCAGAAGCGCCTCATCTTCAGCGGGGTGGATAGGTGGACATGCTGCTCTGCAACGACTCCGAAATCAAACGTTGGGCGAGGCGGGCCCGGAGCACCTGTCCGGTGCTGTCGACGATGGGCATCAGGGAATCCCGGGCGGCCATGGCCTGTGCGCTGTAAAGCTGGGTTTCGCGGCAACTGGTCGCGATGCGGTCCACGAAGCCCAGCTCAGTGGAGACCTGCGCGGCGATGTACTCCGCGTGCATGGGCTGGCCATTGCGGTCCTGGGTCGCGCCTTCTTCCAAGGCCGTGCGCAGGCCGGTGATCTGGGTCCGGGACAGGGCGATGGCCTCGGAGAGGCTTTTGCTTCGGGACGGAAAATCCTTGAGCAAGCGGCGGACCCGACCTACCTCGGCGATCACCAGACCCTCCTCCCGGGAGAGCTCCATGAGCGAGTCGTTGGCGAACAGGGAGAAGTCGTTCCATTGGCTGCCCGCCCAATCGCGGGTGGCCTGAATGGAATCCAGCGGGAGCGAATCCAGCACGGCTTGGCAGCTGTCGAGCCGCGTCAAGGCGGCGTCCAGCTGGCGAATTTCGTCGCGGTGGCGGCCACAGGCGAGCAGCGTCAGCAGCGACGCCAGACCCCACATCCAAAAGGTTCCCAATCGATTTCCCATGGTGCGAAGTTACGCACCGGGAACGGCAAAGGAAGGGGGGGTCAGCCGATGCGGTCGAAGCCCACCCAGTCCCGGACGCCTGCGGGGATGAGGATGGAGCCGTCGGGCTGCTGGTGGTTCTCGAGCAAGGCGGCGACGATGCGCGGGAGGGCCAGGGCGGAGCCGTTGAGGGTGTGGACGAGCTGGGTTTTTCCATCGCCGCCCTTGAATCGGCACTTGAGCCGGTTTGCCTGGAACGTCTCGAAGTTCGAAACGGAGGAAACCTCGAGCCAGCGTCCCTGCGCCCCGGACCAAACCTCGAAATCATACGTCATCGCCGAGGCGAAGCCCATGTCCCCGCCGCACAGGCGCAGGATGCGGTAGGGGAGCTCCAGGGCGGCGAGGAGCCCTTGGACGTGGGCGACCATCTCCTCCAGCAGGACGTAGGACTGGTCGGGGTGGGCCAGTTGCACGATCTCCACCTTGTCGAACTGGTGGAGGCGGTTGAGTCCCCGGACGTCCTTGCCGTAGCTGCCCGCCTCCCGGCGGAAGCAGGGCGTGTAGCCGCAGAGTTTGATGGGCAGTTCTGCCTCGCGGAGGAGGGTATCGCGGTAGATGTTCGTCAGCGGAACTTCCGCCGTGGGAATCAGGTAGAGGTCATCGAGGGGGGCGTGATACATTTGGCCTTCCTTGTCCGGCAGCTGACCTGTGCCAAACCCCGATTCCGCATTCACCACCAACGGCGCGATGTACTCCGTGTACCCCGCTGCCTCCGCCCGTTCCAGGAAGAAGCGAATGAGCCCGCGCTGCAGCCGCGCGCCCTTGCCCTTGTAGAACGGAAAGCCGGCGCCCGTGACCTTCGTGCCCAGCTCGAAGTCGATCAAATCGTGGCGCGCCGCCAGCTCCCAATGGGGCAGGGCCTCTGCCGCGAGCGTGGGCAACTCCCCGCTCCGGAAGACTTCGACGTTGTCCTCGGCGCTCTTGCCGGCCACCACCATCCCGCACGGCGCGTTGGGAATCTGGCAGAGCAGCTCTTGCAACTGGGCCTCCAGCCCGCTCATCTGATCCCGCAGGGCACCGCTGCGCTCGCGCAAGCCCGCCGCCTCTGCCTTGAGCGCCTCCGCCTCCGCCGTCGCCCCGGACTTCATCAGGCCTCCTACCTCCTTGGCGAGCGCATTCGCCCGGGCCAACGCCTCGTCCAACTCCCCCTGGGTCGCCCGCCGCTCAGCGTCCAAGCGCAGCGCCCGGTCGACGGATTCGGTGGCATCGATGTTGCGCTTGGCCAGGGCCTGCAAGATGCGTTCGCGCTCTTCCCGCAGCGATTGAATGGTGAGCATAAGGCGTCAGATTACGGTGGATTCTGGAACCGCGAAATTAGGCCCGGTTCCGGACGGCCCCAAATTATAAAACTCCTGCCCCCTCGGTCAGAGAGGACAGGAGTTCTCAAGTCGTTCTTGGAGGGCGAAAATCGCCTTTTCTTGCCTCAGGCCTGCGCCACGGGCACAACCGACACGAAGGACCGGTTGTTTGCTTTCTTGCGGAATTCCACCACGCCATCGGTCAATGCGTACAGCGTGTGGTCCTTGCCGATGCCCACGTTGGGGCCGGGGTGGTGTTGCGTTCCACGCTGGCGAACGAGAATGTTCCCAGCGATGCAGCCTTGACCCCCGTAGATTTTCACACCGAGGCGCTTGGAATGAGATTCCCGGCCGTTCTTGGAGCTACCTACACCTTTTTTATGTGCCATGGTCGAAGTACGTTAGCCTTTGATTTCCGAAATCTGGATTTCCGTCATCGAAGCCCGGAAACCGTTGAGCTTCTGATGGCCTTTCCGGCGCTTCTTCTTGAAGATGAGCACCTTGTCTGCTTTTACGTGGCGTTTCACCACCGCGGTCACCGAAGCGCCGCTCACCGCCGGGGCGCCAACCTGCACGTTACCGCCTTTCTCCGTCAAGAGCACCTGGTCGAACTTGACCTGGGCGCCCTCTTCGGCTGCGAGGCGATTCACGAACACAAGCTGGTCTTTCTGTACCTTGTACTGGTGCCCTGCGATCTCTACGATTGCAACCATTTTTCTTGTGATTAAATCCCACTTGGGGGGTGCAAATGTAGGCCAAACCCCTCAACTTTTCAACACCCGCCCCGAAGAAATCAAACTCCGCCCCGCCTTCCCTCCCCGTTTCTCGCCCCGCCCCGGCTCACCAGCCACACCCCCGCCAGAATCCCCGCCCCCGCCCCCGCGTGCACCCAGGTCAGCGGCTCGCCGTCATACAACCCCCAGAGCGCGGCAAACACGGGAATGATGTACGTCACGGAGGAGGCGATGACGGCATTGGTCCAGGCGATGACGTAATTGAACAACGCCAGGGACGCCGCCGTCCCGATCAGCGAGAGGATGAGCAGCGCGCCCAGTGCCCGTCCGCCCTCGGGGTGCGTCGCCAATATCCCCGGCGCCCCACTGCCCACCACGGCGATCCAGCCCGGAACGGCGACGAAGGCCAGCGAGAAGGCCGCCACCGCGATGCTGTTGCGCCCCTGCAACTTCTCCCGCGTGGTGTTGACGCTGATGCCGTAACAAAAAGTGGCCAGCACCAGCAAAAGGCTCGGCCCCCAGGCCACTTCGCCGCTCGCCAATCCCTGCCGGCTCACCAGCCAAGCCGCCCCCGCAAATCCGATGAGCAGCCCCACGATTTGAATCTGCCGAATGGGATTGCGAAACACCGCCACGGCGATGAGGGTGGTGAAGAGAGGAGAAAGGGCGTTGAGCATGCCGGCCACCGAGCTGGGGAGGTCGGTTTGGGCCGTAGCAAAGAGAAAGGCCGGGATGAAGGAACCGACGATGCCCACCAGCGCGGCCCAACCGAGCAGGGCGCGGGGCACCTCCTTGCGCATCCGCCACGCCACCGGCGCCATCGCCGTGCCCGCCAAGGCCATCCGCAACCCCGCCACGGCCGTCGCCGGGAGCAGCGGCTCGCCTGCGCTGTCAAACAGCGCCCGTTTCATCAGGATGAAACTCGTTCCCCAAATCCCGCCCAACACCACCAGCAAAATCCAAGGCAGGGCAGGGTGTGGCGGCCGGGCCAGGGGAGAGGAATGCATGGAGCGAAGTTCGCCTTTTTTGGGAAGTTGCGGGATTTAGGTCTTCGGCGCCGGGACTATTTTTGTGAACATGCAGACGAAGAATAGGCACAAGCAAGGCACCCGCGCGCTTCTCCTGGCAGGGATGGGATGGTTTTGCATCGCGTTGGGGATGATGTGGACGGGCTGTGGCACCGAGGCAGCAGAAGTTCCCATCACGGAGAAGCATGCGGCCGGCACGCGGCAGATGACCGTCGCGCGGCTGGAGGTCGACGGCATGATGTGCGAGGTGGCCTGCGGGTCCAAGATCCGCAAAGAGCTGTTGGAGCTGGCCGGCGTGGCGAACGCCGACATCGATTTTGAGGCCGACCGGGAGCGCAATTACGCCGAGGTGGAGTTTGACCCGAGCCAATTGGGAGCGGAGGATTTGATTCGCCAAATCCAAGCCATCGCCGATGGAATCTACGAGGTCAAGCAGGTGGAGGTGACACATTTCGCTCAATCGGGCGAACTTTGACGGGTGAAATCGAAGGGATCATCTGACACTTCGCAGCGCATCCTCAGGCGCTTGGCGATCATTTCTTGGGTCTTTGCGGCGCTCGTGGTCCTCGCGGGCAGTGTGGTGCGCATGACCGGTTCGGGCATGGGATGTCCCGATTGGCCGCGGTGCTTCGGGTTGACCATTCCGCCCACCGATGCTTCGCAAGTCACGTGGCAAGCGGGAGAAGCTTATGGTCAAGGGCGGATGCTCATCGACCGCGACACCTTGTGGGTGGCTGCGGCAGAGCATCAGGCGGAAGGCAGTTTTGCGGAAGAGCAACTGGCCGGCAAATGGCAGGCTTATACGGAGCATGACTATGCCGTTTTCAATCCGTTGCACACTTGGGTCGAGTTCATCAACCGGTTGCTCGGGGCACTGACGGGCGTACCGGTGTTGCTGCTTTGGGGGGCTTCGCTGGTCTTCGCCCTGCGAGGCGGGAGTTGGCGTTGGGTGGCATGGTCCTCGGCCGTATTGGTGGCCTTGGGTGCGGTGGCCTGGTTGGGCAAGCGCGTGGTGGACGGCAACCTCATTCCCCATTCAATTACATGGCACATGCTCGGTGCGCTGGCCATTTTGTTGCTTTTGGTGGGAATGCTCGCGGAATTGCACCGAACTACCGCTTACCCTGCGGAAGATGATGCCGTGCGCAAGGGCCTTCCGATGTGGGCACTGGGCTTGGCCGCTGCGCTCGCGTTGATTCAACTCATCACCGGCACCCAAGTAAGGGAGGAGGTTGATGCATTGTTGCGTACAGGTGCGGATCGCTCGGCCCTGATGAACCTGCTTCCGGACGGCTGGAAGTGGCACCGGTCGGGCGCATGGGCGGTGCTGGCGGCACACTTGCTCTGGATGGCGTCGTGGTGGCGCGCCTCAGGGGTGGGTAGCGAGGGCCGGCGTTCCGTGGCTTGGGTAGCTGCTCTTCTCGCAGGCCAAACCCTTACAGGTCTCGCCTTCGTCATCCTGGACATGCCCGCCTGGTCACAACCCCTCCACCTCCTGTGGGCGATGGGGCTGCTCTCTTGGGATGGATGGTTGCTGCTGCGCTGGCGCAGTCGCTGAAACCCTCCTGAAACTGGCGGTGTTTCCTCGGAAGCTCAGCTTCCGCACATTTCACAGCTGTCCGGATTGTCCAGGGAGCAAGCCAGCGCAGCTGCATCGCGTTCAGAGAGAGCGTATCCCGACGTGGAGCTGGCAACGGCTTCGGACACGGGAGCGGCAGCCGGCGCCGCAACTTGTGCGGGTTGGGTCTTCTGCTTGTAGGATTTGTCCACCGTGAACTGAATGGCGTCCGTGGCGGCCTTGGTACGCAGGTAGTACATGCCGGTCTTGAGCCCCTTTTCCCAAGCATAGAAATGCATGGAGGTGAGTTTTGCGGTGTTCACGTTTTCCATGAACACGTTGAGGGATTGCGACTGGCAGATGAAGGCACCGCGGTCTGCGGACATGTCTACAATTGAGCGCTGCGGAATTTCCCAAGCCGTACGGTACAGCGCCTTCAGATTTTCAGGGATGTCAGGGATGTTCTGGATGCTGCCATTGGCGGCGATGATGCGGTTCTTCATGTCATCGTTCCACAACCCCAAGCGATTGAGGTCATGCAGCAAGTGCTTGTTGACGATGATGAATTCCCCGGAAAGCGTCCGGCGGGTGTAGATGTTCGAGGTGTAGGGTTCGAAGCACTCATTGTTGCCCAGGATTTGGGCAGTAGAGGCGGTGGGCATGGGGGCGAGCAACAGCGAGTTGCGCAGGCCATGGGCTTGAATCTCCTCCTTGAGCACATCCCACTCCCAACGGCTGCTGGGGGTCACGCCCCACATATCGAATTGCAGAATGCCACGCGAAGCGGGGGAACCCGCGAAGGTCTCGTACGCTCCTTCCTCCTTCGCCATGTCCTTGGAAGCCGTGGCGGCTGCGTAGTAAATGGTCTCGAAAATCTCCGAATTGAGCGCACGGGCCTCCGGGGAGTCGAAGGGGAAGCGCAGCAAGATGAAGGCGTCCGCCAATCCCTGCACCCCGATGCCGATGGGCCGGTGCCGCATGTTGGAATTGCGCGCCTCGGGGATGGGATAGTAATTCCGGTCGATGATGCGGTTGAGGTTCCGCGTGACCTGGTAGGTGATTTCGAAGAGCTTGTCGTGGTCGAACGACCCGTCTTGCACGAATTTGGGCAGGGCAATCGAGGCGAGGTTGCATACCGCTACCTCATCGGGAGCCGTGTACTCGATGATTTCCGTGCACAGGTTGGAGGACCGGATGGTGCCCAAGTTCTGTTGGTTCGACTTGCGGTTCGCGGCATCCTTGTAGAGCATGTAGGGCGTGCCGGTCTCGATCTGAGACTCCACGATTTTGAACCAGAGTTCTTGGGCCCGGATGGTTTTCCGCCCCTTGCCCTCGGACTCGTAGCGGGTGTAGAGCGCCTCGAAAGCCTCGCTGTGGGTATCGCTGAGCCCGGGGCATTCGTTGGGGCACATCAGCGTCCAGTCGCCGTTTTCCTTGACGCGCTTCATGAAGAGGTCCGGAATCCAGAGGGCGTAGAAGAGATCGCGGGCGCGTTGCTCTTCCTTGCCGTGGTTCTTCTTGAGTTCGAGGAAGTCGAAGATGTCGGCGTGCCAGGGTTCGAGGTAGATGGCAAAGGAGCCCTTGCGCTTGCCGCCGCCTTGGTCGACGTAGCGGGCCGTGTCATTGAAGACGCGCAGCATGGGCACGATGCCGTTGCTGGTGCCGTTGGTTCCCTTGATGTAAGAGCCCGTCGCCCGGATGTCGTGGATGGCGAGCCCGATGCCTCCCGCGTTCTGCGAAATCTTCGCACACTGCTTCAAGGTGTCGTAAATGCCGGTGATGCTGTCTTCCTTCATGGTCAGGAGGAAGCAGCTCGACATCTGGGGCTTGGGGGTGCCGGAGTTGAAGAGGGTGGGCGTGGCGTGGGTAAACCAGCCCTCGCTCATCTGGTGGTACGTCTTGACCGCGCTCTCGAGATCTTCCTTGTGAATGCCCACCGCCACGCGCATGAGCATGTGCTGCGGACGCTCTACGATTGCGCCATCGAGCTTGAGGAGGTAGGAACGCTCGAGGGTCTTGAATCCGAAGTAGTCGTAGTTGAAATCCCGGTCGTAGATGATCTGCGAGTCGAGGTATGCCGCATTCGCCCGCACGATTTCAATCACATCTTCAGCGATGAGACTGGCATTCTCCCCGGTCACCGGATCGACATAGCGGAAGAGATCCTCCATCGTTTCCGCGAAAGACTTCTTGGTCGCCTTGTGCAGGTTGGAAACGGCAATGCGGCTGGCCAAACTCGCATAATCGGGATGGCTCACCGCGTTCGTAGCGGCCACCTCGGCTGCGAGGTTGTCGAGTTCGGTGGTCTTGACCCCATCATACACCCCATCGATCACCCGCAGGGCGATTTTCACGGGATCCACCGCTTCGTGCAGGCCGTAGCAGAGCTTCTTGATGCGTGCAGTGATCTTGTCGAATTGGACCTGTTCTTTGCGTCCGTCTCGCTTGATAACGTACATGGTGTAAGGGCTTGAAGGGGAAAAAGGAGAATGGAAAAGGGAAAGAGGAGGATCGGGAGGGGGAAGCGGGGTTAGAATTCCGCCTCGAGGGAGAATCCGTGGTCGTTGGCGTCGCGGTTGGTTTCCACCCCGGCTTTCTTGTACTCACCCACCCGCTTCTCGAAGAAGTTCGTTTTGCCTTGCAGGGAGATCATGTCCATGAAGTCGAAGGGGTTGGCGGTGTTGAACTCCTTCTCGTTGCCCAACTCGACGAGCAGGCGGTCTGCCACGAACTCGATGTAGTTGGACATCAGGTCGGCGTTCATGCCGATGAGGCGGACCGGCAGCGATTCGCAGATGAACTCCTTTTCGATGGCTACCGCGTCGACGATGATCTTGCGCACCGTGGCCTTGGGCAACTTATTGACGATGTGGTCGTTGTAGAGCAGGCAGGCGAAGTCACAGTGCAGGCCCTCATCCTTGGAGATGAGCTCATTGCTGAAGGACAAACCCGGCATCAAGCCCCGCTTCTTGAGCCAGAAGATGGAGCAGAAGCTGCCGCTGAAGAAAATGCCCTCCACCGCGGCGAAGGCCACGATGCGCTCGGCGAAGCTGCCGTTCTCAATCCAGTTGAGCGCCCACTCCGCCTTCTTGCGCACGCAATCCATCGTCTCGATGGCGTTGAAGAGCATCGTCTTCTCCGCCTTGTCCTTGATGTAGGTGTCGATGAGCAACGAGTAGGTCTCCGAGTGGATGTTCTCCATCATGATCTGGAAACCATAGAAAAACTTGGCCTCGGTGTACTGCACCTCAGCGACGAAGTTCTCGGCCAGGTTCTCGTTCACGATGCCGTCGGAGGCCGCGAAGAAGGCGAGGATGTGCTTGATGAAGTACCGCTCATTGTCATTGAGCTTGGTGTTCCAGTCCACGATATCGGCAGAGAGATCGATTTCTTCCGCGGTCCAGAAGCTCGCCTCTGCTTTCTTGTAGAACTCCCAAATGTCGTTGTGCTCGATAGGAAACAGCACGAATCGCCCCGGATTCTCGGCCAGGATGGGCTCGGTCACCACGGTGTTTTCCGGCAGCACGGAAGCGATCGTCTGCTGCAGTGCATCGGTG
>JBEEPJ010000056.1:0-10860 GCA_041191165.1 Bacteroidota bacterium | reverse complement strand
CCATCTGGTGCAGTCGACCCGGGCGGGGGCGGATTACGGCTGGGGGCTGGTGGGCGCCATCGTCCTGGCGAACGTGGCGAAGTATCCTTTTTTCGAGTTCGGGTCGCGCTACGCCTCGGCCACGGGGACCTCGCTCATCGACGGGTACCGGAAGCTGGGGCGGGGGGCGGCGTGGGCGTACCTGCTGGTCACGCTGGGCACCTGCTTTTTCGTGATGGGCGCCATCGGGCTCGTGACGGCGTCCTTTCTGGATCACTTGGGCGGCATCAGCGAGCGGGTGGGACGGCCGGCCACCACGGCCGTAGCTGCCGTGGTCTTCGCGGGGTCGACGGTGTTGCTGGCGGTGGGCAATTTTCAAGTCCTGGACCGGGTCATCAAGGTCATCACGGCCGTGTTGTTCGTGAGCACCTTTGTCGCCTTCGCCGTGGTGTGGTGGCGAACGCCCCTCTCCGCCGTTCCCCCGCCCCCTGCGGACTTCGCGCCTTGGCGGGGAGCGGATTTGGCCTTCGCCATCGCGCTGATGGGCTGGATGCCCACCGCCGTCGATCTGAGCACGTGGAACAGCCTCTGGACCCTGGAGCGCATCCGGCAGACGAAGTACAAGCCGCCGCTGCGCCACACGCTGGCGGAATTCAACGTGGGCTACCTTTTTTCCGCGGTGCTCGCCCTGATGTTCTGCGCGCTGGGGGCGTGGCTGATGTACTTGCCCGACGTGGATTTTCCCACGGCTCCAGCTGCTTTTGCCGCCGCTGTAGTCCAAATCTACACCCAAGCCATCGGAGGCTGGAGCTTCTGGTTGATGGCGGCCGCCGCCTTCTCCGCCATGATCGGCACCTGCATCGCCTGCATCGACGGCTATGCCCGGTCGGTCGCCCATTCGGTGGCCAGCCTGCGCGAGCAGCCGGTCTCCGACCGACTCACCCGGGCGATGTTGGTGGTGATTGGCGCTGGGGCCTTCGTCTTGATTGCTCAGTTTGGCAGCGACATCCGGACCTTGGTCGACTTCGCGACCACGATGAGCTTCATCATCGCGCCTGTGGTGGGACTGGCGAACCTCGTGCTGGTCTCTCGCGCCGACTTCCCCGAAGAAGCCCGGCCCCCCAAGTGGTTGCGCCTGACGGCATGGATCGGATTGTTGGTGCTGACCGCCCTGGGGGTAGGTCTGTTCCTCTCGTAATGCCCGCCCGTCCGCCTAGGCCCACCACCGGTCCCGCAGCCGGGTGGTAGGCCGCTCGAAGACCGCATAAAGCACGAAGGAAGCCAGCACCGACACGCCCACATAGAACGTCCAAGCCCCTGCTGCCGGCCATTGCTCCGCCCCTACCGCCGGCAAGACGTGATGGAGGACCGGGGTCAGATGCAACAAGTAAAGCGAGTACGAAATCACGCTGAGGAAGACGATGCCCCGGTCCAGCCCCTTCCATCCCGTGGTCCTGAGCTGGGATAAGTACGGCAGGAAGGCCAGCACCGCAAGCGACTCCCACACAAAAATCAGCGGCGGGAAAGCCCCCTTCCATTCCCCCGCATCGAAATAGAAGAACGCCAGCAACCCCGTTCCCAACACCAAGCCCGGCTTGCGCCAACGAAGCCACCCCTCCTTCCAACGCCACTGCACATACGCCGCCACCACCCCAAACATCAGGGCATCCAGCCGCATGGCCACCACCTTGCGAATCCCCCGGTCGAAGAGCTCAGGATCCATCCCCTCCCGGTACGTGACCCATCGCCATCCCAGGGGCACCAACAGAAAAAGCGCCGCAGGCACCGCCACCGCCTCCCCCCGCCATCCGCGCCAGCGCGCCATGGCCCAACACGCCAGCGGAAACAACAAGTAAAACCACTCTTCCACGGCCAAACTCCAAGCTTCAGGAAAGAAGTAAGGATGCGGTTGGGTCAGGTTTTGGCCAAAGAAAAAGTAACTCCATTGAAAGTGCTTGAGCCCTTGAGGGTCGAATGCCTTCAGGTACACCACCAATCCGGTGAGCACCAGCAGGTAGTTGGGCAGGGTTCGGAACCAACGTCGCATCAGGAAAGCCCGCCAATCCCGCCACGCCAGCTTCCCCTGGGCCAGGGTCCGGATCAGGATGCCCCCGATCAAAAAGCCGCTGAGGACGAAGAAAACCGACACGCCGTCGAGTTTGATGGGCAGCCCGCTCAGGTACACCTTCCGGGCCGGTTGGGGAACCAGCAGCGCCCCGTGCACATACACGACGATTGCGATGGCCAAACCCCGCAAAATATCCAAGCCGATGATCCTGCCCTCCGGCGAGAACCACTTTTCCTTGTCAGCCCTCACCTCAGCGCACCAAGGTCACGAATCCCTCCACCACCTGCCGCGTTCCCGTGGCCAGGCTCCGGGTTTCCACCCGGTACAGGTAGGTGCCGTTGGATGCAAAGTGGCTGCCCGACTGCACATCCCCGACCCAAGCCCCTTCGAGGTCCCGGCTCTCGTAAATCACCTCTCCCCATCGGTCGAACACCTGCACCAAAAAGTCTTCCGTGTCCACATCGATGCCATAGAACTGCCACGCATCGTTGAGCCCGTCCTGATCCGGCGTGAACATGTTGGGGATGAACAGCACGAAGCTGTCGTCGATCGATACCGAGTAGGTGACGGAATCGCGGCAACCCCAATCGTTCTCCACCACCAACGTCACCGGATAGGTTCCCGCCACCGTCGGGAATGTGAAGGAGGTCTGCGGCAACACATCCGCTCCCAGCCCCGCAAAATCCCAGGAGAGCGACGTGTAGAAGTTGCCATAAGCCGCAAAGTCAAAGCGCGACTCAGGAAGCGTCAAGGTCCAGGGAGATGCCGTGAAATCCGCCACCGGCGGGATGAACGTCTCCACCATGTCCAGCACTTCCGCAGCATAAACGCACCCATCCACCGTGGTCACCGTGTGGGTGATGGTCCAAGTTCCGTCCTCGATGTAGGTATGGCTCGCCTGACCAATGCTGCCCGAGGTGCCTCCGTCTCCAAACGTCCAGGAAGCACTCGCGATGGCCTCGACGTTGTCCGCCACCCCCGTCCACGAAACCGTCAACGGGTAACACCCCCCCAAGGTATCCACCACAAAAGCCGGATCCACCGGCTCTGGCACCCCGATTTCGACACACCCCCCGATCGCGGGCGTCTCGCACGCATCCGTCACCTCCACACAGTACGTGGTGGTGAACGTCGGGAACACATACTGCTCTTGGGCCCCAGGATTGATGCTCCCCCCTGACGCGGGCGCACTCCAGGCGTAGCCGTAAGGCGGCAATCCCCCCTCCGTGAACGTCACCCCCACCAACGCGCTGTCGCCCGGGCAGACCACATCCGACACACTCAACGTCATTTGGAGCGGATCGTACAATTCCACCCAGACCTCCTCCTCGTTCGTCTCGCAGCCCGCGCCGTAAGTCGCATAAACCGTGTAAGGCGTGGGGCCATTGGGACCGACGGAAATCGACGCCGTCGTCGCGCCCGTGCTCCAATGCCATTGCGTATTGGGGTCGTTGTACGCCGGAAAAGCTTGCAGCGTGGCCATTCCATCGATGCAGATGGTCGTGTCCAGGCTCGCCGCAATCGTCAGCTGCTGGGGGTAGGCCAAACCAAATTCCTCCTCCGTGGCGCAAAAGCTGTCCTCGACTTCCACGGCATATTCCCCCGGCTCCAGCCCGCCCAACACCGAGACGCCCCCGAAGTTCAGGGCGGTCGCCACGACGTCGCCAGCGGCATCGTACACCCGGATCTGCCACGGCCCCGTGGTGCCATTGGGGGTCACATCCACCTCGACCGAACCATCATTCGCGAAGCAGGTGGGATCCGTCGGGGTGAATTCGAAGTTGAAGGAGGGGCTCACCACGACCTCATCCGTGGTGGAGCAGAAAGGATAGGTGGCCAGGCTCGCCTGGAGGGTGTAAGTCGTCGGCACCTGGACCGTCACGCTGGGGTTGGGCAGCGTCGTGGAGCTCAGGCCTGTAGATGGGCTCCACAGCCAGTTGATGCCCCCGGCGTTGGTACATCCCACGACGTATTCCCAGGGCGTCAGCGCCCCGCTGACGCAAGAGACGCTGAAGTCGGAAGTCACTTGGAGGGTGAGGCAGCCACCGGGGTTGTTGGCGGTGAAGGTTTGGCCTGCCAAGTTGCCGTAAATGGGCCCTGCCAACAACGGCGCTGCGATGCTCGCCCCGTCGTACACGTAAAATTCATCGAAGAAGTTCTCCGTCGTACCCTGCAAAAAGGACACCGTCATATAAGTGCCATCTCCCGGATTGTCAGGGCAATAGGTGAAGGAATCCGTGGCGTTCTCCCCGTAGCAGTGGGTGTAGGTTCCGGCATCATCCCCGCAGGTGGCCGGGGGCAATCCCAAGATGGTCCCGGCGAGTTGCGCTTCCCCACAGGCCCACAAGTCGGCTCCCGCCGTGGCGTTGGGCGGCGGCACCACTACGATTTCGACCGGGAATTCGGTCACCGGGAACCCGCACGTGTCTCCCACGATCAACAGGCACGTCTCACTCCCCGGGGGCGTAAAAGTCTGCGTCGCCCCGTCCGAACCATCGCACCACAGGTAGGTGTAGTGGCCATACCCCCCCGTTACCGTGGGCACCACCGTACCCGTCCCCCCGGGACAGAGCAACAGCGGCTCCGCGTCCACCACCAAGGGCTCGGGGTCGTCGGCGATAAAAAACTCGAAGTACGTGGTCAATCCCGCGTTGTTGCAGGCGGCCACGTTCAATATCTCCAGCACCACCAACTCCGCCGGCTCGTTGATGCCGTCAAAGAATGCTTGCAAGGGATAGCTGACCGTCAACACATTGGGCGGAAAGAAGACCGTATCGGGCAACTCTGAAAAATCCACGCCGTTGATGGCATCGCTTCCCGCATAATTGATGATCACCATCTCTTCCACCCCGAGGATGGTCTCCACCGGACGGGTGAAAGTCAACTGGGCCGTGCCGCAACCTTCGTACAAGGTATTCTCCTCCGGCCCCCCCACGTCGATCGTCAAGTCCACCTCCACCACGGCATTCGAGGTGAAGCTGCCCTCCTCCAACACCACGATGGACTCCAACGCGCCATCCGTGCCATCTGCAATGGCGAGCTTGATGTGGTAGGTTTCGCCGCATTCCACCGGCCACTCCGCGGTAAAAGGAACCGTGTATCCATTGATGCACGGGTTCTGTCCCCCCGGGTTGTTGATGTAATACTGGGCGTTCGTATTGGGGTTGACAGAAGAAATGGTGATGGGCAGGGATGGATTGGAACCCGGTACCGAGGCGATGTTCACGGCTCCTCCCGGAAAGCCGGGGGGACTGGCGTACGGTCCCGTGATGCCCGGACCGCTCAAGAAGAAGGCAAAGACATCGTTGTAGGTCGTGTTCACAAACGTCAGGTACTCGTCCGACGCGAACACGTAATTGAACCGCACCGTATCCCCCGTCGCGATGAAGTCAAACTCCAGGATGCACACATCGTTGACGTCCTGTACCGTGAAGTTCTGTCCGATGAGGGGCGGAACGCTGTTGGCGATCGTCAGCAGATCCGGCTCGTTGTACATCCCGGTGCAATCGATGCAGAAATCATTGTTCTGGCAGTCGGGGTTGGTGGCGTAGTCCGTGCTGAGCACCAGTCCCGAAGCCACGGAAAAGTTCGCCGCCCCGCCCGTCATGTACCCCAGCTGCACGGGACTGCCCGTGAAGGTGATGTTGCTCGCGGTCACCCCTGAACCCAGCAGAATCTCGTTGACATACTCCTCCAGCGTCAACCCTGAGGTAATATCGAGCTGGGCTTGCGCCGGAAGTACAGCGCCCACCAAGAGCAGCCCTGCGAAAAGCCTTTTCCGTCCTGTGTCCATATCGATTTGACTCATTTTTCAGGCCAAACGTTGCGCATCCCCCCTCCCCAATCTCCCCCTCACGGCTCGATGACCCCGTTGTCCAATTTCACCTCGCCCATCAGGTCGTCGTACGACAGGAACCGTGCTTTCACGCTGATGGTGGAACCCGGCTCGGGCAAGGTCGTGCCGGGGGCTTGCAGCTGAATCGCCATTCCGGGCTCCATCAGAATGGTGCTGGGGTCGATTTGTTCTTGATAAACGCCCTCCAGCCGCACCACTTTCTCTGCATAAGCGAGATTCATGGAATCCTTGTTCTGCTGAAAATCCGCGTAGAACTGGGCTGCCGAAAGGGTGGCCTCTGCTTCCTGGGCCGCGTAATCCTTGTGGGGTTTGTTCCACATCCATAGGAAGACCGCCCCTCCGACCACTACTGCAGCCAGGAGAATGAGGAGGATGTTGCGCTTCATTTTGCGTCGGTTGAGCGGGGATACTTCGTGGCGCATTCTGTGGAATCCCGTGAGGTGATGCTGAATTCCAAGGAATGAATCCGCCAGCCTTCGCGGCCTTTGATCAATCCGAACTGGTTCACCCCACAGTGGGCGAATGCGCCATTGAGTTCATAACGATAGGGGGCAACGACCGTGGCCAGGTTTTCGTTGACCTGTACCTGCATGTCCCAGCATTCCTCGCGTTGCTCAAATCCCGTGTTGGTCATCGCCCGCAGGAAGGACTCGCCCGAGACGTAGTGGATTTTCTGCTCTCCCGCGGTGTCGAGCTGAACCCGGTGTATGGAAGTGGTGGGCACCATGACCTGGCGCAGAAGGGCGGAATCCTTGCGCGCCATACCGGCGAACAACGAGTCGATTACGTTCGTGATTTCCAGCCGCACTTTGGGGTCCACTTCCTGCTCAGCCGGAGCTGATGAGGAGCATCCCGTTCCCCAGATTACACCGCAAGCTACTCCCAGAACTCCCCAGAATTTCAAAGCCTTCATGATCGATAAATATCAGTAATGATGTCAGAATGATAGCGGTTGAGGTCGTGGCCGATCAGAATCCCAGGGCCACTTGAATCCCCCCCCTGAGCCATGGGCCGGTGCGGCCATTGTACATGTCATAGAGGACGGGACGCAAAG
The DNA here is from genome assembly GCA_041191165.1 of Bacteroidota bacterium. Lineage (GTDB taxonomy): Bacteria > Bacteroidota > Bacteroidia > Flavobacteriales_D > Sanyastnellaceae > CAMCYM01. Next base: position 3,903 of record JBEEPJ010000056.1, on the reverse strand, counting down.
AGTAGCTCTCCCGCATGCGGTCCGTCGCCGCCTCTTCGGCGATTTCTTGTCCCTCCGGAACGGCATCAAAATCCCAGCTGCGGTTGACGCTCCGGAACATGGGCCCGAAGTAGGCGTCGATGGTGAGCCCGTTGTCTGCAATCCATTGATAACCCAGGTTGATGCCCGCCCCGAAAGTAAAGAGCCGCAAGTCGTGGTCGATTTCATGCTGGTAATCCACCCCGTAGAGATTCTGGTTCAGAAAATCCACCTCCTCATCGACTTCCGCGCGCAGCGAACGCAACTGCAGGTATCCCGCCACATACAGCCCTTCTGGCATGCCGTCGTGAATGTACCCGTAGCGGCGGACCTCCGGGGAGAGCTCCCATCCGGAAACCTCTGCCTCCACCGCCGCCTCGGTCCCTTCCCAAAATCCCGAGTTGTCGTATCGCGCCCCGAAGTTGCTGTTGATGGACTCCTCGTAGAACCCGATTCCCCCGACCAAGATGCCCAGGGTCGTGGACGAATTCAACACCCGCTCATAACCTGCGGTGTACTGACCGAAGGCAAAATCCGTCAAATTCACCTTGAAGAGCTGGGTGAATTGTGGCGGCGCGTCTTCGGTCACCCGCTGGGCACAAACCTCCACGGAGGCAGAAATCAGGACGACGAACAGCATCCAACCCGCGAATACAATTCGGTTCATGGCATTTGATTTTTTGCTGGCGCCGAAAATACGGCACAGAGCAGACCTTTGTAACTTGGTCCAAATCAATTTCCGCAACATGCGCAGAGGATGGCTTGGATTGGGTATCGCGATGGCGACGCTGGGACTGATGTCCAGCGGGGATGGGGTGGCGGAATCGCAGAACAAGGACAGGACGGGCGCACCGGGGAGTTCTGCCACCTGTGGCTCGTGTCACTCGGGGGGGAACTTCGGCACCACGCTGGCCATTTCGCTGCGCGATCCGCTGGAGGGGGAGCAGACGTTTGATACGTACACCCCGGGTTTGACCTACCGTTTGCGGGTGCAGGTGAATCACAGCCAGTCCACTCCGTCGGGCTTCGGCATGCAGGCCACCGCCCTCCTCGGCGATGGGAACAACGCAGGAACTTTCGCGCAGCCGTCCTCCAATGTCCAGTTGGAGGATGTGACGGGCCGACACCTCTTCGAGCACAATGCCCTGTCATCGAATCCGGTGTTCGAGGTGCTGTGGACGGCGCCGGCGGCGGGGAGTGGCCCTGTCACGGTCTACGCTTCGGGCATCGCCGCCAACGGCAACGGCGGCACCGGGGGGGACCAGTTTGGCGGAGGAAGCGCCACCTTCGGGGAGGCGGCCACAACCGACGCGGGGACTGCGGAGGACCGCATGGAATGGAATGTCGTGCCCCGTGCATCCGGCTGGTGGATTTCCGGCCCGGAAGGTTCGGTGGCCATTTTCGACAGCCGGGGGCGCGAAGTCGCAGGTCTTCCCCTGTTCAACGGGGGGTGGCAGCTCGACGCCGCGGGGTTGCCCCAAGGCGTGCTGATCGCCCAGTTCCGCACTGCCGATGGCCGCGTGGCGGCGATGAAGCGGTGGATCAACCCCTGACTTCGGTGGCCACGGAAGCGCCGAGGGTCTTTACGTTGCGCCAGGTGGCGCAGTCGATTCGGCGGGCGCTGGACCAGGCGACGGAGAACCGGATTTGGCTGGTGCGGGCTGAGATTGTGAAGGTGCGCGGCCAGTTGGGGAGAGACCACGTCTACCTCGACCTCATCGATGAGGCGGCCGGGGTAAAACAGGCGGCGATGCGGGGGATGATTTGGCAGGCCAGCGGCAGGGCGATCCAGCAGGAACTCGGGGCGGAGGCCGAGCAGTTGCTGCGGGCCGGGACCGAAATCGTGTTCCACGCGCGGGTGAGTTTTCATGAGGTGCATGGTTTGGCCTTGCAAATCGAGCGAATCGACCTGCAGTTCATGCTCGGCGAATTGGAACGCCGGATGCGGGCCACCATGGAAATGCTTGAAAAACAGGGCGCTACCCAATGGAACAAGCGGATTCCCATGCCCCTGCTTCCGCAGCGAATTGCCCTGATCGGCTCCCCCAATACCAGCGGATTTCGGGATTTCTGTACGGTGCTGCTCGGGCATCCCGCCCGTTTTCGCTACGACCTGAAGGTGTTCGCTGCCACGGTGCAGGGTGAAGCCGCGCCAGCCTCGTTGCTGGCGGCCATTGCCCAGGCGGAAGCTTGGGATCCGGACTTGTTGGTGGTGGTGCGCGGCGGCGGGGCCAAGCTGGACCTGGACGCCTTCAATCATCTCGAGGTGTGCCTGAAACTCGCGCGCTGCTTGTGCCCGGTTTGGACTGGCATAGGCCACGAAAGCGACTTCGTGCTGGCGGACGCGGTGGCCCACACGGCCTGCAAGACCCCGACGGAAACGGCGCAGCGCATCCTGCGCATCTCCGAGGAGTTGTGGGCACAGCTTTGGCATGCAGGCCAGCGCTTGTCTGAACATGCGCGCAATGCCACCCGGAGCCAAGAAGCCCAGCTGCGCCATTACGTGCGGCAGCTGGAACAGTCGGTCGCGCACCGCCTCGATGCCGCCGCCCTGCGGCTCGACCATGCCAGCCGCTCGATGCGAGAATGGAGCCTATCCCGCTGCCAGTCTGCCTCGGAACAACTCGCCGCGCTCAGCCAGCGGTTGCAGGAGCTCAGCCGCCACGCCATGGAAAACGAGCGGCGGCGGTTGGTGGAGCTGGAGCGGACGGTCCATGCGCTGGATCCGGCGCATACCCTGGCTCGGGGGTTCAGCATTGCGTGGCAATCGAATCGCCCCGTGACCGAGGCCGCGCGGCTCGACCCCGGGCTTCCGGTCCAGGTTCAGTTGCACGTCGGTTGGCTGGAAGCCCAAGTCACCCAGGTGCACCCGGAACCCTTCCCGGTCCCCGGGAGCAAGGGGCACACGCCAGCACCAGAGGAGATTCCCACCGATTCAAAAGACATTCCCAGCTGAAAAATTTGACTATGGCCGGCCCCAAGAAGAACACCCCTGAACCCGCTTCCGAGGCGTTGCCCAGCGGATTTGACCCCGCGCTCGCCGAGTTGCGCTCCATCGTGGATGCACTCGCGCAGTCCGATGTGTCCATCGACAGCTTGACCCAGCGCATCCATCGCGCACACGTGCTGCTGCAATACTGCCAGTCGCAGCTATCGAGCACGCGGGAGGAGGTGCAGCAGATGCTCGCGCAACTCGGACTGGGCGAGGACGGTACCGGCGCCCCCTGAGTCCGGGCGGGGGATTTTAGTTGGACCCGTTGCCGCTGTTGCCGCCTTTTCCGGCGAGCTGATCGAGCAACTCCTTCGCACCGCCACCGCCGGTGACGGCTTTCATGTCCTGCACGGGCTCAGCCTCAGAGGCCCGGAAAGCCTGGAGTTTTTCGCTCACGATGGCCAGTTTCGAGCTGTAGGAGGCATAGTCCGGGCAGCCTTGCTGGAACGTGATCCACTTCAAGGTCTCCTCGTGCGATTCCTTGCGAACCGCGCAGGGAACCGTGCGCGAGGCGAGCTCATCATTCCATCGGCGGGCCTCCCAGTTTGCCTTCTGGCCTTCCTCGATGAGGGTGCTCACGACGGCGTCCATCTCCTTGAGACAAGCGCAGGCGGCCTCCTGCATGGCCGCATCGGGATTGGCGGTGCTGGCCTCGCCCGTTCCGTTGGAGCCGCAGCTCGATTGCATCAGGATGGACAAGGTGGTCGCGGCGATCAAGAAGGTTTTCATCTGTTCGTAAATTCGGGTGCAAATATAACCGGCCATGGAGACGAATCTCAACCCCCTCCCCTACGCAAGGGACATGAAAAAGGTTCCCGCCCGACGGGTGTGGATGGGCGCGAACGGAGTGGATCAGCCTTTGCCCGCTCCGGGGTTGGAGCGCATCGGCCCCT
>JBEEPJ010000055.1:0-10969 GCA_041191165.1 Bacteroidota bacterium | reverse complement strand
TGACCCAGGTCGTGTTCAGCGATGAAGAGGTCCCGGTCCGCATCATTGTCGAAGTCCAGCCAAGTCCCTCCCCACATGTAATGGTCGTGCAGCTGTTCCCCGAAGTAGGTTTCCGAAACTTCTTGGGCCGGGGCGAAGGGGACCAGGGAATAGACCATGTTCTCCAATCCTTGACCATCGACGGTGTTGGTGATGAGGATGTCTCGGAGTCCATCGTGGTTGAAGTCCGACTCAGTCAATGTCATCGCATCGATGACCATATCGAATCCCCAGGCCGCCGAGCCGTCCGTAAAAATGCCTGTTCCGTCATTTAGGTAAAGGGCATTGGGGTAGGTCTTGTCATTCGCCACGAGCAAATCGGGGTCGCCGTCGTTATCCACGTCGAGAAACGACACGGCAAGGGTCAAGCCGATTCCATTGGATACCCCTGCGACATCCGTGATGTCGGCGAAATGAAAGTCCCCGTCATTTCGAAAGAGCAAGTTGATTTCTGTGGGCTCGGGGTCATTGGGGCCAACGTTTCCCGCGTAGGCTCCGATATACACGTCCAAGTCACCGTCGCCATCCACATCGGCCCATGCTGCGCAGGAGAGCAGACTCCCGTTCACAGGCAATCCGCTTCCTGAAGATCGCTCCTGAAGGCTGCCATTTGCAAGTTGCTCGAACACACGGGTAGGCCCCCCGTCCTGCACGACGAATAAATCAGCGTCCGAGTCGTCATCCACATCCACCCATTGCACCGCCTTGGGATTGTGGGTCATGGGGATGGAAAGCTGAGGCTGAAGCACGAAGAGTCCTCCGTCATTGTGGTACACCCGAACCCCCGTGCCGTTGATGCCCAAGGTCAAATCATCCCAACCATCTCCGTCGTAGTCATAGAGGGATACCCCGGATCCGTAGAGCCCATTGATGTTCGTGATGTCGATGCCCATGCCCGGTGCGACATTGACGAACCCCGGACTTTGTGCCCAGCCGCCCAGTGGGCTCAAGAGCAGGGCCAAAAGATTGGTAAACAATCGACAACCTGGTTTCATGGTCGGGGAGCAGCTTGGGGCAATCGGCTACCCTCAAGACGGAAAGGGTCAGGTGGGGTTGCCTTGGAGACGGCTGTGAAGCAGGGCGATTTGGTCGAGCAGGGGATCCGCTGGGCCGTTCTGGACATGGGCGTGAACGTGTTCGAATTTGCGCGCATCTGGCCATTGATGTACCCACCTTTGTCGAATCTCGCTGACGGTGAGACCATCCCGCTGTTGAATTCTGGCGATGCGTTCTGGCTCGGGGGCAGTAACCAAGATGACCACATCGCAATCCGCTGCAAAACCGGATTCCAAGAGGATCGCGGATTCGCGAAGGACATAGGGTGGGGGGCTGGGGCGTTGCAACTGGAGGGCCCACCAATCGCAGAACATGGCCCTGACCCTGGGATGCACCAGCGCATTGAGCCATTGTAGGGCTTCGGGGTCCTGAAAAACCACAGCGCCCAGTTCCTTTCGGTTGATGTCGGTGTGCTGATCCGGGCTTGGCCCCAACCACATCCGCCTTCCCCATCGTGCACCGATTGCCTCGCGGAGCGATGCGTCATTTCGGTAGAGCGCGGCTCCCGCGGCATCGGCATCCCACCGGGGAATTCCCCACGTTTCCCACATGCGCCCCACCGTGGACTTGCCACTGCCCATTCCGCCGGTCAGGCCCACCACAACGGGCACGCGGGCGTCGTCAGCATCAGCAATCATGGGAGCAATTGGAGGCCATTCGCGCATGGCGCAAAGGTGGGGAATTGCCGGTAAATCCGTTCCTTTGCATCATGTCCGTCCTGCTTGCCCCTTCGTTGCTCGCCGCAGATTTTGCCGAGCTACGCCGCGACATTGAAATGGTCAATGCCTCTGAGGCGGATTGGTTTCATCTGGATGTGATGGATGGTGTTTTTGTGCCCAACATCAGCTTTGGGATGCCGGTGATGGCTGCGATTGCCCGCCATGCGAAAAAGCCCTTGGATGTCCACCTGATGATCGTGGATCCGGATCGCTACATCCAGACCTTTGCAGACCTGGGGGCGCATGTGCTCACCGTGCACTGGGAGGCCTGCAACCATCTCCACCGAACATTGACGGCCATCCGCGCCGCCGGAATGCTCGCGGGCGTTGCGCTCAATCCCCACACGCCTCCGGAGGTATTGGTCGATGTACAGGATGAGGTGGACCTGGTGTGCCTCATGTCTGTCAATCCGGGTTTTGGAGGCCAAACCTTCATTCCCAGAACCTACGATAAAATCGCCCGGACCCGATCGGTTTTTGCGCATGCTCAGCGCATGCCGCACATCGAAATCGACGGTGGGGTGGGGCTGCAAAACGCCCGGGAATTGGAAGCCGCCGGCGCCACGGTACTCGTCGCAGGTTCCTCGACCTTCAGTGCGCCAGAACCCGCCGCAGCCATCTCCGCGATGCGCGGATGAGGTCGATCCACTGCGGGAAAAGGTCGCCTTTCTATCTCAAGGCTCAATCTCAGCGTTGAGCATGGCTTCCAGCAACTTGGTGCAAATCGGTTCCAGCTTTTCATAGCTTCCTGATTTCACGGTGCACTTGCCTTTGAAGTGCACGATGACTGCGCATTGCTCGGCTTGCAGGGGGTCATGCCCGCAGTGCAAGATGAGCTGCTCGATGACATGGTCGAAGGTGTTGACGTCATCGTTGTAGAGGACGATGTGCCATTCCGTGTCAGACAAAATGTCAACGGACAAATCCAACTCCGTCTCCGTCTCCGGTGCGGCCATCTGAGGTAGGAGGTTGCGCCACATGAATGCCCTGTTTTCGAAAGTGAATATAAAACGAACAACTCGAACCTGGAATTGTTGTTAGAAGACATTCCCTAGCCATGCACAAAGGCAAAATCCTCTTGGTTTCAGAACAGCCTATCACGGAAGTGGCTGCCTTTTTAGAGCGTCTGGGATACGCGGTGAACGTGGCCCACGACGTGGCTTCGGCTGCGCTGTCGGCCCTGGAGCAACGGCCAGATGCGGTGGTTTGGGTCGGGATGATGGGGGAGGAGTGGCAGGAGTTGAAATCGGTGCTGGCGGATCGCTTCAAAATCCTGGAGGTGGAGGAAATCCAGGGACTACTTGCAAAAAACGGCCATCATCCAAACGACCCGATTTCGTGGGAGGAGGAGGGGCGAGGCCGTTCTGGGAATGGACAGGTCATCTCCTCCCTGGTATCTGAACTCGCATCATCGGGCGCAACCCAAGAAGTGCTGGCCAGCGCAGGGGATATCGAGGACGGGCAAGGGCCATGGAAGGTTTTGGGGATGGAGGATTTGGCCTGCCTGTTGGAAAAACAAGTCAGGGCAGGTACGCCTCGCTTGCAACACTTCTACACCAAGGTGGGCAACAAGTTGCGCAGGGTCGAGGTGAAAGATATCCGGTATATCGAGGTGGAAGGCAAGTACAGCGCCATCCATGTGGCAGAGCGCAAATACAACGTCAAAGCGTCGCTCAAGGATCTTTTGCACAAACTCCCGGAACAGCTCTTCGTGCGCGTGAGCCGGAACTACGTGGTGAATGTGGATCGCATCGAGCATATCGACACGTTTCAATACACGGTTCGCATCGGTGAACTCGAGATTCCCATCTCCCGCACCTACAAGGAGAATCTCATGCAGTTCATCCAGTTGCTCTGACCTGCGATTGGTTTTCTGGCGCGGCACAAAAGGAGGGATTCACCTCGGCGAACGCAGGTTTCGCATTCCCTGCTTGTACAGCCACTTGAGCAGAATAAAAGGCGTCACGGCCGCAGCTTGAAGGAGGGGAAGTCGCCTCCATTTAATTTCAAGTTCTTCCCGGTAGAGGGCCAGGTCAAACCGGCGAGAAACACCACCGGATCGCACAGAAACCCAGTGCAGGGGCCAGCATTGGGCGGTGGAGCCCGCTTGAAAGAGGTGCAAGTGCAAGTCGTAGTCTGAGAGCACTTTCCACCGTACGTCGAAGGGGGGAAGGGGAAGCAAATTCGCCGGATACCAGATGCCCTGGTGGTGCGTGGTATGTCTCCACCGAAGGGATGCGTCCCAACGTGCAGGATAGGAAGCCGGTACCCCGGGCTCGCGCGGAGGAAGAAGATCCACAGAGAAGACCTGCAACACATCCTCCGAAGCCTGGTCCCTCCAAGCCCGCCAATCAAAATGCGGATTTACCCGCTCGCCCGCCCCCATGAAGGTCCACCACATGCCACCGGCGGAAGCGGCTCCCGCGTTCATCGCATCGTAAATGCCCAGTGGCGGACGCTGCAAGAGAATCATTCGGGGGCCCATTCGGGAAATCTGTTGTTCTTGGGCACACAAATCTTCCCACGTTCCGTCATCCGAGCCGCCATCCACCACCACCACTTCCATCCATTCCCCTTGTGCATCCAACGCACAAAGGGATTCCCACGTTTCTCGCCAAGCGGCTCGGGCATTGCGCACCGGGATCACAACAGAGAGGATCGGGTCGGAAGCGCTGGGGAAATCCCTCATCGATTGAGTTTGAACTGAATGCCCGGGGGCAGTCCTCCAGGCTTCTCAGGGCCAGGTTCAGGGGAACTCGCCAACCCGTTCTCCGACTTATCCTCATACCCAGCATTTCCTGTTTCCTCGGAATCGATAGGCCTTTCTTCAGTTCCATCTCCTTGCAGTTCGGCCGTTTCAACGAGGCCACCGACTGGCGCAGTCGAACCTTTAGAGAGCGTAGGTGAAAAGTCCAAATCCGAAGCGTCTTCCCCTTCGGATTCCGCCCCGGGGAGGTTGTCCCACCAGGCATCATCCTGGTCGTCCCATTCAAAGCGGGAATCGTCATCATCGGACTCCGCGGCTACAGGGGTCTCCCGCGCTTCTTTTAGCTCGGACATAGGGGGAGCAGGGGGAACAGGGGGAACAGGGGCCACATGGGCCTCTGGGTTCAGCGGGGCCTCTGGGGTCAAGGGGGGCACTGGCGTTGAAGCGGATACAGTCGAAGCGGGCGCGGCATGCGTGACGGGCGCGGCGGACACGGGCGCGGCATGCGTGACGAATTTCCCCGCCTTCGAGCCCGTCCCCTCTGCGGCAGGGGGCGCGGTGGTCGTTGCTGAGCGCACCGGAGCGTCTTCCTCGATCCGTCCCTGCTCACATCGGATGAGCCTACCCGGGTGCCGGCGCAGTGCGTCGTGGTCGTGGGTCGCCATCAAGACCGTCCGATTTTCCCGGACCAAACCATGCAACAGCGACAGAATCTCCTCGGTCGTCTCCGGGTCCAGATTTCCCGTGGGTTCGTCCGCCAGAATCAAAGCAGGTGAATTGAGCAAGGCCCGGGCAATGGCCACGCGCTGCTGTTCTCCACCCGAGAGTTGATGGGGCATTTTATAACCCTTGGCTCCGAGACCCACGGCCTTGAGGCATTCCGAAATGCGTTCTTCGATGGCGGCCTTTTCATTCCAACCCGTGGCCCGCAGCACGAATTCCAGATTCGCATGCACCGTTCTGTCCGGGAGCAGCGCAAAATCTTGAAAAACAATGCCGATTAACCGGCGCAGGGCATGCACATTCCGGCGGTTGACGGAGGCCAAATCCACATCACACACCCTGCCCGTTCCCGCGTTCAAAGGCAAATCTCCATACAAGGCCCTGAGCAACGAACTCTTGCCACTCCCCGTCTTTCCGATCAAGTAGACAAACTCGCCACGCATCACCTCCAAATGCACATCGGAAACGACGACGTGCTCGGATTGAGCGACGGAAACGCCCTTCAGCTGGATCAGTGCTTTGGGGGAAGGGGGCACTGAAGATCGGGAAGTGGTCGCCATGGGATCAGGGTTTCAGGGTGAACAGTTGGCTATCGAATTTGGGATTCACCTCGATTTGGGTAAAGGTGGACGTCAGGGATTGTCCGTTTGCGGTCATCGCTACCGAGGTTGGGAATTGGAACCCGCCGAATTCCTTGTAATCGGAATAGGTCTCGTCGGTCTGGGTGGGTCCAGTCGTCCCCACTTTGAGCGCTGAAATGCGGGTTAACAGGCCAGATTCGACATCGAAATAGAGCGTCTCTGCAGGCGGCGAATCCGCGGGCTTGCCTTTTTCTCGGACTTCTACGACGTATTGCGGACGCTCCCCCTGGGGATCGATTCCCGCGAGAAGGAACTCCCATCCCTTGTCCATGGCATTTAACAGATACAGCGCATCCAAATCGCGCAACCGGCTCTCCAATTCCGTTCCCGTGACCTCTTTCTTCATGCCCTGTGCAGCGATTTGGCCTCCGGCAGGTGTCGCCACCTCCTGCATCATGACCTGGCCGGACATGCGGACTTCCGCACGCAGACCCTTGCCATACTGGATCCAGAGCTCGGATTCCAACACCATCGGAAGACCCATTTGCACCTGTCCCAACTTTCGAACCCCCTTCAGGTTGCGCCACTTCGCTACGCCTCCGGTGAGCTCGTAGTGCTTTTCCACCACGCTCCGTGCCGTCAGGCCATCGGGAACCGGGAGGTAACCCTTGACCGGCTGGCCCAGTGCATCGAAGTACTGAACCTTCTTGTTTCCGGCAAAACGAGCCAGTTTTTCAGCCACTTCAGAGCGATTCCCCACCACGGCGATGTACAGGTTTTCCGGGCGTAAATAACTCGCGGCCACCCTGCGAATGTCTTCCGCAGTGACCGAAGCCAATTTCTTCAGGTAGGTTTTGTAGTAATCCTTGGGCAGCCGATTGCGTTCGATGTTGAGCGCAAAGGAGGCCACGGTTTGCGGATTTTCCAACGCCCGGGCGAAGCTACCCGTCATGTATTGAATGGTCGTGTTGAGTTCTTCAGGCGTGACCAAATCCCGGGTGATGCGTTGAATTTCCGCCAGGAACTCCACCACAGCGGAGTCAGTTACTTCGTTGCGCACATTTGCCGTGGCCACAAAGCGACCCAAGGTACGGTCCGGGGTGAGGGATGAACGCGCTCCATAGGTGAATGCCTTGTCCTCGCGCAGATTCTGCATCAACCGCCCGGAAAAACCACCGCCCCCGAGAATGTTGTTCATGACCGATACCGCGATGGCATCCGGTTCCCCGGGCTTGAGTTGGACGACATGGGCGATGGAGATGTTGCTCTGGACCGCTCCCGGCAAGTCGGCGAAACAAACCTGATTCCCCTGCTGCATGCCGATCATTTTCACAGGGGTCACAGGTACCTCTGCGGGCTCCCAAGAACCGAAGTACTTCATGGCCTTTGCTTTCGCCTCGGCCGGGCTGATGTCGCCGACCACCACGAGGTAGGCTACGTTGGGGCGGAAGTAGGTGGAATGATAGGCCACGAGGTCTTCCCGTGTGATGGCCTTGAGGGTCGCAGCCGTTTCCACTTCACCATAGGGATGCGCATCACCGAAGAGCACGCTGGAGAGCAGATTGCCCGAAATGGCACCGGGATCGGTCGCGTTTGAGGCGATTCCACTGAGCGCCTGAGAACGGTACTTCTCCAACTCAGATGCATCGAAAGAAGGGTGGAGCAAGACATCGGACATCACTTCGAGCAGGGCATCCGTGTGCCGGGTGAGGGAAGCGGCGAAAATTCCCTCAGAAGTCGTGCTCAACCGGCCTCCGATGAAGTCGATGGATTCATCGATTTGGGCCTTGGTGCGCGATGTGGTTCCCGTTCCCAAAAGCCCACCCGCGAAGCGCACAAAACCCGTCTTGGGTCCCTCCATGATGGGCGTGATGTCCAGGCTGAGTTCCCAGCTCACCCGGGGCAAGCGATGATTCTCCACCACAATCAAGGTCAAACCGTTGGGCAACTTCTCCAAATGGTAATCCCCGATGGCGATGGTGGGCGCTGGCCCGGCCTTCGGCGCTTGGGTCCTGTCCACTTGCGCGATGAGCGCTTGGGAAATCGTCAGAAACAACCCAGCCCACGCCCAAATGCGCAACGCCGAGCAGGAAAAGGGGGTATGGAGCTGAATCATCAGGGTTGAGTTTGGGGAGTTTGAAGGAAATACAAGGTCACCCTTTGCGCGGGGTCGTAGTACTTGCGGGCAGCCCGTTGAATGTCTTCCGGGGTGACGGCCATGTACCGATCAATTTCGGTGTTGATGAGGTCGGAGTTCCCGAAGTACATGTGGTAGTTCGCCAGCGATTCCGCAATCCCGGCCATGGAACTATTGGATTGCACAAACTGCGACTCGATTTGGTTTTGCAACTTTTGCAACTCCGTGGGCGAAATGAGTTCCCGCTTGAGTTTCTCGACCTCCTCATTCATCGCTCGCTCGACTTGAGCAGGATCCACACCCATCGACGCCAAAGCATAAGCCAACGTCACCCCGGGGTGCTCCAACCCGAAGCTGAATGCGCCACAAAACAAGGCGAGCTGTTCCTCGTCCACCACCCGCCGGTTGAGCCGGCTGGATTCCCCGCCGCTCAGCACCTGATTGAGCATTTCTACGGCGTAGTAATCCGGCGTGCCTTGGGCTGGAATCGGATAGGCCTGCACGACCATGGGCAGGGCATCTTTTCCCCAAATGGTATCTCGGTATTCGCCCTGTCGCCGGGGTTCTACCACCTGGGTCCGCGCGATTTCTGCGCCGCGCGGGATGTCCTTAAAGTACTTTTCAATCAGTTTCCGCGCGGTTTTCAAGTCGATGTCGCCGGCGATGGACAACACGGCATTGTTGGGGACGTAAAACCGGCGGTAAAAATCCATGAATTCCTCATAGCTCGCGGCATTCAGATGGTCGAGGGATCCGATGGGGGTCCAGCGATAGGGGTGCTCCCGGTAAACGGCTTCCATGGTGGCGGGGAGCAACTGCCCATAGGGTTGGTTGTCGTAGCGCTGTCGCTTTTCTTCCTTCACCACTTCGCGTTGGGTTTCGATGCCCACGCCTTCCACGCGGGCGTGCAGCATCCGCTCGGATTCCAGCCAAAGTCCCAACTCGAGCTGGTTCGAAGGCAGGACTTCGTAGTAGAAGGTTCTGTCTTGCGTGGTATTCGCATTCAAAACCCCGCCCGCGCCTTCCACATAGCTGTCGAATTCGCCTCGACCGATGTTTTCGCTCCCCTCGAAAAGGAGATGCTCGAAGAAGTGAGCCATGCCCGTGCGCGTGGTATCCTCATCCTTGGATCCCACGTGGTACATCACCGTCACCGCCACAATGGGCGTGCTGTGATCCTCGTGGAGGATGACATGCAGTCCGTTTTTCAGGTCAAACGACTCAAATGGGATGCGACGGGTTTGGCCTGAAGCATGGAAAGACCCGGCCATGCCCAGGGTGACTGCCAAGCCCAACCCCAGCAAGTGTGGATGCGACATATCGAAAAAATTTGTGCCAAGATAGTGCGGGAAACCGCCCCTGACGGGCAACGGTGGGTGTGTATCTTGCACCCGTGGAATGGATGCAAATAGGTCTGACCCCTTGGGGCATTACAGATGTAGCGAAAGCCCTGAATCACAAGGGGAACTGGAGACTTTCGCCGGACGCGATACGCGCGGTGGAGGCATGTGAAGCCTTCTTGACTTCGGCGATTTCAGGGGCAGAAGCTCGGACCATTTACGGGGTGAATACGGGCTTTGGAGACCTTGCCAATACTTCTGTTCCACCGGAGCAATGGGGCGAATTGCAGCGCCGGATTTTGTTGTCCCATGCCTGTGGTGTCGGGGCGAATATGCCGGAGGATTTGGTTCGAACCATGCTGTTGCTCAAGGTAAAGGCACTGGCCCGTGGCCACAGTGGCGTGCGGCTGGCGACGCTCGAGCGCATGCTGGATTGGCTGCGGATGGGCTGGTTGCCCCGGGTTCCGGAGCAGGGTTCATTGGGGGCAAGCGGAGATTTGGCCCCGCTTGCGCATCTCGTTTTGCCGTTAATTGGGGAAGGAGAGTTGGGTCGGAATGGCGTGTACAGGCCTGCGGCTGAAGTCATGGCGGAGGAGGGGTGGTCTCCACTGGAACTGGGCCCCAAGGAGGGATTGGCGCTCATCAACGGCACGCAGATGATGCTGGCATATGGCGTTCAATCCCTGCTGCGGTTGGAACGGATTGCCGACTGGGCAGATGCCGTCGCAGCCTGGTCCCTGGAGGCGTGGCACGGCAAAGCAGAGCCGTTCCATCCGGCCATCCATCGCATCCGCGGTCACCGTGGGGCCATCGAGAGTGCAGCAAGGGTGCGGACTTGGCTGCAGGGCAGCCATCAACAGCTCGAACCCAGGGTGCAAGTGCAAGACCCGTATTCATTCCGCTGTGTGCCCCAAGTGCATGGAGCATCCCGGGACGCAGTTGCTCACGCCACATTGACGCTTGCGTCGGAGATGCATGCGGTTACGGACAACCCGCTCATTTTTCCGGAAGAAGGGCTGGTGCTGAGCGGGGGCAACTTCCATGGCCAACCGCTGGCCTTGGTTCTGGATTATCTCGCCCTCGCAGCGCATGAATGGGGCAGCATCAGCGAACGTCGGACCTTTAAGCTGCTTTCCGGACGGCAGGGATTGCCCCCCTTCTTGGTCGGCGAGCCTGGGTTGAACAGCGGTTGGATGATTCCGCAATACACGGCAGCGAGTTTGGTCTCACAAAACAAGCAGCTTTGCACCCCCGCCTCGGCAGATTCCATCGACAGCTCCAATGGACAGGAGGACCATGTCTCGATGGGGGCCAATGGGGCGCTGAAACTCTGGCGGATTCTGGATAATGTAGAGCAGGTGTTGGCCATCGAAGCCCTCACGGCTGCTCAGGCCTGCGACCTTCGGGGGACGGATGGAATGTCTCCATCGGTGCTTCAGTTGCAATCGGGACTGCGTGAATTTGTCTCCTTTTCTGCGGTAGACCGGTATCTTCACCCCCACTTGATCGAGGCGAAAAGATGGATGTTCGCGGGGGAAGGAAATGCCCTCCGCGCGAAGCTGGAGTCCGATCACCGTCTCATGGCGGGATTATAGTTCAACGAACCCACTGATTGACAGATATGGCGCTCTTAGAATCCTTTGAATCTTCAGGCAACTGGTTGTTTC
>JBEEPJ010000054.1:0-16552 GCA_041191165.1 Bacteroidota bacterium | reverse complement strand
CGAGACATAGCCAGAGGGTTGAGCACAGGAAGATGTGGAAGTGCCCGCACCCAGGCCATCCCCATCGGTGTCGGGGACCCAAGTTGTGGCATAGGTACAAGCCGCATTCGTCGTTGTGTTCGCGTTGTAGTTGCAAGCCGTGTTGTCGTCGCACAGATCGGTGCTGTTCACGACATAGCTGGAGGGTTGGGTACACGCCAACTGGGTGTCACCCGAGTCGCCTAAGCCATCTCCGTCTGCATCTGCGTACCAAGTCGCAGGATACACGCAAGCCGCATTCGTCGTCGTATTGGCGTCGTAATTGCAAGCTGTGGTGTCATCGCACATATCGGTGCTGTTCGCGACATAGCCGGAGGGTTGGGTACAAGAAGACTGGGAGTCGCCAGAGTCGCCTAAGCCATCTCCGTCCTCATCCGCATACCAAGTCGAAGCAAACGTACAAGCCGCGTTCGTCACTGCGGCAGCGTCGTAATTGCAAGCCGTATTGTCGTCGCACAGATCCGTATTGTCAGCCACATAACCGGAAGGTTGGCTGCAAGCCGACTGCGTGTCGCCCGAGTCGCCTAAGCCATCTCCGTCTGCATCTGCGTACCAAGTCGCAGGATACACGCAAGCCGCGTTCGTCACTGAGGCAGCGTTGTAATTGCAAGCCGTGTTGTTATCGCACAGATCGGTGCTGTTCGAGACATAACCGGAGGGTTGAGTACAAGACGATGTGGAAGTGCCCGCACCCAGGCCATCCCCATCGGTGTCGGGGTACCAAGTCGTGGCATAGGTACAAGCCGCATTCGTCGTTGTGTTCGCGTTGTAGTTGCAAGCCGTGTTGTTGTCGCACAAATCCGTATTACTCAGAACATATCCTGAGGGCTGAGAAGTGGCAGATTGTGAGCTTCCGCTTTGCCCCAATCCATCCCCATCGGCATCCAGATACCAGGTGAAGAGACAAGCTGCGCTTGGAACAGCGGTGTAATTTGTAGCTGTGTTATTCGTGCACAAATCTTCGCTGTCGCAAATTCCATCATTGTCTGAGTCAGCGGGGGAAGCTCCTGCAATGTCGTGAAAGAATAAATCTCCTGCATTGGTTGGAACCACGCAGGGGGACGTTACTCCGGTGGTCAAAGCATCGATATCGAAGTTGAACGCGGTGCCGTGATTATAAGAGATACGCAAAGTGTCATGGGTGACACCTGAAGGACCCGTGAGGCATACCTGGGCTGAAGGGGAAGAAAGGGCAGCGGGATCGCTGGCCACCAAGGTGGCATTGATTCCCCAAACCTCTTGTTCCACGGTGTAAGTACCATCTCCGTTGCAGAGGACCCGCTGATCTCCCAACTCCACCATCCCAAAAGTGGGATCACCTCCACATCCATTGCGGGTTTTGAAGGCCCCCACGGTCATATTTCCATCGGCCGCTTGATCCCAGATGGCGATGTAAAAGGCTCCAGCGACTCGGAACTGAGGCATCACAATCGTGTTCCAGTTGGACGAACTGGCCGTTCCGCACATCCAGAAAGTAAGATTATCACAGTCTCCGGAGATGTATTCACCGGTAGTGGCGTTCAATGTGGGGTATGTGAAGGGCGGCTCCGCGTAATACAGTGCCCAACCGAGATTCTCATTCCCATCTGTGATTTGAATCTGAAACGTACCGGCATAAGCTCGGGCATCAAAGTTGAGCCAAAGCAACGGTTGGCCAGAAACCGGATTCGCGATGGTTTGAGGCAACAATGTACTGGGATCCACGCAACTACTCGTGCTGACATCGATAGGAAAGGCCGCCGGGTCATAGGTGGTGTTCCCTATTATGTTTGACATCGCTGAAGCCGCCGAGGCGCATGCTACTATACCCTTGATGCCACTGGCTGGGGAAGTCGTGATTGTGGAATCTGCTGCCCATCCCTCACCCGAAGTGTATCTTAAAGCGGTACAAGGATCTCCCGTCTGGGCCCAAATCGGAGCGAGAAGGAGGGTGCAACCAAGCAAGACAACAACTCCCAAAGACGAACGCAACATTTGCAGGATTTTCGCCAAAAATACACAATCAAACGACAAGCGTTGATTTCTAAACGTTAAATAAAAGCCTATAACGACAGAAATACCCTAAGCTATGGCATCGCGAAACATGCAAACTACGCGAACTTTCCGATAACTTCTTGGCTGACACCGGTGTTGGAGAAGCCGCCGTCGTGGAAGAGGTTTTGCATGGTGACATAGCGGGTCATGTCACTGAAGAGGGTGACGCAGTAGTCGGCACAGGCTTGGGCGTCTGCGTTGCCGAGGGGGCTCATGGATTCGCTGTAGGCGATGAATTCGTCGAAGCCCTTGACGCCGCTGCCTGCGGTGGTCACCGTGGGACTCTGGGAGACCGTATTGATGCGCACCTTCTTCGCCACGCCGTAGTGGTAGCCGAAGCTCCGGGCGATGCTCTCGAGCAGGCTTTTCGCGTCCGCCATGTCCCCGTAGTCCGGGAAGATGCGCTGGGCGGCGATGTAGGTGAGGGCCACCACACTCCCCCACTCGCTGATGGCGTCCTTCTTCATGGCAACGGCCAGGGTCTTGTGCAGCGAGATGGCGCTGACATCGAGGGTGGTTTGGAGGAAGCTGTAGTTGATGTCGGTGTAGTGTTTGCCCTTGCGCACGTTGGGGCTCATGCCGATGCTGTGCAGGATGAAGTCGATGGGGCCGCCGAAGTGTTCCACCGCGCCGTCGATGAGCTTCTCGAGGTCCTCCACGGACGTGGCGTCTGCGGGGATGACCGGGGCGTTGCCGACCGCCTTCGCCAGTTCGTGGATCTCGCCCATCCGCATGGCCACCGGGGCGTTGGTGAGGACCAGCTGGGCGCCGTGTGCGTGGGCTTGCAACGCGGTTTTCCAAGCGATGGACTGGTCGTTCAGGGCACCGAAGATGATGCCTTTTTTGCCGTGCAGCAGGGAGGTAGACATGGTCGAGTGGTTGCGATTGTGAGCCGCAAACCTACGAAAAGCCATCGGAGTGCAGGGCGCCGGAGTTAATCCGGGAAGATTTTATCGGGATTGAGGATGCCCTTGGGGTCGAAGGCGTGCTTGAGCGAACGCATGAGCGCGAGGTGATGCTGGGGAAAAGCGAGATCCATGTAGCCCTTCTGCACCCAGCCGATGCCATGTTCTCCGCTGATTGTGCCGCCCAGTCGGAGGACTTCGCGGAAGAGCTGGCGGATGGCTTGGTGGATTTGGCCTGACCAAACCGCTTCCGACAAATCCCCGCGCAGCAAGTTGACGTGCAAATTCCCGTCCCCTGCATGGCCGTAACACACGCTCTGCAGGCCCGACTCCGCGCAAATCCGCTTCACCGCAGCCAGCAATTCCGGCAGGCGCGCACGCGGAACCACCGTGTCCTCCTCCTTGTAAATGCTGTGCGCCTTCACCGCCTCCCCCACCCTGCGGCGCAGGAACCACAACCGGTCCTTGGACGCCGCATCGTCCGCAAACAGGGGCTCCCCAGCGCCGTGGGACTCCAAGACGGGCAACAGCGCCTCCACCTGCGGCATGAGGTCCTCCGGCCGGAATCCGTCGACCTCGATGAGCAGATGGGCCTGCACCTCGGGCGGCATGGGCAGACTGTGGTCCCCCGTGTGCGCCTGGGCGAGGAGGATGGCATCACGCTCCATGAACTCCAGCGCCGAGGGCACGACCCCCGCTTGGAAGATGGAAGCCACGGCGGCGCAGGCATCGGCGGCACTGTGGAATGGAACCAGCATCAGGGCCTGGTGGCGCGGGAGGGGCTGCAACTTCAGGGTCGCCGCGGTGACGATGCCCAGGGTGCCTTCGCTCCCGACGAGGAGCTGCGTCAGGTTGTAGCCCGTGCTGTTTTTGAGGGTGTTGGCGCCGGTTTCGATGCGGGTTCCGTCGGCCAGCACCACCTCGAGACTGAGCACCCAGTCCTTGGTGACGCCGTATTTGACCGCCCGCGGCCCGCCGCTGTTCTCGGCGATGTTCCCGCCGATGGTGCAAGATCCGCGCGAAGCCGGGTCCACCGCATAGAAGAGCCCACGGGCCGCCACAGCTTCTTGCAGCTCCTGCACGATGACCCCTGGCTCGACCCGAACTTGACCGTTTTCGATGTCGATTTCCAAGATGCGGTTCATGCGCCGAAGCGAAAGCACCACGCCGCCCCGCACGGCCAAGGCGCCGCCGCTGAGGCCGGTGCGCGCACCAGAAGCCGTCACCGGCACCTCATTCGCATGCGCCCAGCGCATGACCGCCTCCACCTCCTCCACGCTGCGGGCTTCCACGACCGCTTCCGGCAAGAACCGCAGGTCCTCCGTCTCGTCACTGGCAAAAGCCGCACACCCCTGCGCATCCCTCCGCAAGCTCCCCCCCACTGCCGCTTCGAGCGCTGCCCAATCCGTTCCTCGTTCCGTTTCCATAGGCCAAACTTAACCCCCACCGCCTTAACTTTCCGCCCCAACTTGCCTCAGCATGACACGCTCCCACTCCACGCTCCTCCTCCGCGCCACAGCTGTGGTCGCCTGCGGTCTTCTCACCGCCTTCTCCTCTTGGGCGCAAGAGAAAACGGCATGGTCCAACAAGGAGATTTGGGCTTCTGGCAACTTGCGCGCGAAAGGCATTTATGGCATTACCTCCATGGCCGACGGCCAGCACTACACCAGCTTAGAGCGGCTGGGGAATGGGTCGGCGGTGGTGCGTTTTGCCTACCTCACCGGCAAACCGGTAGACACCCTGGTCACGAGTCAGCAGGTGTTCAAAGACCCCAATCGCACCATCGATAGCTACAGTTTTTCCTCGGATGAAGGTCTCATGCTCATCGCCACGGACGAAGAAGCCATCTACCGCCATTCGACCAAGGCGACCTATTATGTCTACGACCGCGCTGCGCAACGCGGGCAACAACTGACCCCGAAAAGCGGGCGAAAGCAACGGCTCGCCTCCTTCTCTCCCAATGCAGATCGGGTGGCTTTCGTCCGAGACAACAACATCTTCTTAATCGACCTCAAGACCGGGGCCGAAACCCAAGTCACCCCGGACGGGGTGCCCAACGGTTATATCTACGGAGCCACCGACTGGGTATACGAGGAGGAGTTTGGCGAGGACAATGCCATGCATTGGTCACCGGATGGGAAGTGGCTGGCTTTTTTGCGCTTCGATGAGGTCCGGGTACCGGAATTCTCCATGCAGACCTATGGTGAGCTGTATCCCGAATTCGTGAATTTTAAGTACCCGAAGGCGGGGGGAAGAAACAGTGAGGTCTCGGTGCAGGTGTATTCTGTGGAGAGCGGCGCTACCCTCCAAGTGACCCAGGAAAAGACAGAATACCTCCCCCGCATCGCATGGACCGCAGAGCCTGGAGTGCTCTTAAAGTGGAAGCGGTAACGCGTTGGCAGGAAAAGGCCGAGACCTACATCGACATCACCGACAACCTCACTTTCCTGGATGCACAGCGGTTCATCACCACCAGCGAGCGCGATGGATTCAACCATTTGTACTTGTTCGGTTGGGATGGTTCGGTTCAGCAACTGACGAAGGGAAACTGGGACGTAGAATCCGTTTATGGCTGGGATGCCGCGCGGGGAGAAGTGTACTTTTCGGGTTCGATGGAGGGTGCGACACAGCAACATCTCGCCCGGGTGAATCTCAAGGGCAACTTGGAGGTGTTGGATCGCACGCCCGGCACCCATGGCGCCGCCTTCTCCCGGACCTTCGATTACTGCATCCACGATCACAGCACGGCGAGCACCCCCCCGGTGTATACCCTGCGCGACCGCAAGTGGAAAACGGTCCGGGTGCTCGAAGACAATGCCGCTTTGAAATCCACCCTGGCAGAATACACCTTATCTGCCCCCCGCTTCTTCCAGTTCAAGAACGATGCGGGCATTGACCTCAATGCCTATGTGATTGAACCCCATGGGTTTGACCCGTCGAAAAAATACCCCGTGTACATGGCCATCTACGGCGGTCCCGGGGTGAACACCGTCAAAGATGCCTGGGGAGCGAGCACGCTTTATTTTCACCAACTCCTCGCGCAAGAGGGATACTATGTCGTCAGCTGCGACCCGCGTGGTACCCCGCGTCGTGGAAGGGAATTTGAACACAGCACCTACCTCGCTCTGGGCAAGCTGGAGACCGAGGATTTCATCGATTTTGCGCAACATCTGGCGACATGGAAGTCTGTGGATGCAGGCCGAATCGGCATCCAGGGCTGGAGCTACGGCGGGTTCATGTCCCTCCTCTGCATGACGCGCGGCGCAGACTTCTTCAAAGCGGGCATCTCCATCGCCCCGGTCACCCACTGGAAATACTACGACACGGTTTACACCGAACGGTTTTTGCGCACCCCCAAGGAAAATCCCTCGGGATATGACGACAACAGCCCCATCAATCACGCTGACAAGCTCCGCGGACCGCTTCTGCTCGTCCATGGCACATCGGATGACAACGTGCACTTCCAAAATGCCGTGGATATGGCAGATGCCCTGATCACCGCCGGCAAGCAGTTTGACTTCTTCGCATATCCCAACCGAAATCACGGCATTTACGGAGGGAATACGCGCCTCCACCTCTACGAGATGATGCTCGGTTTTGTCAAGGAAAATATCTAACGGCAACGGGTTTCGCCCCATTGTGCATTAGATTCCGCCCCGCAAGACACCTTTTTCCATGAAAGACGCTACTGCCATGCCCGCCACGGGCCACCCCCGGGGACTCTATGTCCTGTTCTTCGCCGAGATGTGGGAACGCTTTTGCTATTATGGCATGCGCGCCCTGCTCGCGCTTTACCTGATCCAGTCCTTGGCCCTCGGGGATGAAAAAGGGTTTGCCGTGTATGGCGCATACACCGCACTTGTGTATGCCATGCCGGTCATCGGCGGCCGAATCGCGGATTCCATCCTCGGCTCACGGCTCGCGGTGTTGCTCGGCGGAATTCTGATGGCCATCGGTGAGTTTATCATCGTGGGCGGCACGGAGCAATTGCTCTTTTGGGGCATGGCGGTCATCATCGTCGGCAATGGATTGTTCAAGCCCAATATCAGCACCATGGTGGGCCGGCTTTACCCGGACGGAGATGCCCGCAAGGATTCGGGCTTCACGATTTTCTACATCGGAATCAACCTGGGTGCCCTCCTCGCTACCACGGTAGTAGCCGAGGTCGGAAACATTTATGGTGCGCAGGCTGGATTTGCTTTGGCGGGCTTCGGCATGTTGCTTGGGGTGCTGGTCTTCCAATTGGGAGGACGGCACTATGCGCACATCAGCGCGCCCCCCTCTCCCTCCACGCTGCACCAACCCACCTGGGGGCCGCTCAGCCCTTTTAATGCGGTGTTGCTCGGCTGTTTGGCCTTGGTGCCTGTGCTGTACTTCTTGCTCCGGAACACCGACGTAGCGGGTTACGTCCTGCTGGTGGTGGCCGTTTTCGTGATCGGGTCTTTGCTCCGCCGTGGTGCGCAGGATGGCAAAGTCCAACTCGACAAGATGTTCGGATTCATCATCTTGATGTTGTTCAACGTCGTATTCTGGGCATGTTTTGAGCAGGCGGGAAGCAGTTTGACCTTGTTTGCCGAGCGCAACGTAGACCGCCATGTATTCGGGTGGGAAATGGGGGCCGCCACCACGCAATTCTTCAACCCTGCTTATATCCTCCTCTTCGGTTCGCTCTTTTCGGTGATGTGGATCCGACTGCAGAAGGCGAAGCGCGATTTCACCATTCCGATGAAATTCGGGTTGGGAATTTTGCAGCTGGGACTGGGCTACCTCGTCATCCTGGTCGCTGCTCCGCTGGCGGTGGAGTATCAGGTGCCTTTGTGGACCTTGGCGGTCTTGTACATGCTGCATACCACCGGTGAGCTCTTCCTCTCCCCCATCGGTTTGAGCATGGTGACCAAACTCGTGCCCAAAGACATGACCGGCACCGCTATGGGCGCTTGGTTCCTCAGCATCGCAGGGGCCAACTACGCGGCAGGCATCATCGCACGTCTCACTGGAGCTGAGCACGGTGAGGGCGAAAGTGCGGTAGCAGATGCCTCCGCGAGCCTAGCGCAATATGTGGACGTCTACAGCAATATGGGATGGATTACCGTTGGCATCGGATTGTTGTTGATGGTGCTGAGCCCGCTCATCAATAAGCTCTTTCACGGCATTCAATAATGGCCCAGTCCCGACACCCCAAGGGGCTTCCCTTCCTGTTCCTCTCCGAAATGTGGGAGCGGTTCGGGTATTACCTCATGATCGGCATTTTTCAGCTCTACCTCACGGACACCGTGGAGAACGGCGGGCTGGGAATGGACCGAAAAGATGCAGCAGATATCTACGGCACGTTCATCGCCTTCGTGTTTCTGACGCCTTTCCTCGGGGGGTTGTTGGCGGACAGGGTGCTCGGATACACGAAGAGCATCTTCATCGGTGGGACTCTGATGGGTTTGGGCTACATCGGGCTCTCCCTCCCGGGAATGACTGCCTTTTACGTTTCCTTGGGGTTGATTATCGTTGGAAATGGCTTTTTCAAGCCCAACATCAGCACCCTACTGGGAAATTTGTACAACGAAAAAAAATTCCAAGAGCTCAAGGACAGCGGGTACAACATCTTTTACATGGGCATCAATGTCGGCGCCAGTGTATGCAACTTGTTCGCTGCCTTCATGCGCAATAAGTACGGATGGGGAGAGGCATTCCTCACCGCAGGCATCGGGATGTTTTTGGGATTGGCGGTCTTTGCCATCGGTCTTCGGCACCTTCGCCATGCTGATGTGCGCAAACCCGCCGCCCCCGAAGACATGTCCTTGGCTCGGGTGATGTCTACGGTTTTTCTTCCTGCAGTAATCGTAGGACTCGGGGGTTGGATGTTGCCCGGAAACGTGTTTGGAAGCGATTCTACAGATGCCTTCATTTTTGCTTCGATTCCAGTGGTTGTCTTCTATGTGGGCCTCTACCTCAGGGCTTCCATTGAGGACAAGCGCCCGCTGGGGGCGCTGCTCACCATCTTCGCCGTGAGCGCTATTTTCTGGGCGGTGTTCAAGCAGAATGGAACCGCGCTGACCACCTGGGCTCAGTTCTACACGGACCGCGAAATGCCTGCGCCCGTTCAACCGGCGGCAGAGGCCATGTATTTGGCAGAACATGTGGTCTACACGCCCGACAGCGTGACCGTTTTCGATGACAACTTCAAAGTCGTCAAAGGGGAAGATGGCCTGCCCGTGAAAGAATGGGGCTACGATGTGTACTTCAAGAATGTCGCACCGCCTCCGACACCTGACACCCAGCTTGCGCTGTTTAATACGGAATTGTTTCAGAGCATCAATCCCCTGTGGGTCATTCTATTGACCCCGGTGGTGGTGGCGTTTTTTGCCTTTTTGAAACGAAGGGGTAGAGAACCTTCTACCTCCACGAAAATCGCATTGGGATTGCTCATCTCCGCGCTTTCTACTTTGGTGATGGTAGCTGCGGTTTACGTGTGTGAGAATGGGGAAATGAAGGCCTCCTCGTGGTGGTTGATCGCCTGTTATGGCGTCATCACCATCGGCGAACTCTTTCTGAGCCCCATGGGTCTGTCCCTGGTGAGCAAGGTGAGTCCCAAGCGTCTGACCGCCTTGATGATGGGTGGCTGGTTCCTGAGTACCTCCATCGGCAACAAACTAAGTGGCATCCTGGCCACGATGTGGGATGGATACGCAAACAAGGCGGATTTCTTCCTGGTGAACTTCGCCCTGCTCGGTGCCGCCACGGTGTTGATGTTCGCGCTGCTCCGCTGGTTGAATCGCAGTTTTTCCGCGTCATGACAGAACTTCAACGCGCCGATCTCGAGCGCATCCGGAACTTTACGGGCGCCTATCCCCGCCCCCTCTGGTATCTCTTTGCCACCGAAATGTGGGAGCGCTTTTGCTTCTATGGTTTGCGGGGAATGCTGGCGGTTTTTATGGTAGACCAATTGGGTCTCAACGAAGTAGAAGCCAACCTGCAGTATGGTGCCATTCAAGCCTTTGTCTACGCCTTTACCTTCTTAGGTGGGGTGCTTGCGGACAAGGTGTTGGGGTTCCAGAAGTCGTTGTTTTGGGGCGCGTTGTTGATGATCGCGGGAGGCGTAGTGCTCGCCTTGGATCCACAAGGGCTTTTCTATTGGGGCATCAGCCTGAATATCATTGGAACGGGTTTCTTTAAGCCCAATATCTCCACCATGGTAGGCCAATTGTATCACGAGAATGACACCCGCAGAGACGCGGGATTCTCGCTGTTCTACTCCGGCATCAACCTCGGTGCATTCTTCGGAGGCTTGCTGATGATTTATGTGGGGAAGTACCACAGTTGGCCCATGGCATTTGCGTTGGTGGCTGTGGTCATGTTCTTTGCACTGGTCACCTTCTTGTTCACGCGAAAATCCCTTGGTCCCATCGGATTGAGTCCCTTGGAGGGCCCCCGTGCCAAGGGGTATGAATGGGCCGTATACGCAGGATCCTTGGTGGCCTTGCCGCTGATCCTGCTGATGGTGACGCAGTCAGCTTACACGGATGCCTTCATGTACACCATAGGTCCCCTGACCCTCTTGTACATGGGATGGGAGATGCGGACGTTTACGCCTGCCGAGAACCGCAAACTCCTCGCGGCGCTGGTCTTTATCGTATTCTCTATCCTTTTCTGGTCCTTCTTTGAGCAAGCCGGGGGATCACTCAGTTTGTTTGCGCTCAATAATGTTTCTCCAGATCTCTTCGGGTTGAACATCGACCCCAACGCCACCAACAATTCCTCCAATTCGCTCTTCGTAATCCTCTTTGCGCCGCTCATGGGTTTGGTTTGGGTCGCGCTGGCGAAGCGAAAGCGGGAACCCAACTCCGTTGTGAAGTTTGGACTGTCTTTTCTCTTGTTGGCTGTGGCTTTTGGCATTTTTCACGCCACGGTCTATTGGGCCAGCCCGGAGGGATTAACCTCGCATGAGCTCTTCCTCCTGGGTTATTTCGTAATCACTTTCGCTGAGCTCTTCCTCTCCCCCATCGGATTGAGCTTGATGACCAAGCTCTCCCCCAACCGCATCCAAGGTCTGATGATGGGGATGTGGTTCCTGGCCAGCGCTTATGGCCAATACGTTGCCGGATTGCTTGGAGCGGGAATGGCCAGTGTCGATCCGCAGCAAAGCAACTTGGAGCGCCTGATTGGCTACACGGATGGTTATGCCTATCTCGCGGTGGTTGCCCTCGGCGGCGGAATGCTCCTCTTGGTGATCTCGCCTTTGATCCGGCGCCTCATGGGAACCATACATTGAGCGATTGGGTTTGGCCTAAAATTTGCGAACTTTAGAGTCATGAAGCGCATTGTACAGGGTTTATTGCTCGTCTTATGCATGGTGAGCGGCGTGGAAGCCGCGGCTCAAAAGGCCGGTGTGGCCTGGATGTCGTTGGAAGAGGCCATCGCAGCCCAGGCAAAGGCCCCCCGGAAGATTATGATTGACGTCTACACGTCTTGGTGCGGTCCCTGCAAGATGATGATGGCGAACACATTCACCGACCCGGAGGTCATCGCTTATCTGAATGCGAATTACTACGCGGTGAAATTCGATGCCGAGTCTCCTCAACCGGTGAATTTTCGAGGCCAAACCTTCACCAACCCAGGCTATCGGCCCGGGGTTACGGGACGCAACTCCCCCCACCAACTGGCGGGCGCCCTCGGGGTCACGGCTTACCCGACCTTGGTTTACCTCGACGAGAAAGGAGAGATCATCGCCCCCATCACCGGCTACAAAACGCCTCCCCAACTGGAGATGTACCTGAAGTTCTTCGCTGAACATTGGACCCGGTCCACCGTGCAGTCCGAGTGGGAAAAGTACAGGGACGGCTTTCAGCCTACGTTTTAAATCGCTCCGTCCTACCGCTCACCGGCAACATTCATTTTTTTCGCGAATCGTCGGTGCAATTGGGGGATAGAGCGCGCTTGTGAGAACTATATTTGCCTCGCTTTGTTGTAGGCCCGACGGAAGCAGCAAGCAAAGGCAAGAAATTCAGAGCGTCACACAATGACTGAGACAGCGCGCATCATCCTGGAAGGCCAGGAATACGAGTTCCCCGTAATCACGGGAAGTGAGAATGAGAAGGCCATCGACATCTCCAATCTGCGGAGCCAGACAGGGTATATCACCTTGGATTTGGGCTACAAGAACACGGGATCTACAAAAAGCGCCATCACTTTTTTGGATGGGGAAAATGGCATTTTGCACCACCGGGGCTACAGCATCGACGAACTGGCGGAGCACGCCACCTTCCTGGAGGTAGCCTTTCTGCTCATCTATGGAGAGTTGCCCACCGCGCAACAACTGGATACGTTTCAGAGCAGCATCACGCACCACACCTTGGTGCATGAAAACATGAAGCGCTTCTTCGAGGCCTTTCCGCAAGGAGCACACCCCATGGGGATGCTGAGCTCGATGATCTCCAGCCTGAGCACCTTCTATCCAGAATCTCAGAACCCCAACCGTCCGATGGTCGACATTGAACGGACGATGCATCGGCTCATTGCCAAGTTGCCCACGCTCGCAGCGCAAGCATACAAGCACAACATGGGGCACCCCACCGTGTACCCCTCCAACCACCTGAGCTACTGCGGGAATTTCCTGCAGATGATGTTCGCGCTTCCCACCACACCCTACGAGGTGGACCCTGTCGTGGAGGATGCGCTCAACAAGTTGCTCATCCTGCATGCGGACCACGAGCAAAACTGCTCCGCTTCCACGGTTCGCATGGTGGGTTCCTCGCAAGCCAACCTTTACAGTTCGGTATCCGCCGGAATTGCAGCGCTCTGGGGACCTCTTCATGGCGGCGCCAACCAAGCCGTCATTGAAATGCTCGAGAAAATGCGGTCAGAAGGAGGCGCTATCGACAAGTGGGTCGCCAAGGCGAAGGACAAGAATGACCCCTTCCGCATGATGGGCTTCGGTCACCGTGTCTACAAGAACTTTGACCCCCGCGCTCGGATTATCAAAAAAGCCGCGGATGATGTGCTCAATAAACTGGGCATTCATGATCCCATTTTAGATTTGGCCAAGCAGCTTGAAGAAGTAGCGCTGAGCGATGACTACTTCATCTCACGCGGTCTCTATCCCAATGTGGATTTTTACTCCGGCATCATCTACCGTGCGCTGGGCATTCCCACAGATATGTTCACTGTGATGTTCGCTCTTGGTCGTCTACCCGGTTGGATTGCCCAATGGAAAGAGATGACGGAAAACAGCGAGCCCATCGGTCGTCCTCGACAGATCTACTCGGGTGCAACGCCCCGTCCTTTTGTTCCCATCGCACAGCGGAGCTAAAAAGTGAAACCAGAGTCTCCGGAAAGTACTGCCTTCGTCAGGACTGAGGTCGCCGATGGAATTGCCACCATCCGTTTCTTTCATCCCCAGAGCAATTCCCTTCCCGGAGAAATCCTGCGGAGGTTGGCCCATGCCATCGACGACGCCGCCGGCCATCCTGAAGTGCGCGTGTTGGTGCTCCAATCCCATGGCGAAAAGGCTTTCTGCGCAGGAGCGAGTTTTGATGAACTGATTTCCATCGAAAGCCGCGAAGCGGGACAGTATTTCTTTGAGGGGTTCTCTTTGGTCATCCTGGCGATACGCCGATGTCCCAAACTGGTCATCGGACGGGTCCAAGGGAGAGCCGTCGGTGGGGGGGTGGGCCTGGCTGCCGCTGTCGACTATTGCATCGCCACCACAGCCGCCGCTATCAAGCTCTCTGAGCTCGCAGTGGGTATCGGGCCATTCGTGGTTGGGCCTGCGGTTGAGCGGAAGTTGGGACTGGCGGGAATGTCTGCGTTGGCCATCGACGCTTCCTCTTGGAGAAGTGCAGAGTGGGCAGCTGAACATGGACTCTATGCTGAGCTTCATCCGGACCTGGCCACGCTCGACCTTGCGGTCAAACGATTGGCCACTCAACTCTCCCAAAGTAGCCCAGAAGCGATGAGTGACCTAAAACGCATGCTATGGGAGGGTACTGAGCACTGGCCCGATTTGCTTCCCAGCCGTGCGGCTGTCAGTGGCCGAGTGGTTTTGAGTGATTTTACGCGGCAGGCGATTCAGGCCTTCAAAAGCAAGCCTTAAGCAAGTGCATCGGGGCACGCTCATGGCCATGCCCCTCCCCGACTGCTGGTCATTTACCGGAGGATAAATCGAAATCCGTTGCTCAGGTAATACCTGCTGCAACCCGTTCAAGCTCCTTTCGCTACATGAAAAAAGGGCCACCCACGCGGATGGCCCTTTTCTTTGATCGCAAATTTTTCAATCAATGTTGCACGACGAACAAGCGTCCCGAGCGTCCTTGATTGGAAATCATATGGAAATGGTAAATCCCTGACTCCCATCCGGACACATCCAAGGTCCAGGTATGTGCATCCATCGCTCCTGAGCGCGATGCTACGACACGACCTGTTCCATCCGTGACCTGCCAAGAGGCGCCGGCATCCATCGACTGGGAAAACACCACTTGAACCGTGGTGCTGGCCGGGTTCGGGAAAATACCCCAGCTTGCATCGGTGCCGGGGTTAGCGACATCGTCAATCAGTTCGATGAGGATGTTGTCCGTTCCTTCGTCACAGCCATTAGCATCTGTCACCGTGAGTACGTACTCCCCAGCCTCAAGCCCATCCAAATCCTCATCCGAAGAGGTGAAAGCTCCGTCAAGCCCCGTCCATTCCAACACATAGGGTGGCGTACCTCCGGAGATTGTAACCTCAATGCTGCCCGGCACACCGTCTACCCAAGCGGTCACCGCATCGACAGAAATCGCCAATTCCTCGGGTTGCGAGAGAATAAAGACGGCATCTACAGTGCAACCGTTTTCGTCCGAAATCATCACCATGTAAGAGCCTGCCTCCAAGTCCTCGAAAATGCCCGTGTCATTCGAGATGTCTCCCGGCATCAGGACGTAAGTCAAGCTTCCTCCATTGCCCGTGGTTTCCATGGCTTCTACGAAAATGCTACCCGAATCATCCCCAAAGCAACCGATGTTCGTGCTGCCAGAACTCATGATTTCAATTCCACAAGCGATGCAGGAACCGTCATCATCGGTTGCATCGGGATCGTAATTCGCCGCTGTGGGGTCGGTACATCCGGAAACCTCGAATTCATCGCAAACTTCATCTCCATCTGTGTCTACGAGGCAGTTGCCGGCGCAATCGTAACCCGCCTGAGCGTATTCGCAAGAACCAGCATCCGTTGCAGAGGGATCGAAATTGCAAGCGAGTTGGTCCTGGCAACCTACGATTTCGAAAGGATTGCAAATGCCATCGTTGTCCGTGTCTACGAGACAGTCACCATCGCAGTCATAGCCTGTAGCGGGAAAAACACATGATGCATTATCATCCGTGGCTGCCGGGTTGTAATTGCATGCAGACTGAACGGTGCAGCCCAACACTTCCAACGGGTTGCAGACCCCATCCCCATCCGTGTCTTGCAAGCAGTTTCCCGCACAGTTGTAATAAGGCAGAGCGTATTCACATGTGCCCGGATCCGTGGCAAAAGCGTTGTAATTGCAGGCTGCCATATCGGAGCAACCCGCTACTTCGAAGGGATTGCAAACGCCATCTCCATCGGTGTCTTGCAAACAAACGCCAGCGCAATTGTATCCTGTAGGTGGGAAGGTACAAGATCCGGGATCTGTGGCCGCTGCATTGTAGTTGCAGGCGGTTGCGTTTTGACATCCCACGATTTCAAAGGGGTTGCAGATTCCATCGCCGTCCGTATCCTGGAGGCAAGCGCCTGCACAATTGTAACCCGACGCGGGAAAGGTGCAAGAACCTGCGTCAGTCGCCAAGGGGTTGAAATTGCACGCCGTGTTATTTTGACAACCCACCACCTCGAAGGGATTGCAGATGCCATCTCCATCCGTATCCTGAAGACAGGCTCCGGCACAATTATATCCCGTTGCCGGGAAAGTGCAGTTGCCGCTGTCATCCGTTGCCAATGGGTCAAAGTTGCATGCGGTGGACGTAGTACAACCCACCACCTCTGCCGCATCGCATACGCCGTCTCCATCGGCATCGGCCAGACAGTTGCCTGCGCAATCCTCACCCAAGGCGGGGTAGACACAAGATCCATTGTCCGTGTTCGCATTCGCGTTGTAGTTGCAGGCCAGTGCGTCAATGCAACCTGGGATGGGATCAACTGCGGGCAGGAAGGTGCCTACGCCATTGAAATGGTAGGTCATCTGCTGCTGGTTCGCTCCGACGCCGAGCGGAAAAACTTGGGCATTCAAAGTGCCACTGATGGTTCCTGCTGTCGTGATTTGCATGCACAAAACCCGCATGGTGGTGGGGTTGGGCAAACCGTTGGGCGTTCCATTGAGCACATACCATGCGCCGCCGGTGTTGTCATTGATCAACACGTTTTGTCCGCTGGTGGGGCTCGTTGCAGAAAAACGACCGAGCCAGGGCTGGGTCGCACTCTCCACCGTGGATACCGCCACCTGTGAACCGACCGGATTTTGAGAAATGCCAATCGTCACCCAGCTATCCGCACCCATCGAGGGAACGAGGGGCAAGAAATTACCGTTGATTCCGTCCGCCGTGGAACCCGTGGCGAATGCATCATTGTA
>JBEEPJ010000053.1:0-20217 GCA_041191165.1 Bacteroidota bacterium | reverse complement strand
AATCCCTCCCACCCGCGGTGCAGGTTGAGGTAGACTTCCTGAAACGCGTCGTCGGCATCCGGTCCCGTGCCCACGTGCATCCGGATGAGGTTGCGGACCATGGGCCCATGTGCTTGCAAGAGATCAAGCGGCGTCATCGAGCCCCATTCCCAGTGCAAAAAAGCCACCGTACAGCCAGGGTTGAATGGATTTCATGGGTCGTGGTTATGGGGTTGAGATGCCTGAACCGCATCGAAAATTACCTGTGGGGCAAATTACCTTTGTGTCACCATGCCCGCGCCGCTCGAACCCGAAGACTTTTATTACAGCCCCGAGGGCTACATGGTCTTCACGGAGCATTACCACCTCAAGCGCGGGCATTGTTGTCAGAGCGGCTGCCGGCACTGCCCTTATGGGTTTGACCGGGCCACGGGCACGGTTCGAAAAAAGCAAAAACCATGAACACACAGGACGCATTTCAGCGGGCCATCCGGGCCGGCATCCCCTCCCAGTTGCCCCCTCCCCGGGTGCCCTCAGCCGAAGTGAGCCATGCGCCGGTGCGCAAAGACATCCTGACGCCGGAGGAGAAAGCCCTCGCCTTGCGCAATGCGCTGCGGTATTTTGCCCCGGAGCATCATGCGGTCTTGGCCCCGGAATTTGCGGCGGAGTTGGCCGCCTACGGCCGAATTTACATGTACCGCTTCATGCCGGATTATGCCATGCACGCCCGTCCCATCGGCGACTATCCCGCTCTGACGCCGCAGGCGGCTGCCATCATGCTCATGATCCAGAACAACCTGGATCCGGCCGTGGCCCAGCACCCGGAGGAGCTCATCACCTATGGGGGGAATGGCGGGGTGTTTCAAAATTGGGCCCAGTACCTGCTGACCATGCAGTACCTGAGCCAGATGACCGAGGAGCAAACCCTGGTGATGTACAGTGGCCACCCGATGGGCCTATTCCCGTCGCACCCTGACGCTCCTCGGGTGGTGGTGACCAACGGCATGGTCATTCCCAACTACAGCAAGCCGGACGATTGGGAGCGGATGAATGCGTTGGGGGTGAGCCAATACGGGCAGATGACCGCGGGGTCTTACATGTACATCGGGCCGCAGGGCATCGTTCACGGCACCACCATCACCGTGCTCAATGCCTGCCGGATGCGGGGGGGAGGGCCGGCGGGAAAACTGTTTGTGACTGCGGGGCTCGGGGGCATGAGCGGGGCCCAGCCCAAGGCCGGCAACATCGCAGGGGTGGTGAGCATCACGGCGGAGGTGAACCCGGCGGCGGCGTGGAAGCGCCATGCGCAGGGTTGGGTGGATCACGTGATCGAGGATCTGTCGGTGTTGGTGGAGCGGGTCAGGGCCTCTGTGGCTGCCCGCGAGGCCGTGTCGTACGCCTATCTCGGCAACGTGGTGGACGTCTGGGAGCGACTCGATGCGGAGGGTGTTTTTGTGGATTTGGGCTCAGACCAAACCTCCCTCCACAATCCCTATGCCGGGGGGTATTATCCGGCGGGACTGTCGTTCGATGCCGCCAATGCGATGATGGCCCAGGACCCCGCGTTGTTTCGCGAGCATGTGAAGGCGTCCCTCCGTCGGCACGCCGAGGTGGTAAACCGCCACACCGCCCGGGGCACGTACTTTTTCGATTACGGCAACGCGTTTCTGTTGGAGGCTTCGCGGGCCGGAGCCGATGTGATGGCTGGTGACGGCTTGCACTTCCGGTACCCGAGCTACGTGCAGGATATCATGGGACCGATGTGCTTCGACTACGGCTTCGGTCCGTTCCGGTGGGTTTGCATGAGCGGTGACGCCGCGGATTTGGATCTCACCGACCAGCTCGCTTGTGAGGTGCTGGAGGGGCTTATGGCCCAGGCGCCCACCGAAATCAGGCAGCAACTCGCGGACAACATTCGGTGGATCCGGGGGGCGCGGGACAACCGGCTCGTGGTCGGTTCGCAGGCGCGCATCCTCTACGCCGACGCGCAGGGCCGAATGGAGATCGCCGCAGCCTTCAACCGCGCCATCGCGGATGGTCGTCTCCGCGGGCCGATTGTGTTGGGCCGCGACCACCACGACGTCTCAGGGACCGACTCGCCCTACCGGGAGACCTCTAACATCTACGACGGATCCGCGTTCACGGCGGACATGGCGGTCCACAACTTCGTGGGCGACGCCTTTCGCGGGGCGACTTGGGTGAGTCTGCACAACGGCGGGGGCGTGGGTTGGGGCGAGGTCATCAACGGAGGCTTCGGGATGCTGATCGACGGTTCCGAGGCGGCCGAGCGCCGCCTGCGTTCGATGTTGCACTGGGACGTGAACAACGGCATCGCCCGCCGGGGCTGGGCCCGCAATCCCGGCGCGGAATGGGCCATCCGCCGGGCGATGGAGGCCGAGCCGAGGTTGCGTGTGACCCTGCCCCACGCGGCGGCGGATGCGGTCATTACGGCGGCGCTGGGCGCTGCGCAAGGGGGCCATTAAGGACCGAAACGTTTTGGATGCCGGAAACGAAAAAGACGTTAAAACGTTTCCATTGTGAAA
The DNA here is from genome assembly GCA_041191165.1 of Bacteroidota bacterium. GTDB lineage: Bacteria > Bacteroidota > Bacteroidia > Flavobacteriales_D > Sanyastnellaceae > CAMCYM01. Next base: position 17,695 of record JBEEPJ010000053.1, on the reverse strand, counting down.
AGCGTGCAGTACTTTTGCGCGCCCAATGGAAAACCAAGCACCCTACCACACCCTGGACGACCGGGGCCGCGAGCTGATTGCCGGGGCCGCTCGAATTTTCATGCGGCTCGGCATCAAGGCGGTGAACATGGATGATTTGGCCCAACATCTGGCCGTTTCCAAAAAAACCCTCTACAAGTACGTGAAGGACAAGCGAGAGCTCGTCCACCTTGCGCTCGATTGGATCACCACGGAGCAGTCCCGGATGATGGAACTGCTGGTGGACTACCCGGGCACCGCCATCGACGCGGACTTCGAGATGATGCGGCAGACCCGCAACATGCTCAAGGACCTGCATCCCAGCGTGTTGTTCGACTTGGAGAAGTTTTATCCCCGGGCGTTTGCCGCCATGACCGAGCACCGTGACCAGGTGATTCAATCAGCGGTGATGCGCAATCTGCTGCGGGGCCAGCGGGAAGGGGTGTATCGCGCGGACATCCACCCCGGGGTGGTCGCCCAGTTTTTCGTGGCGCTTGCGCACCTGACCTCTCAGCCGAGCCAGTTGGTCGCTGCCGGTTGCCCCATTTCCGAGTTCCACATTCAGTCCTTTCAGTACCACATCCGGGGTATTGCGAGTGAGCGGGGTTTGGCGCAGTTGCAGGCCAAACTCCAAGACGAATCCCTCAACGAAGCATGAATCGACTCTTTGCCTCCTGCCTCGCCCTGCTCGCCGTCTCGTCGGCGGCCTGGGCACAAGGTCCCGCGCGGGTGACGCTGGAGCAGGCCCAGACCTGGGCCCTGCAAAACGCCTACGCGATGAAGTACGCCGCCCTGGACCAGCAGATGGCCCAGCGGGACATCAAGGAACTTCGGGCCCAGGGCCTCCCGCAGCTGGGACTCACCGCGGACTACAATCAGTTCATCGAAATTCCCACGCAGGTCGTCCCCGGAGACGCCTTCGGGTTCCCGCCCTACTTGATTGATTTCTTCGGCGGGGTGTCGGACGCTACGGGCGTGGTTTTGAATGCTCCTGCGCCGGATCCGGATGGGTTGAGCGAGTTGCAGTTTGGCAACAAACACACGGCAAACGTGGGCATCCAAGCCACGCAGTTGTTGTTCAGCGGTTCCTACCTCGTGGGATTGCAGGCGGCGCGTCGCTACGCAGCTTCTCGGGAGGAGGCGCTGGCCCGGACGGCGGATGAGGTGATGAAGCAGGTGGCAGAAGCGTATTTTTTGGTGGCGGCGGCGGAAGCGAATTTGGCCATCTTGACGGAGTCCCGGGATGCGGCCCAGCAACAGGTGTTGGAGATGGGGGCCATGCAGGCGGCGGGGTTTGCGGACCTCACGGCTGTGGAGCAGTTGGAGTTGGCGGTGTCCGAGTTGGAGGCGGGCATCAGCAATGCCCGGGCACAGCGGGAATTGTCCTTGGGCTTGCTTCGTTTTCAGATGGGATTGAAATCCACCGATCCGCTGGAGATTTCGGAGAAGCTGCCAGACCTCACCGAGCGACTGCAAGCCCAGGGAGAATGGATGGTCCCGTTGAATTACGGGGATTTGCCGGCGCTTCGTGAAATGGAGGCCCAGGTGGAGTTGGCCCGGCTGGACGTCAAGAACAAGCAGGCCGCAGCGTTGCCCGTGGTGTCCGCCTTTTATTCGAATGCGCGCAACGCGCAGCGAACGGAGTTTGACCTTTTTCAGTCCGGAGGCCGTTGGTATCCCGCGGTGATCTGGGGGGTTCAACTGAGCGTTCCCTTGTGGACCAGCGGGGGGGGCGTGCAGCGGGTGGAAAAGGCGAAGCTCCAGGTGGCCCGTGCCGAGGCGGGGCTCCGACAGATGCAGGAGGCGGCGGATCTCGAGCAACGGGCTGCGGGTCAGGCGTTGGAGCAAGCGGCCGTGGCCTTGAGGCAGCGAGAACGTGCAGCGGATTTGGCCCAGCGCATCCATCAGCGGACGGAGGCAGCCTTCCGGGAAGGGGTGGCCTCCTCCTTCGAATTGGCACAGGTACGCAATCAATCGATCCAAGCCCGGGGCCAGGCCACGGGTGCCCAACTGGAATGGCTCAACGCGCGGGTGCGCCTTCAGGCTGCGCTGTCCGCATTTCCCATGAATCCATGATGAACATGAAATCAGATACGAAAGGGGCCTTCTGGGTCCTGGGCGGCTTGATGGCTGTCGCCATCGCTGTGGGCTGCGGTGCCCAAGGAGAACCCGAAACCGCATCGGAAACCAAGGAAACCCCGGCAGAGGGCATGGAGGTGACCTTGATTCGGATTGAGGAACAGGAGTTTGTGCATGCCTTCAGCGTGCAGGGAAATGTGGAAACCGACCGCAACGCGACCGTGATGCCCGAGTTTTCAGGTTTGATTGAAAAACTCAACGTCAAGGAAGGGGAGCGGGTGAAGGCAGGCCAAATCCTGGCCCGCATCAACTCCGATGTGCTGCGCCGCTCCGAGGCGGAGTTGCGCACCCAGTTGACGTTGGCGGCGGACTTGTACGATCGCCAGGAGCGCCTCTGGAAGCAGGGGCTGGGCTCCGAGGTGCAGTACCTGCAGGCGAAGACGCAGAAGGAGGCGCTGGAGCGCAGCCTGGAGACGCTGCAGGAGCAGATGGCGAAGGCCGTGGTGCGCGCGCCTTTCTCGGGCGTGGTGGACCGGATTTTTGTGAAGGAGGGGGAGATGGCGGCGCCGGGGATGCCCTTCGCCCGGGTCATCGACCTGCGGGACCTCTTCGTGCGTGCGGACCTCAGCGACCACTACATCCCCCACGTGCAGCGCGGAACGCCGGCCACGGTCATCGTGTCGGGTATCGACACGGTCCGCACCCGGGTGGACCGGGTGGGGTCGTTCATCCAACCCTCGAACCGCACCATTGAAATCACGTTGCCGCTGCCCGCGGGGAGCAAGTTCCTGCCCAACATGTTCGCCAGCGTGCGCATCGAGGACGTCCGGGAGGAAAAGGCCGTCGTGCTCCCCTCCTCCCGCATCCAGCAGGACATGGAGGGCCGGGATTATGTGTTCGTAGCGAAGGGGGATGGGCCGGAGCGCACCATCGAGAAACGCGTCATTCGAGTCGGGCTCGGCGCCGGCGACCAGATGCAGGTGCTGGAGGGTTTGGCCTTCGGAGAAGAAATTGTAGATCAAGGCGCTACGCGCGTCGTGGAGGGCCAAACCGTCCGTGTCAAGTCCTGACTCCGCCATGTCGACGCCTTCCACAACCCCCCCATCCACCCCCTCGGGGGATAGGACTTTTGGACTGACAACCTGGAGCATCGAGAACCGCGTGACGGTTTTCGTGTTGATGGCCATCATCACCGTCGCGGGCCTCTACAGCTACCTCACGGTGCCCAAGGAGAGCTTCCCCGAGGTGGTCATTCCGCAGGTATACATCGGCACCGCCTATCCCGGGAACAGCCCCACCAACATGGAGAAGCTGATCACCCGCCCTTTGGAGAAGGAAATCAACACCATCACCGGCGTGGACGTCATCACCTCGACCTCGGTGCAGGGTTACAGCGCCATCGATGTGAAGTTCACTTTTGACGTCGAGCCCTCGGAGGCGCTGCGCAAGGTGAAGGACGCGGTGGACAAGGCCATGTCCGACCCGGATTTTCCGGATGACCTCCCGGCCGAGCCCAACATTTTCGAGCTCAACTTCAGCGAGTTGTTGCCGGTGATGAACGTGAACTTGTCGGGGGATTATCCCTTGGACGAGCTCAAGCGGTACGCGGAAATGTTGGAGGAGCGCATCGAAGCCCTGCCGCAGGTGAGCAAGGTGGACATCCGCGGGGTGATGGACCGGGAGGTAGAGGTGGAGGTGGACTACCTGCGCGCGGAGGCGATGAAGGTGAGTTTCAACGACATCGCCGGGGCCATTTCTTCGGAGAACTTGACCATTTCGGGCGGCGACTTGCTCGTGGACAACTTCCGCCGATCGGTGCAGGTGGTGGGGGATTTTACGTCCACGAAGGAAATCGAGGAGGTCATCGTAAAGAGCGAGAACGACGCTCCGGTGTACCTGCGGGACGTGGCCACGGTGCGTTTCGTGGAGAAGGAGAAGACGAGCTATGCCCGGGAGTATATGCGGCCGGTGGTTTCGCTGGACATCATCAAGCGCGCGGGCACCAACTTGCTCGAGGTGTCGGACGGAATCAATGACATCATCGCGGCGTCGCAGGCCGGGGAGCTGCCGGAGAATTTGTCCGTCACGATCACGAATGATCAGTCAGACCAAACCCGCAACCAAGTAGACGAACTTCAGAACTCCATCATCTTCGGGGTGCTTCTCGTGGTCGGGGTGTTGTTGTTCTTCCTGGGGATGCGCAACGCCCTTTTTGTGGGCATCGCCATCCCCATGTCGATGTTCATGTCCTTCATGATTCTCGCGGCGCTGGGGGTGACGTTCAACACGATGGTGTTGTTTTCGCTGGTGCTGGCGTTGGGCATGTTGGTGGACAACGGCATCGTCGTGGTGGAAAATGTCTACCGCTATATGTCGGAGGGCAAGTCGCCGGTGGAAGCGGCGAAGTATGGCGTGGGGGAGGTCGCCTGGCCCATCATCTCTTCTACCGCCACCACGTTGGCGGCATTCCTGCCGCTGGCGCTCTGGCCGGGTCTCTTCGGGGAATTCATGAAGTACCTGCCCATTACCCTGATCATCGTTCTGGGTTCTTCGCTGTTCGTGGCGTTGGTCATCAATCCCGTGCTGGCGGTATACTTCATGCGGGTGGGGGAGGAGACGGTGAACCGCAAGCGGGTATGGACGATTTCGGGCGTGTTGTCGGGTATTGGCTTGCTATTCCTGATGTCTGGGTCCACCTCTTTGGGCAACTTGTTGTTGGTGGGGGGTTTGTTTGGCCTGCTCAACACCTACCTGCTCTACCCGGCGTCTCTGCGCTTTCAGCATGGCTTCTTGCCCGTGTTGGAGAATGGGTATGAGCGTTTTCTGCGTTTCGCGCTGGCCGGTCGCAGGCCGTGGTACTTCTTCTTCGGAACGGGCATGCTTTTCGTGGTAGCGGTGATCTTGCTGGGGGCTTTTCCGCCCAAGGTGGAGTTCTTCCCCGCAAATGAGCCACAATACCTCAACATTTTCATTTCCAAACCCATAGGAACGGATATCGAGGAGACAAACCGCGTGGCAAAGGAGGTGGAGCAAGATGTGCTCGCCGTGCTCAATGACTCGATGTTCATGCGGCCCCACCCGGAGACCGGCGTGCTGGAGTCCTTCGTGGCGAACTCGGTCATCGGGCAGGTGGGCAATGGCACCAGTGACCCTTCTGAAGGGCCTTCGCTCGGTGACACGCCCAACAAGGCGCGCATCGTCGTGAATTTCGTGAAGTACCAGGACCGCCGCGGGCTTTCAACGATCGATGTGCTCAACGCCGTGCGCGATCGCCTCAAGGGTTATCCCGACGCAGAGATCATCGTGGCGAAAAACTCGGCCGGCCCGCCCCAGGGCCCGCCCATCAACCTGGAACTCACCGGGGAGGATTACGATCAGCTGCTGGTGGCGGCGAATGCGGTCCGGCAACATTTGCGGGACTTGGACTTCGCCGGAGTGGAGGAGCTCAAGATCGATGTGGATAAGACGAAGCCCGAGCTGACCATCGACATCGACCGCGAAAAAGCCCAGCGTTATGGGCTCTCCACCCAGAACATCGGATACACCATCCGCACGGCGCTGTTCGGGCGCGAAGTCAGCACCTACAAGGACGGGGAGGATGATTATCCCATCAATCTGCGTTTTGCCGAGTCCGACCGCAACAACCTGGACGCGCTCATGAACCAGAAGGTCATCTTCCGCAGTCCTTCGGATGGCCAAATCAAAGAAGTCCCCATCTCCGCCGTCGCCACCGTGGGACGAGAAACGACGTTCAGCAGCGTGAAGCGCAAGGATTTGGACCGCGTCATCACCATCAGTTCCAACGTGCTGGAAGGCGCGAACGCGAATGAGATTGTGGCCTCCATGAAGACGGCCCTCGCGGAGTACCCGATGCCGGATGGCGTGCAGTGGCGTTTTACGGGTCAGCAGGAGGAGCAAGCCGAGGAGCTGGCCTTTCTGTCCCGGGCGCTGCTCATTGCCCTGTTCCTCATCTTCCTGATCATCGTCGCCCAGTTCAACTCCATCCAATCGCCTTTCATCATCGGCTTCAGCGTTTTCTACAGCCTCATCGGGGTGTTGCTGGGCCTGGTCATCTTCCGGATGGATTTCGTGATCATCATGACCATGATCGGCATCATCTCGCTCGCAGGGGTTGTGGTGAACAATGCCATCGTGTTGATCGACTATACGGATTTGCTGCGCAAGCGGAGCCTGGATGCATCGGGTCTGGAACTCCTGCCGTTCCGGGAGGTGGAGGAGTCGGTGGTGATGGCAGGCAAAACCCGCCTCCGCCCCGTGCTCCTGACCGCCATCACGACGGTGTTGGGGCTCTTGCCGCTGGCCGTGGGACTCAACATCGACTTCATCTCTTGGCTGGCCACCTATGACCCCAAGATCTACGTCGGGGGGGACAACAATGTGTTTTGGAAGCCGATGAGTTGGGCGATTGTCTACGGACTGACGTTCGCGACGTTCCTCACCCTGGTCATCGTTCCGGTCATGTATTGGTGGATGGAGCGGATGCGCTACAAGTACTTCCTGCGCCAACCGGTGCAGTGAGGCACCTCGGCGTTCATCCGCCCCGTTGCTCCCGGTGCACCCGCGGCGGGATGCGCGCGATGATTTCGTAGGGGATGGTTCCGGCGGCCCGGGCCAAATCCTCAATGCGCGGCGCATCCCCGAAAAGGATGACCTCCATTCCCGGTTGTGCCAGGGACGGCGGAAGGGTTGTCACATCGACGAGGGTCATGTCCATGCAGACCCGGCCAACGACGGGTGCGCGGTGACCCTGGATGTCCACCCAGCCCGCCCCGTTGGAGAGGTGCCGGGGGTATCCGTCGGCGTAACCCACGGGAAGCGTGGCGATGCGGCGCGGGTGGGGCGCCGGGTCGGTCGAGCCATACCCGATTCCCTCCCCCGCTGGGACGGTACGCACGGCCGAGATTACCGTGCGGAAGCGCAGAGCCGGTTGTAGGCCCAGTCGCTCCCCGGGTGCAGTGCCGTCACCGATGCCGTAAAGGGCGATGCCCACGCGCACCCAGTCCCCGGCTTGGGCTGCAAATCGCCGGGTGCCCGAGGAGTTGAGGATGTGCCGGCGCAGCGGGTGCGCTGCCGCCGGAAGCGCGCTGCGGAGGGCGGTCACGGCCTTTTCGAAGCGACCCAACTGGCGCATCGTGAAGGCATCGGCAGCGGGGTCCTCCGCGCTGGCGAGATGGGAGAACACGCTTTCCACGCGAAGCCAGGGGTCGTGCTTTTCGCCCCAATCTGCGAGCAGTTGCTGCAGACCTTCCTCGCTGAAGCCCAGCCGGTTCATGCCCGTCTCGACCTGGAGGTGAACCGGGTAGGGGGTGATGGTGCCCTGCCGGGCGAGGTGATGTTCGAAGGCCGCCGTCTGCGCGAGGTCGTGCAGTTCGGGCTCGAGGTGGTGGCGGATCAGGGCCGGAAAAGTCGAAGGGTCGGGGTTGAAGACAAGGACCCGAGCCTGAATCCCTGCCTCCCGCAGCTCCACGCCTTCTTCGGTGCACGAAACGGCCAGCATTTCGACCCCCTGCCGCTCGAGGGCCCGGGCCGTGGCGGGGCCATTGGTGCCGTAGCCGGATGCCTTGACGACCGCGACCATGCCCACGGGTCGTCCGCATTGCCGCCGGACGTGGTCGCGGATGAGGCGATAATTGGCGACGACCGCCTCAAGGTCGATTTCGAGCACGGCACTGTGGCCCCGGCGGGTCAGGGCTTCGACGAACCGCTCGAAAGCACCGGCCCGGGGTCCCTTTACCAGAACATCCCAGCCGGAGAAGGGCTGTTGTTCCAGGGCCTCCAACGCCGCCTCGGCCCCATCGAAGTACCTCGCGGGCGCATCGGCGGGCAACAGGTGCGCCAGCGGCCGCCATCCCGCTCCCACCAGCCAAACCTCCGCCAACGGCCGCTTCTGCAACCAGCTGGCGAGCCGCTCGATGGCCAGGTCCTGCATCCCGGGCACCTCCCCGATGATGGCCGCCTTGCCCCGGGACCCCGGGAGCTGCAGCAGGTCATGCAGGGCCAGCTCAAGGGCGGGCCAGTCATTCGTGTACGCATCCGAAAGCACCCAGCATCCGTCGGGGCGCAGCAGCCTTTGCATCCGCAGATCCACCGCCCGCAGCCCGCCCAACCTCGACCGCACCTGCTCCATGTCCAGCCCCCAGGCGAGGGCGGTCGTGGCGGCCGTGAGGGCGTTGCGCATGCCGGTTTCGTCCGCGAATGGGAGGCACCACCAGACCCCGTCCCCGCCCCGCCAGGCGACGTGGACCCAGCGTTGCTGCCCCCCGTCCGGCGCCGCCACGACCTGTTGGTCCAGGACCCGCAAATCCGCATCGTCCCCCGGCCCCCAGGTGATCACTTGCTTGCCGGCCGAGCGCAGGGCCTCCACGGCCTCCGTGAGCCCCTCCGGCACGACCACCCATCGGCAGCGCGGGGAGGGGAAGAGGGCGAGTTTGGCCTGCAACAACGCCCGAGGTCCCTCAAATGCGGCCAAATGTGCCTCCCCGAGATGCGTCAGCACGCCGGCGTCCGGATCGATGCATGCTGCCAGCCGCTCCATCTCCCCCGGGGCGCTGATGCCCGCCTCGATGATGCCGGTCCGGTACGGGTTGTTCATCGCCGATCAGCGTGGCGAGCCATTCTTTCACCACGGTCTTTCCGTTGCTTCCCGTGATGGCGATCAGGGGCGTTCCACAGGCGCGTCGCCATGCGCCCACGAGGTCCTGCAACCCCGTCAGCGGATCGGGCAGACAAACGACGTCGCTCTGGGGCAGGACGGTGGCCCCGGGATCGTGGGCGAGGATGAAGTGCCGCACCCCCTTATCCCAGGCCTCGCGCACGTGATCGTGCCCATCGCGCCAGGGACCGCGCAGGGCGATGAACACCTGCGGAGTGGGGTCCGCCGCACCGGCGGTCAGGGTACGCGTGTCGAAGCACAGGGCCAGGGAACCGGCGTGGGGTGGAGCGTCCCAGCGGTGGACAAATCCCTGTCCAAATTCCCGGAAGAACGGGCCGGTCATGCGGGATTGCGCGCAGCGGCAAAGGCCTGCCGGGTGAGCGGAATGTACCGGTCCTTCTCGCCCACCTCCACGGTGCTCGTTCCGCCGGCGATGCGGTGGGAGAAGTGGGCCGGCCTCCCGGTTTCCACGCAGACGGCGTGCAGCTTGGTCACCTCTTCCGCGCGGGCCAGCAGCTCTGGCATGCAGCCGAAGGGTTCGCCGGTGAAGTCGAGATCCAGGCCTGCGGCGATGATGCGGATGCCTTGGTCGGCCAAACGCGCACAAAGTCCCGGCAACGCATCATCAAAAAACTGCGCCTCGTCGATGGCCACCACCGTGACGGGATGTTCCAGGCCGCGCAGGTGCTCGAGCAGCGCCTGGCTTGAACCCACGGGCACGGCATCCAAGCCGTTCGCGTCATGGGACGTCACCCGCTCGGCATGGTAGCGGTTGTCCACGGCGTGTTTGTAGATGGCGATGGGCTGGTGGGCGATGCGGGCCCGGCGAATGCGGCGCAGGAGCTCTTCGGTTTTGCCTGAAAACATAGGCCCGCAAATGACTTCAATCCGTCCTTCTCCCAGCCCGGTATGGGAAATTCCCAGCGATTCGTTGTGGTGCGTCATCACGTGCCTAAGTTACCGAAGCGTTACCTTCGCCGGCATGGACGTTTTCCGCAGAATTTTCCGCCCCTGGGCCGCGCAGTTGGTCGTTGGGTTCATGGGCGCCGGGGCCATGCTACTGGGTTGCACGGATATTCCGGGTGAGGGGGGCAATGGGGTACTCAAGGGCCGGGTCGAGTTGGAGCGCCGGGTCACGATCGCCAACCCCGCCGGCGCGGTGGTCGTGCCCGCGCAGGATGTGGAGGTCTACCTCACCTACGGGGACCGGGTGGGTCCGGACGACCGGGTTTGGACCAACTACGATGGCGAATTCGCCTTCTACTGGCTCAGACCGGGCCCTTACACGCTTTATGTCTACAGCGAGGACACCTTGCCTTTGCCGGATCGCCCCCCGCTGATGACCATCGTGCGCGAGGTGGAGATCACGGGGCGCCGGGAGACGGTGGACGTGGGGGTGATGCGCATCTATGACGAGCGATGAGACTGGCGTTTGCGCCAGCCGCGCTCTGGGCTTTGGGGCTCTGGCTGGGGAGCGGAGGGGCAGAGGTTTGGGGCCAGGGGTTGGATCGGGGAGGTTGGACGGGCCTGGCCGTGGAGCAGCAGTGGTCGGAGCGGTGGTCCGGCTCCCTGGGCGTCGAATCCCGTTGGGGAAATGATGGGCGCGCACACCGTTCCTCCTTTGTCGACGCTACCGTGGACTACGCTTTTCGAAAGCCGTACTCCCTGAATTTTCAGTTTCGATCGAGCCTGGCAGGGCCTTGGACGGGACCCTTGGAGCCGGTGAATCGAGTGGCCTTGCGGCTCAACGGGGGGTGGAAGTGGGGTCCGGGCAAGTTGGAGGCCCGCGCGATGTGGCAGTATGCGCAGCGCGGCCCTTGGCATCCGGAGTGGGGCTGGCCGGCGGAAGCCCGTGCGACCCACCGGATCCGCCTGGGATACGAGCTGTCGAGGAGGGGGCCGGTGAAGTTGGGCGCCAATGTGGAGTACATGTCTCGCTCTGATTTTTGGAGTCCCAGCGCCCTGCGCATTCGGCTGGACAGCGATTGGAAAATCAGCGAGCGCTGGCATTGGGGATGTGGCTACCAGTGGGAACAGGATTTGGGCCGGGCGTTTCCCGAGCGGTCGCATACGCTTCGCATGAGCTGGACCTATTCCCTTCCCGATCGGATGCAGCCGTCGGCCCCGATGCAGGATGCGACGCTCGGAAAAGCGGCGGAGCCGTCGTCCCCGTTGCAGGATTCGTCGGCTTTTGCGGCGGCGGTTTTTCTGCCCGGCGGGTTGCGGGCCGGGGTAGAAGTGCCGGGGGATTTGCCGGTTTGTCCTGCACAAAAGGTGTTCATATCCGAAGTCCAAACCCAGTCCCCCGACTACATCGAATGGCACAACCCCACTCCGCAGGCCTGCTCGCTCACCGGCTGGCGATTCGATGACGACCCCGCCCTGGAGGACTGGCTCGGCGGCCCTCGGGCTTGGATTCCAGCCGGCGGTTGCCTCGTGCTTTACGCCGGGGGGGAGGGGGGATTTCAGTCGGGCCTCTCAGCGAAGGGAGACGTACTGTATTGGGCGGCTCCCGACGGCGGCTCCGGTCAGCTCATCCTCGATCCCGCCCAGCCCGGCGAGTCCCAGCACTTCGATGCCACCGGCGTGGGAACCCTGTCTCCGCCCACCCTCGGGGTGCGCTAAACCGCCTGTGGAAGACCTTGTGAACGAAATAGTGGTTTTTGTCCACAGACCGGCTTGGGTTGTAAACATCCTTTCGCTATCTTCGCAGCCCCGTTTCGGGGAGATGTACACTTTCTCAACCTTCTGACCGTGGATACACTGAGTTACAAGACGATCTCCGCTAACAAGGAGAATGCCGACAAGAAGTGGCTGTTGGTAGATGCTGAAGGCCAAACCCTCGGCCGCGTGGCCTCGGAAATCGCCAAGCTCCTCCGTGGCAAGCACAAGGCGAATTTCACTCCCCACGCCGATTGCGGGGACTACGTGGTGGTCATCAACGCCGCCAAGGTGGTGCTCACGGGCAACAAGATGATGGAGAAGAAGTACATGTGGTACACGGGTTACCCCGGTGGCCAGCGTACCCGCTCCGCACGGGACATGTTCATCCGCAAGCCGCATGCCCCCATTGAGGAGGCGGTTCGCGGCATGCTCCCCAAGAACAGTTTGGGCCGCGAGGTCTTCCGCAACCTGCATGTTTACGCAGGCGCGGAGCACCAGCACGCTGCACAACAGCCCCAACTGATTTCCTTCAACCACTGATTATCCTTTAGGAAATGGACGTTATCAACACTTCCGGACGTCGGAAAACCGCAGTCGCCCGCCTTTACATGAAGCCCGGGACGGGCAAGGTGACGATCAACAAGCGCGACTTGGCGGATTACTTCTCCACCGCGGTTCTCCAGTACAAGGTGAATCAGCCATTTGCCATCACGGAAACCGCCGGTCAGTACGACTTGCAGGTGAACGTGGACGGTGGCGGAATCACCGGCCAAGCCGATGCAGTTCGCTTGGCGCTGGCAAAAGCGTTGGTGGAGGTGAACCCCGAGTGGAAGCCGGCGTTGAAGCAGTTGGGCCTCATGACGCGTGACCCGCGTATGGTCGAGCGGAAGAAGTTTGGTCTGAAGAAGGCCCGTAAGAAGACGCAATTCTCGAAGCGCTGATGCGTTGGGGACCCGCTCCTTTCCGGGGGTTGGGTCTTTTTGCACCGGTGGTTTAGCATCCAAACACTTCGGACTCACGCCCTGTGGCGCTGGCTACCGATGTGTTGCATAATCCAGGAAAGTAAACACAATTCAACCTATGGCCCGTACCACGTTTGACCAGCTGTTGCAAGCTGGCGTCCACTTTGGACACCTGAAGCGCAAGTGGAACCCCCACATGGCGCCCTACATTTTCACGGAGACGAAAGGCATCCACATCATCGACCTGCACAAGACGGTCGTGAAGTTGGACGAAGCTGCGGCTGCGATGAAGCAAATCGCGAAGAGCGGCAAGAAAATCCTCTTCGTAGCCACCAAGAAGCAGGCGAAAGAGGTGGTGAGTGAGCGGGTGGCTGCTGTGGGCATGCCTTACGTCACCGAGCGCTGGTCCGGCGGTATGTTGACCAACTTCGCCACCATCCGCAAGGCGGTGCGCAAGATGACCCAGATCGACAAGATGGAGCAGGACGGCACCCTGAGCACCCTCTCCAAGCGGGAGCGTTTGCAGGTTAGCCGCCAGCGCGCGAAGCTGGAGAAGAACCTCGGTTCCATTTCTGACCTCACGCGCATTCCGGCCGCGGTATTCATCGTGGACGTGAAGAAGGAGCACATCGCTTTGGCTGAGGCCAAGAAGTTGGGCATTCCGGTTTTCGCTATGGTGGACACCAACTCGGATCCCCGTCCGGTGGATTTCCCCATCCCGGCGAATGACGATGCGAGCCGCTCCGTTGCCACCATCATGGATGTCATGATTCAGGCCATCGCAGAAGGCTTGCATGAGCGCAAGCTGGACAAGGCTGCCTCCCCGGAAGATGGAGAGGGCGCTGAGGATGGTGAGGGAGTAGAAGCCGTGGAAGCGACCGTGGAGCACGAAGCAGAAGAAGCAGATGCCGCCGAGGAGAGTTCTGATGCCGAGACCGCTGAGGAAGAGGCGCCTGAGGCCTAATACCCGAGACAGAAAACATTGTTTGTGATGAACATTACAGCAGCAGACGTTAACAAGCTCCGCCAGCAAACCGGCGCGGGCATGATGGATTGCAAGGCCGCACTGCAAGAGGCGGAGGGGGATTTCGAGCGTGCCGTCGAGGTCCTTCGTTTGAAGGGCCAGAAAGTGGCAGCGAAGCGCAGCGACCGCGAGGCGGGTGAAGGCGCCATTCTCTCCGGCGTGAACGCAGCGGGAACCTTCGGGGTCTTGTTGTCCCTGAACTGTGAGACGGATTTCGTGGCGAAGAACGAAGCCTTCATCGGTGTAGCCACCACTTTGTTGAACTTGGCTATCGCGCAGAACATCGACTCCAAGGAGGTCCTGCTCGCGCAGACCTACCCCGGTTCCAACATCACCGTGGCCGATAAGATCACCGAGGAGGTAGGCAAGATCGGGGAGCGCATTGAGGTGGGAACTTTCCACACCTTGTCCGCCGCTCAAGTAGTCGCCTACATTCACCCCGGAAACCGCTTGGCGACCTTGGTTTCATTCAACCAGGTGATTGCGCCAGAAGTAGGTCGTGATGTCGCGATGCAGGCTGCCGCTATGGCGCCCGTAGCGTTGGATGAGTCTTCGGTGCCTGCCGAGATGGTCGCAAAGGAGTTGGAAATCAGCAAGGAGTTGGCCATCCAAGAGGGCAAACCTGCCGACATGGCTGAGAAGATTGCCGAGGGACGTGTGAAGAAGTGGTTCAAGGAGGCGACCTTGGTGAACCAGGACTTCATCAAGGATAACAAGTTGACGGTGGCCCAGTACATCGCTTCAGCCGCTCCAGGCGCTGTAGCGACGGGTTTCCACCGGTCGGCATTGGATTGATTTTCGGGGCCGCTGGCCCGCAAATGGATCGAGAGGGCTGCCCCATGGGGTGGCCCTTTTCTTTTTTAACACTGCGTCCTGTACGGCGCTTGATGGGGAGCGGATTGTTCGGATATTCGCGCCTTGATGAAGTACCGTCGGATTCTGCTCAAGTTGAGCGGTGAAGCCCTGATGGGCGCGAAGCAGTTTGGGATTGACAACGATCGCCTCAGGTCGTATGCGGAGGAGATTCGCCAGGTCGTAGCCGGTGGCGCGCAGGTGGCTGTCGTCATCGGCGGTGGCAACATCTTCCGGGGCGTTCAGGCGGCTGAGGGAGGCATGGAGCGAACGCAGGGGGACTACATGGGCATGTTGGCGACGGTGATCAATGCCATGGCGTTGCAGAGCGCCCTCGAGGCCCAGGGACTGGACACCCGCTTGCAGAGTGCCATCGAGTTGCGCCAAATCGCAGAGCCCTTCATTCGGCGCAGGGCCATTCGCCATCTGGAGAAGGGGCGGGTGGTCATCTTCGGTGGAGGGACGGGGAATCCGTTTTTCACCACCGACTCGGCTGCAGCATTGCGGGCCATCGAGATCGATGCAGACGTCATTCTCAAGGGAACGCGAGTGGACGGGATCTATACCGCGGATCCAGAGAAGGATCCCCATGCCGTTCGCTACGATCGCATCAGCTTCAACGAGGTATTCAGCAAGGGGTTGGAGGTGATGGACATGACGGCTTTCACGCTGTGCAACGAGAACAAGCTTCCCATCGTGGTATTCGACATGAACCGTCCGGGCAATCTCATGCGGTTGTTGGAAGGTGAGGACATCGGGACCTTGGTAGAATTTGAATCGGAAACGCGCTCGAGATGAACGAGGAAATTCAAATGGCGCTGGAGAGCGCCCGGGAGCAAATGGACAAGGCCATCAAGCACCTGGAGGCTGAGTTTGGCATTCGGGTGGATTATTACGGCAGTTTGGTGCCGCTCGGCCAGGTGAGCAACGTGAACTCCACGGATGCCCGGACCTTGGTGATTCAGCCTTGGGAGCGGAGCATGTTGGATCCCATTTCCACCGCGATTATCAACGCCAACTTGGGCCTCAACCCGATGAACAACGGGGAGGTGATCATGCTCAATGTGCCACCCTTGACAGAGGAGCGCAGGCGGGATTTGACCAAGCGGGCCAAGGCGGAGGGAGAACACGCCAAGGTCGGGGTTCGCAATGCCCGGAAGGACGCGAATGACTACCTCAAGTCCGCCAAGAGCGAGGGGCTGAGCGAGGATTTGGTCAAGGTAGGGGAGACGAAGGTGCAGGAATTGACCGACGCCTTCATCAAGAAGGTGGATGATTTGGTGGCCTCCAAGGAGGCTGACATCATGACGGTCTGAGCACTGGCGTTGGGGTCCATGCAGCGGCCAGCGCCCGGGTGTGGGCATCGGTCTCCAGCAGGGCTTCTAGGTCGGGGTGGGCTTGATGGGGGACTTTTGCTAGACAGTCCGAGACGACATCCATGAGGTCGGGGAATCGGATTTCATCGGCGAGGAATCGGGCCACAGCCACTTCGTTCGCTGCGTTCAGGACGGCGGGTGCATTGCCCCCTCGGCGGGCGGCGTCAAAAGCGGCCGCCAAGTTGCGAAAGGCGGATAGGTCGGGGGCTTCGAAAGTGAGTTGGGGGTAATCGAAGAAGGAAAACCGGGGCCAGTCGTTCGTCAGGCGCATGGGATGGCCCAGGGCGTAGGCGATGGGCAGTTTCATGTCGGGAAGTCCCAACTGGGCCTTGATGGAGCCGTCTTGAAATTGAACGCAGCTGTGAATGATGCTCTGGGGGTGAACGACGACCTCGATTTGGTCTACCGGCAGTTGAAAAAGCCAGTGGGCTTCGATGACCTCGAGCCCCTTATTCATGAGGGTGGCGCTGTCGATGGTGATCTTGGCGCCCATGGTCCAGTTGGGGTGCTTGAGGGCCTGGGCCTTGGTCACTTCCTGCAGGGCGTCTGATTTCCAGCCCCGGAATGGTCCGCCCGAAGCGGTGAGAATCAGTTTTTCGATGGGGTTGTGGAATTCCCCGGCGAGGCATTGGTAGATGGCGCTGTGCTCCGAGTCGACCGGGTGGATGGCCACGCCCGCGCGCAGGGCCTCGGCCATGACGATTTCACCCGCCACGACCAGCGTTTCCTTGTTGGCGAGGGCGATGTCCTTGCCGGCACGGATGGCGCGGAGCGTGGGCCTAAGGCCGGCGGCGCCGACGAGCGCGGTCAGCACCACATCGATGCCCTCCATCTCGACGACCTGTTCGAGCGCCTCAGGGCCTGCGTAGACCTTGGCATCGATGCCCGAGAGGGCGGAAGCCACCCGGTCGCGGAGCTGGAGGTCGCCGATGACCACGGCATTGGGCCGGAAACGGAGCGCCTGCTCGATCAGGAGGTCGCAGGAATTGTGGGCGGTGAGGACCTCGACGTGGAGGTGCTCCGGCTGGCCGGCGATGACCTCGAGGGCTTGGGTTCCGATGGAGCCCGTGGAGCCGAGAATGGCCACGCCTCGGGTGGGAGAAGGGCGATGCGTCATAGAAAACCGAGTTCGAGTTTGGCCTCCTCACTCATCATGTCCTGCGACCACGGCGGATCGAACACGATATGCACTTTTGCACCCGTCGCACCGGGCAAGGCCGCGACCTTCTGCTCCACCTCGGCGGGCAGCGTCTCGGCCACCGGGCAATTGGGCGAGGTGAGCGTCATTTGAATATCCACGTGCCCGGCATCGGTGATATTGACCTCGTAGATGAGGCCCAATTCATAGATGTCCACCGGAATTTCGGGGTCGTAGATGGTCTTCAGGATGGCGATGACCGCGGCGGTGTCGGGAAGGGAGTTCATGGCATGGGGGGGAACCACGATGCGACCTCTTCTGCCTGCAGCGCGGGCAGCTCCAACTTCTTCTTCTTTCGGAGCCCGTTGAGCTTCTCCCGCAAGGCATTGGGTTGGGTGGAGGCCAAATCCGCCACCGTCTCAATCCCCACCGCGGGCAAATGCGGCAGCCAGGCCTCTGCGATGCCCAGGGCAGCGAGGGCGCTGAGGTCCGGTCCGGAGGAGAAGGTTTCGGGTCGCATCTGGGGGAACAACAGAACCTCTTGGATGGAGGTTTGGTTCGTGAGCATCATCACCAATCGATCGATGCCGATCCCCACTCCGCTGGTCGGAGGCATCCCAAACTCCAGCGCCCGCAGGAAATCCTGGTCGATGAACATCGCCTCATCGTCTCCCCGCTCGCTCAACTGGAGCTGGGCTTCGAACCGCTCCCGCTGGTCGATGGGGTCGTTGAGCTCACTGTACGCATTGGCGACCTCGGTGCCGTTGACCATGAGCTCGAACCGCTCTGTATACCCAGGCAAATCCCGGTGCATCTTGGTCAGCGGCGACATCTCCACCGGGTAGTCCGTGATGAAGGTGGGCTGGATGAAGTGTTTTTCACACCGTTCCCCGAAGAGGGCGTCGATGA
>JBEEPJ010000052.1:0-11639 GCA_041191165.1 Bacteroidota bacterium | reverse complement strand
CGTACACCCCGCGGGGGCCGATGGTGTTCACATGCCCGAAGTACTCCTCATGTTGGGGGTGGACCTCGGGGTCACCGTAAATCTCGCTGGTGGAGGCGATGGTGATGCGGGCTTTCTTCGCCTTCGCGAGGCCCAGACAATTGTGCACCCCCAACGACCCCACTTTAAGGGTTTGGATGGGGATCTTCAGGTAGTCGATGGGGCTGGCGGGCGAGGCGAAGTGCAGGATGTGATCCAGCGGCCCGTCCACGTGGATGAAGTTCGTGACGTCCTGGTGGTGGAAGGTGAAGTGCGGATGGCCCATCAGGTGGGCGATGTTCTTCAGGTCGCCCGTGATGAGGTTGTCCATGGCCTCCACCCGGAAGCCCTCTGCGATGAACCGGTCGCACAGGTGCGAACCCAGGAATCCGGCTGCGCCGGTGATGAGTACCCGTTCCATGCTCAGACGGTCGTGGGGTGGACCGTGGAGCGTCCGATGCTCTTGTAGTAGAATCCGGTCTCTTGCATGCGGTCCAGGTCGTAGAGGTTGCGGCCGTCGAAGATGACCGGGCGCTTCATCGCCCGCTTCATGGCCTCAAAGTCCGGGTTGCGGAAGACCTGCCACTCCGTGCAGATCAGCAGCGCATCCGCACCGGAGAGGGCTTCCATGGGGCTGTTCGCAAAGGAGATGCGGTCGCCGAAGCGCTGGCGTACGTTGGGCATGGCTTCAGGGTCGAACGCCGTCACCTTCGCCCCCGTTTCGAGCAGGCGCTCGATCATGTATAGGGCGGGTGCCTCGCGGATGTCGTCCGTCTCAGGCTTGAAGGCCAGGCCCCAGAGGGCGATGTGGAGGCCTTGCATTTGGCCTGCAAAAAAATCGCGCATGGGATCAAAGAGCACCGTTTTCTGGGCCTCGTTGATGTGCATAACGCTCTCCAAAATATGGAAGGCAAACCCCGCCTCCCGGCCGCTCCGGTGCAAGGCCTGCACGTCCTTGGGGAAGCAGCTGCCGCCGTAGCCGATGCCGGGGAAGAGGAACCGCGAGCCGATGCGCGTGTCCGTTCCGATGCCGCGACGCACCAGGTCCACGTCCGCTCCCACGCGCTCGCAAAAGTTCGCGATTTCGTTCATGAAGGTGATTTTCGTGGCCAGGAAGGCGTTGGCCGCGTACTTCGTCAGCTCGGCGCTGCGCTCGTCCATGAAGAGGATGGGATTGCCTTGCCGCACGAAGGGGCGGTACAGGTTCTCCATGACTTTGCGGGCGCGCTCGCTGGAGCAGCCCACCACCACGCGGTCGGGCTTCATGAAATCGTCCACGGCAAATCCCTCCCGCAGGAACTCCGGGTTGGAGACGATGTCGAAGTCCACGCGGGCATGGCGGGCCACGGCCTCGCGCACCCGCTCTGCCGTGCCCACCGGCACGGTGCTCTTGTCCACGATGACCTTGTAGTCCTCGATCAACTTGCCCAGCTCATCCGCCACGCCCAACACGTAGCGCAGGTCAGCCGAACCGTCCTCTCCGGGCGGCGTGGGCAGCGCGAGGAAGATGATCTGGGCGTCCTTGACGGCCTGGGCCAAATCCGTGGTGAAGGTCAACCGGCCGGCTGCGATGTTCCGCTCGAACAGCACGTCCAGGTGGGGCTCATAGATGGGGATTTGACCGGCCTGCATGGCCGCGACTTTCGCCGCATCAATGTCAACACAAATGACATCGTTTCCCGTCTCTGCAAAACAAGTTCCAGAAACCAAACCCACATATCCCGTCCCGACAACTGCAATTTTCATATCGAAAAAAATAAATTCTAAGCGTTCACGAAGTTAGCAATCTCCTGGCATACGTAGGATTGCTGTTCCTGGTTCAATTCCGTGTGCATTGGCAACGAAATGACGGTCTTGGAGAGGTGGTCGCTGACGGGGCAATGGGCGGTTTCGAGGCCCATGTCGGCGAAGGCGCGCTGCCGGTGTCCGGGCACGGGATAGTAGACTGCGCTGGGAACGCCGGCGGCGGCGAGGGCCTTGACCATGCCGTCCCGGTCGATGTGCGGGTCGAGGGTGAGGGTGTACTGGTGGAAAACGTGGGTTCCCCGCGGGTCGCGGAAGGGCACCTGAACGCCGGGCACCCCCTGCAACAGGGCGTCATAGCGATCCGCCGCAGCGACGCGCTCGGCCACGAAGTGGTCCAGGTGGCGGAGCTTGACCCTTAAAACGCTGGCCTGCAAAGTATCGAGGCGGGAGTTGATGCCCACCACGTCGTGGTAATAACGGACCTTCATGCCGTGGTTCGCGAACATGCGCACCCGCTCTGCGAGGGCGTCGTCGCTCGTCATCACGGCGCCCCCGTCGCCCATGCAACCGAGGTTCTTGGACGGGAAAAAGCTGGTCGTGCCCAGGTGGCCCAGGGTGCCCGCCTGGGGCGCGTCGGGCCGCTTCCCTGCCCGGCCGTACCAGCGGGCGGAGATGGCTTGGGCATTGTCCTCGATGATGGGGACGCCCGTCTCCCGGGAGAGGTCGAGCAGGGCATCCATGTCCGCCATTTGGCCAAACAAATGCACCGGCACAATCGCCCGTGTCCGGGGGGTAATCGCCCCGCGCACCTGTTCCACGTCGATGTTGAAGGTGTCCGCGTGGACGTCCACCAGCACGGGACGCGCGCCGAGCAGGGCGACCACTTCGATGGTCGCGATGAAGGTGAAGCCGGTGGTGATGACCTCGTCGCCGGGGCCTACCCCGAGGGCCATCAGGGCGAGTTGCA
Source organism: Bacteroidota bacterium (assembly GCA_041191165.1). Classification (GTDB taxonomy): domain Bacteria; phylum Bacteroidota; class Bacteroidia; order Flavobacteriales_D; family Sanyastnellaceae; genus CAMCYM01. Next base: position 8,908 of record JBEEPJ010000052.1, on the reverse strand, counting down.
GGGCATCGGTTCCGTTGGCGCAAGGGAGGATGTGGCGGGCGCCGGTGAACGCGGCCAGTTCGTCGGCGAAGGCGTCCACGTCGGGGCCCTTGATGTACGTTCCGGCATGGCTTACGCCGAGCAGTGCGGCGTCGAGTTCCGTCTGGATGCGCGCATGTTGCCCGACCAGGTCGACCATTTGGATGGTTTTCATGGGCCAAATTTATTCCGCAAAGGCTCCCGCCCGCGGTGCTTACCTTCGCAAACCATGGTTCGCTTTCTCCCTCCCTGGTTTTTGCTGTCCCTTTTGCTGGTTGTGCCCGCAGGTCTCTGGGGCCAGGGGTTTCGCAATGTCCGAGACAGCGCCCTCGTGGCGCCGCATTTTCACGTGCACGGCGGGGTCGGGGTGCCCGCTGGCGACTGGGCGACGCGCTTCGGGCCGGGCGGCACGTTCGGGGCGGGCTTCCACGTCAAGGAACGCAGCGGCTGGATGTGGGGCGTGCACGCCACTTGGATGTTCGGAGCGCCCGTGAAGGAGCCGGGGCTGCTCGGCAACTTGCTCACCCCCGCCGGCGAGCTCATCGACAACGAGGGGCAAGTGGCCTTCGTCACCCCTTCCGGCCGCGCAGGCGTCTTCGGGGCCGAGCTGGGCCGGGTGTTCCGCACGCCGGGCCTCCGCGCGAACGCGAATTCGGGCTGGCTGGTCAAGCTCGGCGCGGCCTCCATCCACCACCGGGTCCACTTCGAGAACACGGAAAACGAGATCACCCAGCTCCGCGAGCCCTACCTCGCGGGGTACGACCGCCTCTCCTGGGGCCTCGGGGCCACCGGCTTCGCGGGGTACTGGCACATGGGCTCCTCCGGCCGCGTCAACGCCTACGCCGGCTTGACGGGCTGGTATGGCTGGCTCGGGAGCATGCGTCCGGTGAACTTCGACACGGGCCTTGCGGATCCGGCCCGGCGGCGCGACAGCTCGGTGGGACTGCAGGTGGGCTGGGTATTCCAGGTGTACAAGCTGGGCACGAAAACGCACTGGCGGTGACGCGGGCGCTGTGGGGGGCGGGCTCGCTGGCCCTGTATCGGCTGGCGATGGGGTTGTACGGAGGATTGCTGGCGCTGGCCGCGGGCGTGGGGGTGGCGAAGGCCCGGCGGTGGTGGCGGATGCGAGCCGGAGGGCGACAGGCGCTGGCGGAGGCCACAGCGGCCCTGCGACCGGACGCGGCTTGGGCGTGGTTCCATTGTGCCTCGCTGGGGGAGTACGAGCAGGCCCGGCCCGTCATCGAAGCCTACCGGGCCCTGCGTCCGGAGGATCCCATCTTGCTGACGTTCTTCAGTCCGTCGGGCTTTGAGCCGCTGGCGGACCGCCGTCCGGCTTGGTGGCGCCCGGGGGACCACCTCGCGGCCTCGCCCTGGGATTTTTATCCCGTGGTGCGCCGCTGGCTGCGTGCGCTCGGGGGGTCGCGGCCTCGGCTGCGGTTCGTGGCGTTGAGCAAGTACGAGGTTTGGCCAGACCAAATCCATTTCCTCCAGCGCGCCGGCATTCCCACCATCGTCTTCGCCGCCTACCACCGTCCGGGCGCCTGGCCCCTCCGGCGCCTCTCCGGGCCGGTGCACGACGCATGGCGGAGCCTGACCGCCCTGCTGGTCCAGGATGACGCGACGGCGCGGCTCTGGGAGGCTTGCGGGGTGGCTGCGCGGGTGGTCGGCGATCCCCGCGCCGATCGGGTGGCGGCCATCGCCGCGTCAGACCCGCCGCGGGATGACGAGTGGATGCGTGTGGTGCAGTGGGTGGCGGGCCGCCGTTGCCTGGTGGCAGGGAGCACGTGGGAGCCGGAGGAGCGGGCACTCGTGCAGGCGGGTTGGGCGCCCGGCGGCGGGCGTTGCTGGATCTGCGTGCCGCATGAGACGCACGAAGCCCACATCCTGAGCCTGACGGAAGCGCTGGGCCGCGCGGGCTTGCGCTGGGTGACGTGGTCGGCGCTCGTGTCAAGCCCTGCGGAGGACGAGGCCCTATGCCAGGCCGAGGTGCTGGTGGTCGATCGGGTGGGGCGGTTGTCCCAGCTCTACCGGCTGGGCTTCCTGGCGGTGGTGGGCGGGGGCTTCGGGAAGGGCATCCACAACACCCTCGAACCTGCGGCCCATGGATTGTCCGTCATCACCGGTCCCCGCATTGCGCGATTTCGGGAGGCACTCGCCCTGCAGGAAGTGGGCGGATTGAGGGTGGCCCAGCGACCGGCGGACCTGGTGTCGCTCGTCCAGCGCAGCTTCGACGATGCAGAAGAGACCGTTCGCCGGGGCGACTCCGCCCGCGCATGGGTGAAGGCGAATACCGGCGCAGCCGATACCATCGCTGCGGAACTGGCCCGCCTGTCCCGTTGAGGACGATGCCCTGAAGAATTGAAGTATCTTCGCCCCGCTTAACAGGAAAAAAACTGCCTGGATGGTGGAATGGTAGACACGACAGACTTAAAATCTGTTGGCCCGAACGGGCCGTGCGGGTTCAAGTCCCGCTCCGGGTACTCAAGCCCTGCAACCGCGTGTTGCAGGGTTTTTCTTTTCTTGCGGGCATGAGCAATCGAAAGGTGGTCTTGTATACCAGCATGAGCCTGGATGGTTTTTTGGCGACGCCCGACGATGGTCTGGAATGGCTGAATCGGGTGCAGGTCCCGGGGGAGGACTACGGCTACCATGCCTTCCTGGACCGGGTGGACACCTACATCGTGGGGCGGCGGACCTATGAGGTGGTGAAATCGCTGACGGGGGGCACGTTTCCCCATGCGCACACGCTGGATTGTTATGTGCTCTCCCGCCAGCCGCGGGAGCCCGAGGAGGGCGTGAAGTTCTACAGCGGGTCTCTGGAGGAGCTGATCGCCGGGCTCAAGCGCCTTCCCGGCAAGGACATTTACTGCGACGGCGGGGGAGGCGCGGTGCGGAGTCTCTTGGAGAAAGACCTCATCGACGAATTCATCGTTTCCATCATCCCGATGTTGTTGGGAGAAGGCAAGCGGCTCTTTTGGGGTGGGGTGCCGGGCGGGGATTTGGAGCGGTTGCAGTGTCAGAAGTACGATTCGGGTTTGGTCCAGCTGCACTACGCCCGCCGCAGGCCATAAAAAAAGGTGCCCCCGGAGCGGCACCTTTGGAAAACGAAGTTGCGGGAGAATCAGTCGATGATCTCCACGGAAAACGTGTCGCCCTGCTTGATTTGGTCCAGCCATTCCAGTCCGGACACGACCTTCCCGAAGCAGGTGTGGTTGCGGTCGAGGTGGGAGGTGCTGGCGCGGTCGAGGACGATGAAGAATTGGGACCCGCCGGTGTTGCGGCCCGCGTGCGCCATGGAGAGGACGCCCTTGTCGTGGTACTGGTTGCCGCCGGTCAGTTCGCAGTCGATTTTGTAGCCTGGGCCGCCGGTTCCGGTGCCGTGGGGGCAACCGCCCTGCACCACAAATCCCGGAATCACGCGGTGGAATTTGAGGCCATTGTAGAAACCTTTGCGGGCCAAATCGACAAAGTTCGCCACGGTCTTGGGCGCATCCTCCGGGAAAAACTCGGCGATGAGCTCCCCGCGGTCGGTGGTGATTTTTGCTTGCATGGCGCAAAGGTACGATGCCCATCTCTCCCCCCACCCTTCAGGCGGAACCCGCCACCCCATGGTGCTTCATCGCGCTTCGATTTCCGATGGCGGAAGCCGCGCAGCACATGGACCTCGCCATCCAGGAAGTGCTCGGCGTGCTGGCCCGGCAGCAGCGGGTTCCCGCAGGCCCATTGACCTGTCGGCACCTCGCCCGGCCCACGACCCACTTCGACCTGCAACTGGGATTTCCGGTAGCGGAAGACCTGGCGATGCAGGGGGAGGGGCGGGTAGAGTGGGGCACCTTGCCCGCGACTTGGCTCCTGCGCACCACCTACACGGGACCCTACGAGGGGCTGGCAGCCGCTTGGGGGGCGTTCTCCGCGGCGGTCCCTGCCGCGCTGGCCTCCCATCCGCAGAGGGAACCGACGGGGTGCTTTCGCGAGCGCTACCTCACCGACCCCTCGCGTGAGCCGGACCCGGCCCGGTGGGCGACCGTCCTGGAGCTGGAGCTGCGGGACGGGGCGGGGGAGAAATGAAAAAGCCCCCCGAAATGGGAGGCTTTTGCTGTGAGCGAGAAACGAGACTCGAACTCGCGACCCCAACCTTGGCAAGGTTGTGCTCTACCAACTGAGCTATTCTCGCAGCGCCGTTTCGTTCAAACGGGAGGCAAAATTACGCAATTCGATTCGGATGCCAAAATTTGGCCTTAAAAATTCTGACGAAAAATCACAAGCCGTTCCGGACACGGCAAAATCCGCATCTTCGCAGGGTGAATTACCTCGCGCATCTGGTGCTGGGCGGGCTAGAGCCGGAGCGGGCGCTGGGCAACTTCATCGGCGACGCGGTGAAGGGCCGGCGCTGGCAGGATTACCCGCCGGGCGTGCAGCAGGGCATTTTGTTGCACCGGCGCATCGACGCGCTCGCGGACGCGCACCCGGAGGCGCGGGCGACGCGGGCGGAGATTCGGCCTGCGTTGGGCCGCTGGTCGGGGGTCGCGATGGACTTGCTGCACGACCATCTGCTGGCGCGGGATTTTGAGGCGCTTTCAGGCCAAACCCTCTCCCTCCCCGCCTTCGCGGAACAGGCCCACGCCGTATTGCTGGCCCAGCGCCACCTCATGCCGGAACGGAGCCAGCGTTTCCTCGATGCGATGGTGGCCCACGGCTGGCTCAGCGGATACGCCCGGCTCGAGGTCATGCAGGAGGTGAGCCGTCAGATGGACCGCAGGATGGCGCTGCGCACGGGCGCGGCTTCGAACCTCGAGGGGCTGTGGGCGGGATGGGCGCACGCGCCCGCCGCCCGCCGCTGGGAGGAGCGGTTCCGGGTGTGTTGGTCGGACGTGCGGCGGGAGCTGGCCGCGGACCCCGGCCTCGACCGCGCGGAGCCCTTTCGCAGGTCGGGGGAGTGATGTACCTTCGCGGCATGTCGGATTTGACCTACAACAGCGTTCGGGAAGAACTCGCGATTCCAGAATATGGACGGGCGGTGCATCAGATGGTCGCTCACGCGCTCACCCTCGCGGATCGCGAAGCGCGCAACCGGTGTGCGGAGGCGATCGTGAGCATCATGGCGTCGGTGGCCCCGCAGGACGGCAGCCCGGATGAGGTGCGCAAGCGGCTTTGGGGTCATCTGATGGTGATCTCCGGCTATGCGCTGGACGTCGACAGTCCCTACCCGTTGCCCACCCAAGACAGCCGGCTGGAACCGCCCGCGCGTCTCAGCTATCCCGGGGAGACTTCACGCCTCGGGCATTACGGCGCCCTGACCCGCAAGTTGGTCGAACGGGCGAAGGGATATGAGCCCGGGCCGGAAAAGGACGCCCTGGTGCTGTCCATCGCCAATCTGCTCAAACGGCACTTCCTCACCTGGAATCGTCCCACGGTGGAGGATGCCTTCATCGCCCAGCAGCTGAAGGAGCTGTCAAACGGGGAGCTCACGCTGGCGCCGGAAGTGGAGTTGGCGCAGACGGCCGGCATCCTGCAGACCATGCGCAAGACCAGCGATGCCCTCGAGCGCCAGCGCTCCGGAAAGAAGAAGAACCGCGGATAACCCTGATTACAAGCTCGTATGTCAAGTTTTCTCATCGAGGGCGGGCATGCCCTCCAAGGCACGTTGGTGCCCCAGGGCGCAAAGAATGAAGCGCTCCAGATTCTCTGTGCAGTGCTGCTGACGCCGGAGCCGGTGACCATCTCCAACCTGCCGGACATCGTGGATGTCAACAAGCTCATCGAGCTGCTGGCGGAGATGGGGGTCAAGACCCAGCGAAAGGGACCCGGGACTTGGGTTTTTCAAGCGGACGATGTCAACCTTGATTTCCTCGAGACGGAGACCTTCAGGACCAAAGGGAGTGCACTGCGGGGGTCGATCATGATTCTGGGGCCCATGTTGGCCCGCTTCGGGGTGGGGGCCATTCCCAAGCCCGGGGGGGATAAAATCGGACGCCGCAGGTTGGACACCCACTTCATCGGTTTCGAGGCGCTCGGGGCGCAGTTCGACTACGATGCCCTGACCGGTTTCTTCCGGGCCTCAGCCCCCGGAGGACTACGCGGAACCTACATGCTTCTCGATGAGGCCTCGGTGACGGGCACCGCGAATGTGGTCATGGCGGCTGCGCTGGCGGACGGGGTTACGACGATTTACAACGCGGCGTGTGAACCGTACTTGCAACAGCTGTGCGAGATGATCAACCGGATGGGGGGCAAGATTTCGGGCATCGGCTCCAACTTGTTGACCATCGAGGGGGTGGCGGCTTTGGGGGGAACGGAACACCGTTGCCTGCCCGACATGATTGAGATTGGGAGTTTCATCGGTTTGGCCGCCATGACGCGGAGCGAAATCACCATCCAAGGCGTGGGTTATCCGCACCTGGGGGTGATTCCCCGGACCTTTGAAAGACTGGGGATTCGGATGGAGTTGCGCGGCGATGACTTGTACATCCCGGCGCAGGATCACTACGAAATCGATACGTTCATCGACGGGTCCATTCTCACGGTTTCGGATGCGCCTTGGCCGGGATTTACGCCGGACTTGCTGTCGATCGTGCTCGTGACGGCCACGCAGGCGCGCGGGAGCGTACTGATCCATCAGAAGATGTTCGAGAGCCGCCTGTTCTTTGTGGACAAGCTCATCGACATGGGCGCCCAAATCATCCTCTGCGATCCGCACCGTGCCACGGTGATCGGACTGGACCGCAAGAGCCCCTTGCGCGGGGTGCAGATGACGTCGCCGGACATCCGGGCCGGGGTCTCGCTGCTCATCGCGGCGCTGTCCGCTGAGGGACAGTCGGTGATCCACAACATCCACCAAATCGACCGCGGATACCAGGACATCGAGCAGCGCCTTAAGTCCGTGGGGGCCCGTATCGAACGCGTGGCTTGATTTCGTATCTTTCCGGCATGATGAAATTCGCTTGGGTTACGGGGGCCGTGGTGGCTACAGTGGGGTTGGGTTGGTGGACGATGTCGGTTCGCGATGCGGATCCGGTGGGGCAGATGACATCCGCATGGGAGCAACAGGGGCCGGTGGTGCCCACCGGCAAGGTGGGTACGAACATCGGGGACACCGCTCCGGAAATTGCGCTCTCGAACCCCGCGGGGAAGGTGATGCGCCTGAGTGAACTGCGCGGCAAAGTGGTGTTGGTGGACTTCTGGGCCAGCTGGTGCGGTCCCTGCCGCCGCGAGAATCCCAACGTGGTGCAGGCCTACAACAAGTACAAGAAGGCCACCTTCAAAAACGCCTCCGGTTTCGAGGTCTACAGCGTGTCGCTGGATGGCGACAAGGCCCGCTGGGAAGACGCCATCAAGCAGGATGGGCTGGTATGGAAGTGGCATGTTTCCGACCTCAAGCGTTGGGATTGTGAAGCGGCTGCGCTCTACGGTGTGAGCTCGATTCCCATGAGCTTCCTCGTGGATGAGAAAGGGGTGATTGTCGCCAAGAATCTGCGCGGTCTCGATTTGCACCGACAGATTGACCGCTTTGTGGCCAAACTCTGACCCCCCATCCTCCCGGGCCTGACAGGTTGGCGCATCGCCGCGCCCGTGAGAAATTGTGGCAAACCCTTTGCAGTCCATCGGGAAACCGAACGAAATGAACGCATTTGCATACCCCGAAACCGATCCGGATACGGAGTTGAACGCAGCGGAGGCTGCCGAATCGGAAGCGGCCGCGCCTGCGGCGGAGGCTCCCGCGACCGAGGAGATTCCGGCCATCGATTGGGAAGACCGCTACTTGCGGTTGCTGGCTGAGTTTGACAACTTCCGCAAACGTTCCGCGCGCGAGGCCGTGGAGCGTGCGCAACGAGGCGCTTACGACGCGATGGAAGCGCTGATTCCCATCCTCGACGACTGGGATCGCTCGCTGGCGCAAGACCTCAGCCCCCTCGGGGAGGCTGCGGCTTTCGTCGAAGGTCAGCAATTGATTCACAACAAGTTGAATCAAATCCTAGAACGGCAGGGATTGGAGAAGTTGGTTCCCGAGGTGGGCGAAGCGTTCGATGCAGATCGCCACGAGGCCATCACTTCGGTTCCCCATCCCGATCGGGTGGATCAGGTCGTGGAAGTGCTGATTCCGGGCTATGCTTTGCATGGGCGAATCATGCGTTTCCCCAAGGTGGTCGTCGGCAAATAATCCCCCATGGCAAAGCGCGATTATTACGAGGTTCTGGGGGTTGACCGCAAAGCGGACGAGGGGGAGGTAAAGAAAGCTTATCGGAAATTGGCCTTGAAATACCACCCTGATAAAAATCCGGGTGACAAAGAGGCCGAGGAGAAGTTCAAAGAAGCGTCCGAGGCATACGAGGTGCTGAGCGATGGCAACAAGCGGGCGCAGTACGACCGTTTCGGACACGATGGCATGCGGGGTGGCGCGGGCGGCGCGGGCTTTGGGGGCATGAACATGGAGGACATTTTCTCCCAGTTCGGCGACATTTTCGGTGGTGGGGGGTTTGGCGGTGGCGGGGGCGGGGGAGGCCGTCGGCGGCAGCTCAAGGGCAGCAATTTGCGCATCAAGGTAAAGCTGACGCTCGAGGAGATTGCGGAGGGGGTGGAGAAGCGGGTGAAGTTGTTTCGGCAGGTTCGGGCGGAGGGTGCGGAATTTGCGGACTGCCAGGCATGCGGAGGCACCGGACAGGTGCGCCGGGTGACGAACACCATTTTAGGCCAAATGCAAACGGCCTCCACCTGCGGAGCGTGCCAGGGCAGTGGACAGCGCATCACCAAGCGTCCCACGGGCGCAGATGAAATGGGGCTGGTGCGCAAAGAGGTCGTGGTCCCCATCCAAATCCCGGCAGGTGTGGAGGATGGCATGCAACTCAACGTCCGCGGTGAGGGCAACGAGGCGCCCATGAATGGCGTGCCCGGC
>JBEEPJ010000051.1:0-11707 GCA_041191165.1 Bacteroidota bacterium | reverse complement strand
CATCCGCGAAGCCCACCGGGTGCGCAAAGTGATGGGGGGCGGGATGCGGCAGGTGGGCTTGCTGGCCGCGGCGGGCCTCCACGCCCTGGATCACCACTTGCCCCAGCTCGCCCGCGACCATCACTGGGCCCGGCTGCTCGGCGAGGCCTGTGCCCAAAACCCCCACATCGCCTCGGTAGAGCCGGTGGAGACCAACATCGTCATTTTCAAGCTCGCATCGGGGCGAACGGCGGAGGAAGTGGTGGAGGGTTTGGCCCGTCAAGGCATCCGCTCCATGACCTTCGGGCCGGACAAAGTGCGCCTCGTCACCCACCGCGACCTCAGCGAAGCTGCGCTTCCGAGAGCCATGGACGTGCTCGCGCGGTTCTGACGCTGCTGCCGATCAATGCAGCACCCAGAACGTCTGGCGAAGGTTGCCTGACCGACAGACATAAACGCCGGGAGCCCATCTGCTCGTATCGAGCCAGAACGGGTTCTGACCCTGACCCAGCCCAGCGGCTACCTGTCGGCCCTGCGCATCCCATATCACAACTTGCTCCCCGGCGGCCGCCTGCACCCAACAACCTGCATCCGCAGGCTGGGGGAAGATGCGCACCTCCGATTCCCCTTGCGGCTCGGCTAGCCCGGTGGAACAATTGTGCACGGTCACCAGGATGGCGTCTGCAAAACTGCACCCCTCGGCGTTGGTGGCCGTGAGGATGAAGCTGTAGGTACCCGGCGCCAATCCTCCGGCCGGGATTTGAAAGAACTGATTGACCGAGCCATCCTGCCATGTGTAGCTGGGCCATCCCCCCGGTCCAGCCAAGAAAAGCCCCTGGTCCTCACAGATGATGGTGTCATTTCCCAGGGAAAAAAACGCTGGCCCTGGGGAGTTCACCAAGTAGGCTGCCGTGTAGACACAGCCATTGTCATCCTCGACCTCCAACGCATAAGGTCCCATTTCCAGCCCGGACAAATCTTCCAACTCCGAAGTGAACCCCCCGGGTCCTGACCAAGAGAAATTGTACGGCGCAGAGCCCCCTGTGGGTTGAAGGGCAATGGCACCGTTCGTCGCACCATCGCAAGCCACAGGCGTGACGGTCGCACCGGGTTGAAAAAGCGTTGGGGCAGTTACGTTGAAGTTCTCCGCGAAGGTGTTTCCACACGAAGTGGTCACCACCACCCCATAGGCACCCGGGGCCAGCCCCGTTACCGAGGGTCCTTCAGCCGAAAATCCGGCCGGTCCCGTCCAGCTGGCTTCGAAGTCGATGCCCCCTTGTTGCAGGGTCACGAGAATGGCGCCGTCCGGTTCCCCCTCCTTGCCCAGGGGACAGTTGAGATTGGAAACGGATCCGAGGAGGTCGGTTTCCCAAGCCGCCGCAGGCTGCATGGTCACAAAAGCGGTTCCGGTAGCCCCATTCCAACCATCGACCTGAATGAAATACGTAGCCCCGACCTCCAAGCAACTGGTGTACATCCGGCTGGCGTATCCGTTCGCTCCGCTACAACCACCTGGCGTATCGTCTTGAGCTGCGACCAATTGAAATCCGGACCAGTTGCTGCAATCAGCGGCCTTGTAGAGCGCCAGCTGCGTATCGAAGGTGGTACCGGATTCGCAGGAGGAGATGAGCAACGGCGAAGTGGCCGTGGCGGTGAAGGTAAGCCAAACCGTTCGCGTCGCAGCCCCGTCCGAGCCACACCAGAAACCCTGCAACCCACAGGCTCCATTGGGCGCCGCCCCCGGCGTGGGTTCGCCCGCGGGGATGTTCGCCGTGGAGAAGGCGTTGCTGACCTCCACAGGAACGCCGTCCGCCGCGATGGGCAGCGCAAAGCACGGCGAGTCATTGACGGGAATCAGCGGCTCTCCCGCCGTGAAGGTCCAGGTGTTGCCATCGCCTGTACCTGCAAATACCACGGCGAGCGCCCCGTCCATGTATACCCGGAACGTAATCCCACCATCGCCATAACTGTCCACGTAAATGAGATCGAATGACTCCCCATCTGCCAGGCACAGGCCCGGCACTTCGACGACGGAGTTGTTCGGGTAGGCCGTTCCGGTCCATCCTGCGCCGCCTCCGTCCCCGTCGCATCCCACATTCGCACTGTTCCCCCCGCCCAGCAACGGGCCATTGCCGCAACCATTGCCCGTGGGCACGATTTCCCAGTAGGCCTCATACCCCCAAGCATCCGTAACCACTTCTACTTCGATGAAGGATTCCCCAGCCCCGCATTGCCCAAAAACCGCTTGGGACATGGACACCATGACGAGAAATGAAGCGAGAGCGCAAAAGCCACGCAGTTGAGGAGCGCCAGCGGACGCGGGAAGGAGGAATCGGAACATCGGTTTCAAACTTTCGAGTCCACCAATGTAGGAATGCGCTGGCGGGTTTGACCTGATCCGTTGCTAATTTCGCGCTTCAACTTAGACCATGATTGTCCTCTTATCGCCTGCCAAAACCATTCAATGCGATCTGAATGAGTCGATTCCGGCTGCATCCCAGCCCGTTTTCCTGCAGGAGGCAGAGCAACTCATCGCCAAGCTCCGCAAGCTCAAACCGCTGCAAATCGAAAAGCTCATGGACGTCAGTCCCGAGCTCGCGGAGATGAACCACCAGCGTTTCCTGCAATGGCAGCCCCCTTTTCACCCGGGAAATGCCTCACCGGCCATCTCCTGCTTTCAAGGCGAAGTGTACCGTGGATTGGATGCATCGACCTGGACCGCGCCAGACTTTGAGTTTGCCCAGCGGCATCTGCGCATCCTGAGCGGACTTTACGGCGTGCTGAAGCCCCTCGATCTCATGCAACCCTACCGCTTGGAGATGGGGCTCAAGTGGGCTTATTCCACCAAAGTCCCGTCGCTGTATGCGTTTTGGGGGGATCGTTTGGCCTTGAACATCTCCGATGAATGCGAAGGCGTGGTGCTCAACCTCGCCAGCGTGGAATACAGCAAGGCCGTGTTGCGGCCGGCCCTCAATGCCCGGGTGATTCATGTGCACTTCAAGGAGGAAGTGGACGGTCAGTACAAGGCGTTGATGACCTATGCCAAGCACGCCCGCGGAAAGATGGCACGGTTTGTGGTCCGGCAGAAAATCACATCCCCCGAAGGCATTCTCGCCTTCACAGGACTCGGATACCAATTCAACGAATCTCTCTCAACCCCGGACGAGTGGACGTTCACCCGCCCGGCTCAATCCCCCCAATGATGCGTTCACTCCTCATCGCCGCCCTCTGCGCGGTATGCGTTTCACCTTACGGGCAGCTCCGCGCCCAAACCCCCATCAACATGACGGAACTCAGCTACGCCTTTGGCGTACTTTTCTCGGCCAACCTGCAGCAGGAGGGCATTGAAGGCATCGACGCCGCCGCGCTCTCAGCGGGCTTCTCGGCCTACGCGAAGGGCGTGGCCACCATGACCCCCGAGGAGGCAAACGCCAGCGTGGGCGCGGCCATCCAACAGATGCGGGAGGCGAAAGATGCCGCCTACAAGGCTTCCTGTGAGGCGTTCCTCGCGGAGAACAAGTCGAAGCCCGGGGTGCAGGTGACGGCATCCGGATTGCAGTACATCCACCTGGTCGAGGGCAAGGGCGCCTCGCCCAGCGCCACATCCCAGGTGACGGTTCATTACGCCGGAACCTTGATCGATGGCACCGAATTCGATTCGAGCTACAAGCGCGGGGAACCCATTACCTTCGGGCTCAACCAGGTCATCCCCGGCTGGACCGAGGGGCTGCAGTTGATGAAGGCGGGCGGCAAGACCCGGTTCTTCATCCCGCAGGAAATCGCATACGGCGCCCGACCCAATCCCCAGGGCCCCATCCCGCCATACGCGGCGCTGGTGTTCGAGGTGGAATTGATTTCCTTCGAGTGAGTCCGGCGTAAGTGGCCGGCACCGGCCTCCGCGAGGGGGCTTTGAAACCTTGTGGTTGTCCCAGACGTATGGGGGGCCACAAGGTTTTTTCATGACCCTACGCTACCCCCTTCCCTCCCCCATCGCTTTCGGCGGAATGCTGATCGCTCTCTTGTTGGGATGTTGGTCCTTGATGTCAGGCCAAACCGCTCAGCCCCCAACTCGGTTGGCGCCGGCGGCGATTTCGCAGGCCCCCGCGCCGGAGTGCCCGGCGGACGAGCTGCTGTCGAAGCGCCTGGAGGCGCCGGCGGGGCGCCGGGATTTTGCGCGGTTCCAAGAGGCCGTCAAGGCCCAGGAGATGCGCAATCGCTTCCGCCCTCAGGTCGGCGGCGCGGGCCGCACGGTCGGTGAGGTGTACCGGATTCCGGTCGTGGTGCACGTCATGCACCTCGGCGAACCGGTGGGGGATGGCTCCAACATCAGCATCGCCCAAATCGAAAGTGCCATCGATGCCCTCAATGCCGACTTTCGGCGGATGGAGGGAACGCCGGGCGAAGGGTCGGGCGTGGATACGGAGATCGAGTTTGTGCTGGCGAGCCGCAATCCGGAAGGAGCGCCCACGACCGGCGTGGTCCGCGTCGATGCGGGCGACTTGGCGGGCTATGCCACCGGAGGGGTAAGCATCTTGGGCAACCAGGGGGCGAACGAGGCAGAGGTGAAGGGACTGAGTGTTTGGCCTACCACCGAATACTTGAACATCTGGGTGGTCAACGAAATCGACAACAACGACGGTGGGGCGGGCATCCAGGGATACGCTTACTTGCCACCCGTCGAAAACGACTTGGACGGCATCGTCGTGCTTTTCAATGCCTTCGGGACGACGGGCAACCTCAAGCCTTGGACGCAGATGAACCGGACCCTGACCCACGAGGCCGGACACTATCTGGGACTGCTGCACACGTTTTATGGCACCAACAGCTGCCCGGCCACGGAGAACAATTGCACCCTGCAAGGCGACTGCGTCTGTGACACCCCCCCGACGACAGCGAATGCAACTTGTGCGAACGCGCCGCTCTGCAGCGATGCGCACGTTGAAAATTACCTGGACTACACCGCGGAAGGATGCAAAAACGCCTTCACGGCAGGCCAGCGCGATCGCATGCGCGCCGTGGTCGAGACGTATCGCCCAGCGTTGCTGAGCAGCCTCGGCAGTGTTCCGGTCTCTCAACTGGATGGAGCCATCACGGGCATCCACCTGCCTACAGCTGCTTGCAGTCCCATGGTCACGCCCATCATCGAGTTGTCCAACATGGGCATGACGCCGATTGACTCTTGCGTGGTCTGGGTGAAACTCAATGATTACCCCGAAGTGCCGTTCTTTTGGACCGGAGTGCTCGAACCCGGAAGTTCCTTGCTCTGGACCCTCCCCGAACTCCTCGTGGGCTACGGCGAGTTCCTCATTGAAGCCACCCTGGAAGTGCCGGTGAGCGAAGAGAACAACAATCCCAATCCCGGCAGCCCGCTGATGATTGCCGATGGATGGGAGGGGAATGATGCGCTTGTGTTTGCCGGAAGCAATGAACTGGGAAGTCCGCTGGTGATGACCTTGGCCCCGGATGGATTTGGAAGTGAAACGGCTTGGCAGCTCGTGCACGAAAACGGTGCGGTGGTCTTCACCGCCTCGGGTTACCCCAATGGAGCTGCGGGCATCCCCATCCAGACAGCACTCTGTGTTCCCGCGGGTTGTTACCAGCTCGTGGTCACAGATGCCTATGGCGACGGGATGGCTGTGGGAAATGGCTGGTTCGAGTTGTCAGGCGCTGAGGGTCTGCTGGCCAGTGGGGGCGGCAACTTCGGATCCACCCTCTCCCAGTCGTTCTGTGTGGCCCCTGTGGAGGGTGCGATTTGCCAAGACGCCAATGAGAATGGCATCTGCGATGTCCAAGAAATCTCGGGTTGCACCGACGCCTCAGCTTGCAATTATTCTCCGACCGCCACTTTGATGACGGACTGTGTCCTTCCCGACTTCGGGTTCGATTGCATGGGAGCGTGCCTCGCAGACGCAGACGGAGATGGCATTTGCGACGCCCTGGAATGGGCGGGTTGTCAGGATCCCGAAGCCTGCAACTTTGATGCGTCAGCCACGGATGAAGGGCCTTGCAACTATCCCGTGCCTGGGTTCGATTGTGCTGGAGAAGTAGTGGTGGGCGCATCGGACGCCACCCCGCTGGGAATCCCAACCGTCAAGGTCTATCCGAATCCCACCACCGAGCAGCCACCGGTGTGGACCGTGGAGGGCATTCAGGAAGAACGGCTCATTGCACGCTTGTATCACCCTCGAGGTGGACTCGTGTGGGAAAGCACCGTCCCCCGTGATGCAGATGGCAAATTCCGGTTGCGCTGTGATCGTTGGATGGCCGCAGGTTCCTACATCCTGGAACTTCGCCCAGAGCGTCCCGCCGCCCAATCCCAGCCCACGGTTTTACACGTCCGTATCGCTTGATATCGGACCATCTGCTCCGGGATTGGGAGCGGGTTCTGCCACCGGTGCACAGGGATCAAAGCCCTCGCCAACCGGCTGTTCGGCAGCCTTTTCCAGACTCACCAGCCCTTTCTCATAATCCTGAGAAATCATCTTCACGGGATCCAGAATGGCCATCAAGCCCCGGTTCCAAAAAGCGATTTCTCCTCCGTCAAAAGTCCAAATCACTTTGCATGATGTCGGGGAAAGCGCCTGGAAGTACCATCGGCTGGGCGTAGGCGCCCCCATCCCAAAGTCCAGGGTCATCTCCACGGAATCGCAAGCATTCATGGCGATGGTTTGGCTTCCTGCCCCCATTTCCTCCCCGGTCCATGCCATTTGATGACCCACGCGATGCGAATCACCGGAGTAGGCAATGGTCATGGTGCTATCTGCACGCCAGGGAGACCAAACCTCCCAACCCCGGAAATCGGTCACCCAAGCCCTCACCTGGTGAACGGGCAGGTTCAACTCCTTTTCCACAGAAACGCGCATTTCGCGTGGCCCTGAAAAGCACAGGGCGATGTAAATGCCCAACAGCAGGACCGCCGCGGCAACCAGAATTTTTACCACCTTCATTTCAAACGAAATTATGGTGGCCAATATACCCTGCCACTTGCCGTCTCACAACCTCGCGGCCACCGGTATTCCCCGAAACGCCCCTCCCCTCTAGTCCTTCCAATCCGTGGATTGCGCTACCTCCTCCTTGAGTTGGGACAAGATGTGGGGAGCGGGTTGTGCGCCGGATAGACCATGCTTGTGCAGGTACTTCTGAAGCGCAGGAGGCAAATGGGC
Organism: Bacteroidota bacterium; assembly: GCA_041191165.1. Classification (GTDB taxonomy): domain Bacteria; phylum Bacteroidota; class Bacteroidia; order Flavobacteriales_D; family Sanyastnellaceae; genus CAMCYM01. The sequence continues at coordinate 4,565 of JBEEPJ010000051.1, read as the reverse complement.
GATTCGATACAGGGATTTCCTTCGGTCCTCCTGCTCTCGGTCCCGCAAGATCAAGTCCATTCCGTACAAGAGGTTAAACTCCCCGTTCACCGTTTGAATGATCCTCGACCTACGCGCGCGAAGGGTCTCCGGGGAGGTGATGTCATCGATACCGAGCAAGGCATCGAACTCCGCCGTCGTGAAGACCCGCTTTTCCTGGACCAATATCAACTGCAACATCGGACTCCAGTGCGCAATGGAAGCAAGACCATGACCATCCACCAGCTTTTCCACCCGCTCTTTCCATTGCGTATCCCCTGTGGGAGGGGTTTCTCCCATTTCCGAATCTGAGTCCAATAGGCTTGATTCCGTACCAGCCAGGCGAAGCCGCCAGCGCCACTCCCGAATGCCCCAAAGCAGGGCGACCGATAAGAAAAGCCCCCAACCCCAAAGCCCCCATGGACCTACTTTCCCCCCGGGCAAAGGCCACCTCGATGAACGCAGGGGAGCAAAGGTCAGCTCACCGGCCAACTCTCCCAGCTCCAATTGAATTGCGGTGCTATCGTTGCCGCGAAACAACGTGTTCCCCTGATTCCAAATCCAACCCGATTCCCGCCCCATCAAGAGCAATTCCTCTCTCCATGACTTGGCGCTCGCCGTGGCCACCGATAGGTCTTTCTTGGAAAGCCAAACCAAGCCCTCCCCCGCATCTGCCCATACCAGATAATCCTCAAGATTCCAGTAAGCACTGGGTTCAGAGGGCAAGGCTCCCATCCAGATTCCCCCTTCTTCGATTTGGTCCAAAGCTGTTCTACGGGCCCACCGCAAGTGACCATGCCCCGCACCTCCCTCCGGGGAAACCGCTCTTTCCAACCAATAAACCCGGTCCCCCTCCTTCCAACCATATACCATCTCACGCCCATGTGCCGCCTGAATCACCCAGTCCTCGACGTGCCAATGGCCATCTCCCCGTGCGGAGAAGAACCGGGACAATACGAGCTCAGAAGGATCTTTCAACCCCATCGTCCAAATCCCAGAAGCTTCCACGCCTACCACCCAAGGCTCCCAGGTGTGGGCATGGGACATCAGGGGCGACAGGTCGCCTTCCCAACCCCACCCCAGCCGGGTCCCCAACCCGGAGAGCAATCGCCCGGCCAACCCCGACTCCGCCCCAGCATAACCGGTTAAAATCAGCGTTCCAGGTGCATCCGACCACCGCACCCAGCGGGCGGATTGGGTGGAGAGGACCGTCGGAAAATCAGGAACCTGACTCGAACTGGGACGGGATGCGTCAGACGATGGAATGAAGGGAGCGCCCCACATTTCTAAACTCCACGAGAGGAGTGCAATCACTCGAAGTCCACGCATCCTGAAAAGTTAACGTGAAAAACCCCTCATATCGCACCCCATTTGGCGAGAAAAGTCAAATTTCAGGTTCTCCATCCTGAGACGGATGAAGAGATTGAAGAAGGGTGTGGCCCTTGAGTTCCTGCTTCGCCAACAGATAAGCCATATTCTCCTCGCGGGCCGCTATCTCAAGGGGCACACAAGAAACGACCTCGATTCCCTCGTCTCGCAGACCGCTCGCTTTTTCCGGATTGTTGGTCCAGAGCCGGATGCGGCCCACCCCGAGATCCTGCAGGATGGCGGCAGCGACACCGTAGTGCCTTTCATCGTCCGCGTGCCCGAGGGCTCGATTGGCGGCAAAAGTATCCAGCCCCTGGTCCTGCAGGCCGTAAGCCCTGAGCTTTTCCACGAGCCCGATTCCCCTCCCCTCCTGACGCAAGTAAATCAGAATACCTCCCCGCTCCGCAAATTGTGCGAGGACCGCCTCGAGTTGTTCGCCGCATTCGCAACGCACGGAGCCGAAGACATCTCCCGTCATGCATTCACTGTGCACCCTGACATCGCGCACGTCTTCCTCCGCTTTTTTCTTGCCAATCAAGGCCAAATGAGGCCACCGCTCCCCCTCCGTGCCATACGCTACGATATCGTAACCTCCCCACCGGGTGGGCAGGGGCGTCTCAACCAGCCGCTTCATGGCGCAAAGGTAAGCCACGCCCGCAGGGCCGGTGCCTAAAAAATGAGAAAGCCCCAATCCGCGATGCGCGGGGCATGTACATCCGGTCCGCTGTAATGAAAGGAGCCAGGCGTCGGGCGAATCGGACGCAAATCCCCCTCCCCCGCATGGTCCCAGGTGGTCACATAGAGACATCGCTCGCCGGGAAGATCCCGCGCGGGACCCCACGGGACCCGCCAACGGTACACCCCGCGCTCGGCATCCAAGTAGAAATCCGGGACCGGATGGGCATCCCCCGAAGGCGTCATGGCCGAGAGCGACCACCCCCCGTGGGTGATGCCGACCTCCCAGACGAAGCCCGCCGGCATCGTCCCGCCTATGCCCGGAAGGGCGAAGCCCGGGCCGTCCGGGGCGGGAAGCGGAACACCCTCCGCGACTTCTGCCCGGTGTCCCCACCACAGAAACCACGTCACGTGGTCAAAACCCCAGCGCGGATTCCACACCGGCCGCACCGGCGCGCACGCCTCGATTTCGACCCACCAATCCCTCCCTTCTCGGAAGACGCGGAGGTTTTTGAAATCGGTTTGGCCTGTGAAAGTGGCATCGGTCGGCGGCGAAATCCGGCCATCCAACCCGCGATCATCCCCGCACGGATCGGAGCACTCCACCAGCAACTCCCGCTTCCACGTCAGTCGCACCCGGGCCTCCTCGCCCACCTTCACCCCCCCATCACGCCCGGTCACCATCCAGGTGAGCCGGTGACTTCCCGAGGATAACCGTCCGCAACGCCAAGGCTGCCCCGACATCACTTCGACTCCCAAGCCCTGCCCCCCATCGAAAACCTCTCCTACTCCGAGTTCCGCTCGTGCGTCGAAGTACAAGGCATCGCCAGCAGCGCAATGCAACTCGGTGTTCAGCGGTTCATCTTGCCCGTCCGCCCGACGAACCCGCCACTGACCGGAAATCCGCTCCACCGCTGAACTGCGCTCGGAAACCGGGGTCCAACTGCGCCAAGCCACCCAACCCCAGGGAGGCAAGACGCCTTGGACCAAGGTCGAACCCTCCCAATACAAATAAGCCTCTCCGCCTTCCTGCACCTCAAACTCCGGAAATCCCTCCCCCCAAAACTGGTTTCCTTCCTCCAGCCAGCCATGCCAGGCTTGATCACTCGGATTCATGGCCACCCAAAGCGTATCCCCCTCCCAAACCACCCGAGCCATCCAAGGATCGCCGGCCTCGGGCACCTCCCGCTCCCAAAAGCTCCACTCCCCCTGACCACAGGGGCCGCAGTCCTTGCGCCAGGCCAGGGCCTCCCGCAACCAACGAAACGCTGCCGAGCTCGAGTCCTGGCGCCCAAACAACGGTGCCCGCACCTCCAAGTCCCCTTGCTCGGTGCCCTGATAAATCACCGGCACACCGGGCAACACCAACAAAGTCCGCATCGCCGCCCGGTAGGCCGCCTCCGACATGCCCCGCCGGAACCGGGGCATGTCGTGGTTGTCGAGAAAGTTCAACCAGAGGCGCTCCCGTCCCTCCCCCGCAGCCGGTCCACCCGCCTGCAACCGAATCCGCGCCGTCAACTCCGAGGCAGCCGCCCCCTCGGCAAAGACCCGACGCAACGTTCCCTGCATGGGAAAATTGAGCGCACCATCCGCCCCCCCGTCGCCGGGTCGCCGCATATACTCCGCCATTCGGTCCTCCCCCTCCCGCCCCCCTGGCGCACTGCCCACCCAAATCTCGCCAAACGTGAAAAAATCCTTCTTCCCCTCGGCCTGGGCCACGCGCTCCACGCCCGGCCACGCCTCCCGCTCCGCCCACAGAAAATCGTCCCAAAAATCCGGCTCCACATACATCTGCGTGTCAAATCGGAACCCATCCGGCCCGGCTTCCCGAATCCAGCGCCCATAAATGGCCCGCAGGCTGTCCCTGACCTGGGGATTCTCCGTATTCAAGTCATCGAGCCCCGAGAGCGCCCCGCTCCGAATGGCGACCGGATCGCCGTAATCCACCAAGTCCGGCGAAAAATGATAAATCCCCGCTGCGCGATGCTCGGGCTTGCGGGGGTCGTTCAAATGAAACGGAGCCTGCCTCGGCGCGCCGTACCATGTCCCATCGCCGACCGCCCCGCCAGGGTTCACCGCAAAAAAATCCCCCGTGTGATTCACCACCACGTCCTGAATCCAACGCATGTCGCGCGCGTGCACCGCATCGGAAAAGGCCTGCAAATCCGCCAGGGTCCCATAATGGGCATCCACCTCGGAGAAATGGCTCGCCCAATAACCGTGATAACCCGTGTACGTCCGCTGGGGGTTCCACCATTGATTGGCCACCGGCGGCGTGATCCAGAGGGCCGTTGCGCCGAGGGTTTGGATGTAGTCCAAACCCCTCCGCAAGCCTTCCAAATCCCCCCCATGATAACACGCCTCTTCCCCCGGACGAAATTCTCCTTCCCCCTGGTCATCGTTGGTGACATCCCCATTCCCGAAGCGGTCAATCATGGCAAAGTAAATGACCTCGCGCCGCCAATCTCGGTCTCCCGGCCCTGGAAGATGCTGTCCAAGGAGCG
>JBEEPJ010000050.1:0-11822 GCA_041191165.1 Bacteroidota bacterium | reverse complement strand
CAACCCCCACCGACCAAGCTGACAATCGCACGAAAATCCCCCCCGTTGCCATGATCTCAGCAGCATCCGCATGGCTTATCTGCGGATTCGATGCCGTGCGTTGCGGCATGGACCAGACCGCTCCCGCAGGCAACTCCCGCGCATGGAATAAGGTATCGACCACCTGCCAGTTCTGCAGCCGATAAACGGCATCGGCGGTCGTCCCCCATCCATTGCCGTGCCCGTTGGGTCGCATTTGCCCAGATTGCGTGGCCATGCCCAATGGATGCACCGGCAATTCCATGAAAGCCAAATCCCTTTTTCGCACCACCAGCAACCCGCGGTTGATGTTGGGAAAAAGGACGTAGTCCTCCAGCTCATAATATTCCAAACCCGGCGTCCACTCTCCTCCCGCCAAGCGAAAGGTCCCTTCGTAGCGCCAACCCGCACCCGTCGGCGGCCGGCTCCACACTTCCAGCTCATCCTCGCCCTGGCCGGAGGGCACAATGTGCTGCAGACAAACCAGGTCCACCCCCCGCTGAAATACATGCTGATCGCGGAAGCGCGTCATCCCCGGGTGGCTGCTGGACACCCATTCGAAACCTTGGGTTTGGTCCGAAAAAACAACAAGTTGATTGTGGGCAGTCCAATATCCCGACCCCCCAAATGAAAACAAATGGCCCGCGTGCAGGTAGTGATACGCGCCGTAATTGAACCCCAAATGGGGCGAAGCACTCACGTTTTCAAAGGTTTGCAAATCGCGCACCAACCAGCGAAAATCGCCGTCGAGCAGGAGCGCCTCATCCCTGCCTTCGCGGATATAATGCAAATTGAGGGGCTGAATCGCCGTAGAGAGCTGTGGGCTTCTCGTCCAGAGTTTCAACCGATGCACCGGCACCTCCTCCACCAAGTTCTGCAAGCGCAATCGATCCTGCGCATCCAGATGCTCTCCGGGAAACCACCACCTCCTCAGGGTGTCCGCTGGCGCTGCTGCACACCAACCACATGCTGTGCAAATCAAGACGCAAGCGATTTTCACCCGCGCCACTTTTCCCCACTTCATAACCCGTGTCATGGTTGCTTATGCATTCCAAAACTAACACCCCTGATTTGCATCACTTTTAACAGATAAAGTTTTCTTGGGCATCTATTTGAACAATGAGAGGGGGGGCAATGACCGGGGTCGGAAAATGGGGCCGCCGGTGCGAACTTTGTTCCATGCGAATTGGAATGGTGTGCTACCCCACGTTTGGGGGTTCGGGGGTGGTGGCGACGGAGCTGGGAAAGGCATTGGCCGCGAAAGGGCATGAAATTCACTTCATCACCTATGACCAACCCGCTCGGCTCGGGAGTTTTCAGACCCATATCTTCTACCATGAGGTGCGCGTATCTGATTATCCCCTGTTCGATTATCCTCCCTATGAACTGGTGCTGGCCAGCAAACTGGTGGAGGTGGCCCGCAATCGTTCCTTGGACTTGGTTCATGTGCATTATGCCATTCCACACGCCAGCGCGGCCTACATGGCACGTGAAATCCTCGCCAAGGAGGGCGTAAAGCTCCCCGTGGTAACCACCCTACATGGCACGGACATCACGCTGCTGGGGCGCGACCCCTCTTTCGAACCGGTCATCTCTTTCGCCATCAACCAGAGCGATGTGGTAACAGCCGTTTCCCAGAGTTTGCGGTCCGACACCTTCAAACTTTTCGGCGTCAACCGCGAGATTGAGGTCGTACCCAATTTTTATTGCGCCAGTCATTTTCAAATCACGCCCAATGAGGAGTTCCGCAAGGCCATCGCTCCCAACGGGGAGCCCATTCTCACCCACATCTCCAACTTCCGGCCGGTAAAACGCATCTCAGATGTCGTGGAACTGTTTCGACAGGTCCGCGAATCCCTTCCCGCCAAGCTGCTCATGGTGGGGGATGGCCCAGACCGCGCTGCGGCGGAGCAGCGAATCACGGAATGGGGCCTGCAAGGAGATGTCGTTTTCTTGGGCAAGGTGAAAAATCCTGTCGAAGCCTTGATGATCAGCGACTTATTCCTGCTCCCATCCGAGTCGGAGAGCTTTGGGTTGGCCGCGCTCGAGGCCATGGCTGCCGGCGTTCCGGTCATCGGCTCCAACGCAGGGGGCATGCCGGAGGTCATCCGGCACGGGGTGTCGGGATTGCTCAGCGATGTGGGTTCGACCCGGGATTTGGCCCGAAACGCCATTTACCTGCTCGAATCCAAGGAACGTATGGCCCAGTTTTCGCAACAAGCAAAAGAACGCGCCCTGGAATTCCGCATCGACCGCGTCATGCCCAAGTATGAAGCGCTGTACAATAAAGCCCTCCGACGTGACTGACTTCACTGCACCGCAATTTCTGGCAGACCGGATTTCCATGGCCCACCATCCCCGGTCGGTCACCTTCATCATCACCCAGGAGATTGAAAAGAAACAGCAGCGTTGGCTGGAGATCTGGATGGTGTTGTGGCTGCTGGTGGGTGCGGCTTGGGCATGGTCTGCGATGGTTGCCATCGACCGAGAAGAGCGGTTGTTTTTCGGGATTTCTCTCGCTTTTTGGTCCTATTTCGCGTTCCGAAGCATCCAGGTGGTCCTGTGGCGCCGCCGGGGCAGGGAGATGATTCGGGTAGCGCCGGAGGCCTTCAGCATCAAGCGGGCTTACGGCACATGGGGAAATCCGCGGTTTGTTCCCTTAGAGCAGGTTTCGAGATTGGAGGTGGTGAAACCGCAGCCCGGAAAGTTCCTGGCCCAGTGGGAGCAGTCGTTCTGGATGATCGGTGGAGCTGCGATAGAGATCCACACCGCCCGCGGAGTGCTGGGGTGCGGATTGCAATTGGACGCCGGGTCCGCCCAAAAGCTCGCAAAAGAACTGGACCGTGCGATTCGGGAGATGCGGGCGCTGCCCCCCGTGGAAGCGATGAGCTCAGCGGGGTAAGCGGCAGTTATGAATCCCCGTCGTGCGAAGGTGAATTCCGCACGAAAGGGGGGCGATTGGGGTCAGATGTTTGGCCTCATGAACAAGCAGATTGTGGATTTTCCGCGGCTTCCAGGGAGTTGGAGGATGTGGGGAGTATGGACGGCTACAGTGGTGGCGGGCACGGCCTGTGTCCCGAAAGATGCTACTTCCCCTTGGTGCGTGCGACCGCTTTTTTTGGACGGGTCGGTGCCGCACGAGGGCATGGTAGAGGTGCTGTTGGCGGGGGAACAGTCCGGGACTTGGGGTGGAGGGGCGGCCTGGGAGTCCTTGGGAAGTTGGCCGGCATGGGCCTGGGAGGAAAATGGTGTTTTGGAGGTTCCAGTGCCCGAGGGCCGAGAGGTTGCGGCTTTGCGCTGGGAAGTGATGCATTCCACGGGAGGTTGGGTAGAAACGCATGAGGTGAGGCGGCCCTTGGGGGGTTGGGGCGCAACGTGCCCAATTCCCACGCCGCTGATCTGCCGATTCCGTGCCCGGCGACCGGGAGGAGGAGAACCGGGCTCAGGCTGGCAAATCGTGCCGTGGGTGGGGGAGCCGTCGCTTTCCCTCGCGGCAGGGTTGGGCGGGGAGGAATCTGCATTCCTCCCATGCCAGCCACCGACTTCGCCCTCGGTCGGGGAGATAAACGGGCACCCCACAGTCGAGGTGCAAACCTGGGTGCGGCCAGAGGAATTTCCGGGATTCTCGCGTACCTGGGGCATCTTCTCAAAAGACGCGGCCGGCAACTATCTCTTCCGGGATACGGTGACCTACTCCCATGGCGGCGAGCGCTTCCCGGATTCATGCGAAGTTTTTATCGGATAAGACGAGCGCCATGAAACAGCTAGCTCTTTTTCCGTTGCAGGATCGAAAGTCCATGGGGTTTTTGATTATCAGTCTCTTGCATGCCATGGGCACTTGGGGCCAAACCTTCTCCCCTCCCCTCAGAGCATTGTACCAAATGGAATGCGCCGTGGATGGGCCGGGAGCTTGGGGCAGGTTGGAAGCCCGTCGCGAAAGATTGGCGCAGGCGGCCCGACAGCACCACGCCATTGCCTTGTCGATGGAATGGGCAACGGCCGCGGATTCCTTTGTCGTGGTGGCCAGCCGTTCCGCCATCGAACCGGGCTGGAATCGGCTGGTGCTGCTTCAGTCTTTGCCCGACTCGACCCTCGGGGGCAGCACGGTGGAGTGGTCCAGGGACGGCATTCCCTTCGCGGAAACGGGCGATGTGGACTCGGTGTGGGTAGCACCGGCGTCGAGCGGCATTTGGATGGAGGCCCATTTTCAAGGCCAAACCCGCGGTGTTTTCCTCACCCTTCGCGAATCCTGTGCCGCCCCGGAACCCGTTCCCGGACCTTGGCCCGTCTCAGATGCAGACTCTCCTTTCTGGGTGGGAACATTTGCGGGAACCATTCCCATCACCGGAGATTGTTTCGTACACCCGAGCCCCGATGGAGTTTTCGACAAGCCATTGATCATCGTGGAGGGCTTCGATCCCGGGCTCTCCGGGGAAAATCCGGAATATGGTACCGGAGACATGAATTGGGAGGTGCTCTGGAATTGTGGCGAAGCGCTGATTCCCAACACGGAATCGATGCCCACCCTGTTGGATTCGCTGGGGATGCTGGGAATGGATTTGGTCTACCTGGACTTCCACCAAGGTACGCGGGCGGTGGGCCAACAGGCGGCGCTGGTGCAGGAGCTGATCCGGCGCTGTCGCGACCACAAGGTGGGCGAATACCCCATGGTGCTGGTGGGTGCGAGCATGGGCGGATTGGTGGCACGACACAGCCTCAGGCAGATGGAACTCGCGGGCGAAAACCACTGCACAGGACTTTTCATCGCGCTGGATTCACCGTTTCGCGGGGCCTATCTCCCGGTGGGGATGCAGCAGGCCATCGCCTTTCTGGCGGAACACGATGTGCAGGCTGCGGCCCTTGCCGCCGCGCTCGGCAGCCCCGCAGCCCAAACCCTGCTCCTCACAGGTCCCGCTGGTCCTTCCCCTGCGTTTCTCGAACTTCAGACCCTCCTGCAGACGGAGGGATTGCCGCGGGAATCGATCAACTTGGCCGTGTCCAATTCCGATGGTTCCTCACCGTTTCCCCTGGAGCCGGGTCCGCTGTACCAAGGGGTCGTCAACTGGTTGGGTTGGGAATTGGCGCACATGCAGATCAATCGATCACCCGGCGACCCCTACCATGTGGCATCGACCCCGGAGAGCCACGTATTATTCGACTGTGACCTGCCCAATGGAAACTGGAATGGCGGCAACGGATTGTACCTGAGTGCCACAAGCCTGGGGCCTTCCGATGCACCGGCATGGGAGGCGATGCCGGGGAGCTTTTCGATGCATTTGGCCTCGTTCCGTCAGGCGATGGAAGCCGCGGGGTTGGAGACGGTGTCTTCCCAGGACGAGACGCTTTTCATTCCGGCGCGGTCGGCGCTGGACCTGCCCCTGGAGGGGGGGGAGGGGTTGGGAGCGTGTACCTTCGATGCCTATCATCTCGAACCTGCGGGCGTCGCGACCCGGGGTCATTGTGACGTGACAAATCACTTGGACTTCCTGTGGGAGTGGTTGGGACAGGCCTGGGTGCACCCCGAGGAGGGAGGGGCAGCAGGGCGCCATTGGGGATGGCAAAATCCCACGCGGCGGACGGTTCCGAGCTGGACGCTGCCGAGTGGAACCTGGGGCAGCATCGGATCGCCGGTCGGCAACGGATTTGCCAGCCCCAACGCCCAGCCCTTTGAAGTGGAGACCGGGGTTTGTGCAGATACCATTCGGATCCTGCCCGGGGCGGAGTTGCACCTCGGCGATGCCCAAGGGCTGGGCCTCGGACGCCTGCGCGTCCGAGCGGGCGCCCTGCTCCTGCTCGACTCCGGCGCCACCCTGCACATTCATCCCGGGAGTTCCCTCATCCTCGAAGCCGGGGCAGCTTGCATCGCGGAGGGTGCGGCGATCCGGATATCGGATGGAGGCGAGCTGCTGACCCTTGCGGGCAGCGATTTGACCTTCACCACGTCGCCGCAACTCCAATTGAACGGCACAGACGCCCGCTGGCGCCATGCCGGAATGGCCCGGGTCTTGACGGGTCAAACGCTGCAGATCCACTCCCCCAACTGGCCTTTGGGACGGATGCAATGGGAGGGGCCTCAAGGGCGCGTTCTTCTCTCCGCGGGTGCGCGTTGGGAATTGAGCGGCGACCCCTCGGATGGCCCATCTGATTCGAACATCGGCATGGAGTTTCTGGCCGGGAGCACCGCGCGAATCCTCGGTGCTGGGAGCACGGCCCAATTCCAGTCCACCAAGATCCACTGGGCTCCCGGTGCGCAATGGATCTCCGAGGCGAACCTCGTGGGCATGGACGCCCAGCTGGAGGGTAGCCCAGCGGCACAACTCATTACCTCTGGAAGATTCCGGTGGGAAAACGGAACGATTCATCGCATCTACCATTCGCATGAACACGCCAGCGCAGCCTCTTTTCAACTCAGGTCCTGCTCGGTATCCAAGAGCGACTTCCACACTCAACACTCCGGGGTTCGCGCGCTGAACAGCACCTTTCAGGAAAGCTGCCTGCGCATCGAAAATCCGAGTCACGCGAACCGACTTCAAGGATCCCAATGGTCCGGAGGCTTTGTCGGTCAGACCGCACAGGTGATTCTCCAAGGCAGCAGTGCCTCGCCCGTGGCTACAGCTATCCACGACTGCCATTTCTCCTCGCATCCGATGGGGGTGGAAGCACACGCCACCCCCCTCGAACTGGAGTGCAATACCTTCGAACAATTGGGCAGTGCCATCGCCTGTTACCATTGTCCCGAAATGGACCTGAGTCCGGGGGGGAACCTGTTCGAGCACAACGACATCCACCTGAGGTTGGTGATGTCCGATTGGCCCTTGCTCACCGGTGGGAATGCCTGGCTGTCGAGCAACTACGCCCTCTTTTACGGCAGTGTGAACCTCACTTGTCCGGATCAGCCCTCCACCTGGATCGCACCCGCATCGGGCGAAACCTGGGCGGGCAGCACCCCCGGGGTGCCGTGGCAGGCTGCGCCCGTTCAATTGAGCTTCGCTGCGTCGCCCTGCACAGGCGGGAATAGCACATTGATTGTCAAGGACATGAACCCTGGAATCCATAAGACTTGCCATCTCCCGAGCCCACCTTTGCAAGCGGCTACCCCCAAGGATTTGGCCCGCATGAAGCGTGCGCAAATCTGGCCCAATCCCGCAGGGGATGAAGCGCTGATTTCCTTGCCTTCTCATTGGAACCCATCAGCCGAAGGCTGCAAGGCCACCCTGTTCGATCTCAAAGGCAGAGCATTGAGCAATTTTGAGGTGCCATCTTCCCCCTACTCCATCCCGCTCATCCCTTTTCCGTCGGGCATCTACTTCCTTCAGATGGAGAATGAAAGGACGCGCGAACGGCTCACCCTTCCCCTTTCCATTCAACGATGAATCAAATGATCCAACGCCGCCGCATATCCACGGTATCCAAGCCCCGAGATGACTGCGACGCACACGTCGCTTAACAAGGACACCCTTCTAAACTCTTCCCGTGCGTAGATATTGCTCAGATGCACTTCCACCACGGGAATGGCAATGGCCGCCACCGCATCCCGGAGGGCAACGCTGGTATGGGTGTAACCTCCTGGATTGAGGACCACCCCGCGGCAGGTCGTCCGGGCGGCATGCAAGGCATCGATCAGAACACCTTCATGGTTGGATTGCTGATGTTCGAGCAGGACGCCCGCTGCGGCACAACTTTCCCGCCATTCGGGCAAGAAATGTTCGATGCCCTCCCTGCCATATACGTGGGGCTCGCGCGTGCCCACGAGGTTCAGATTGGGCCCCTCCAGCATCAATATTCGATCCATCTTTTGGCTGTTACAAACGCATGCACCAACTCGGGAGAACCCAAACCGCCATCGCGAAAACCACTGCGATGCAAAACAAGTTCAACCACCATCCCGCCCAAATCATCTCGGACATCCGGATTTGGCGGCTCCCAAACACGATGGCATTGGGCGGAGTCGCCATGGGCAACATGAAAGCACAACTGCTGGCCAAGGCAATGGGCACGGCAAAAAGCGCCGGATGTAACCCATTTTTCACAGCGATTCCGGATACCACAGGCACCATCACCACCGTGAGCGCCAAGTTGCTCATGCCTTCAGTCATGAAGATCGCCAAGGTGATCAGGACCAGGAGTGGAACCCATCCTACCCCGGACCAGGCCCCCGATACGCCGTTGGCGATGGTTTCCACGAGTCCCACTTGGGCCATGGCCTCTGCCAGAGTAAGCCCCCCCCCGAAGAGGAGCAGGATATCCCAGGGCAATCGTTCCGTGTCAGACCACTGCAGCAGCGCACGCGGGTGTATCGTCGAAGCCTCTGAGCCCCCTTCACCCCCCTCTGGCGATTCTGGACCTGCGGGAATGAGAAACAACAAGACGCCCGCCATGACAGCGATTCCCGTATCGCTGAGGGGCAGGCCCGTCCATCGCTCGAGCGGATCCCTCACAATCCAACCGCAAGCGGTTGCCACAAAGACCCAAGCCACTCTTTTCTGGGCGGGAGTCCATTCCCCAAGACTTTGCTGCACACCTGAAATCCAATCGGCACCGAGCCCACTTCCGCTGGAATGCGAAGGCAATCGAAATATGACCCGGGTCAACAAGAAATAGGTAAAAATCAGCAGTACCGCTGCCGTGGGCGTGGCGATCATCATCCAATCCAAAAAAGGAATTTCGACACCATGCGTTTCGGATAAAATTCCCGCCATGGCCACATTGGGAGGCGTTCCAATCAGCGTAGCCATTCCACCGATGCTCGCAGCATAAGCAGTGCCCAACAACATGGCCGGAACGAATCCCGGTACCCGTTGCGGCCAATGGGTGAGAATGCTCATGGCGATGGGAAGCATCATCAACGTGGTGGCCGTATTGGAAATCCACATGCTCAGCAATGCCGAAACCAACATCACCGCTCCGACCAGTCTGCGGGGTGATGTCCCTGCCACGGAGAGCACTCCCCACGCCAACCTCCGATGCAAATCCCACTTCTCCAGCGCCAAAGCCAACAAAAATCCCCCCAGGAAAAGGAATACATAATGGGATCCGTAAGCGGTGGTGGCCTCTGCGATGGTCATCACACCCGAAAGAGGGAACAGTATGATAGGAAGCAGCGAGGTGGCCGCAAGAGGGGCGGATTCCGCCACCCACCAAACCAGCATCCACCCACCGATTCCCAGCACCCAAGAAGTAGACGCATCGACGCCCATGTGAGGCCCCCCCATTCCCATGGCCAAGGCCAGCAGCGGGGCTCCCCAAAAACAGATGCGAGCGAACAGCGCGGATTTCATGTACCTGGCGAAAATAGGGAAAAGCGGAGGGTGGGAGTAAATTTGGCCTCCGTGGCCAGAGAAAAGACGTTTTACAAAGGCGATCAACTCGAACTGTTGATCGAAGACCTTGCAGTGGGGGGGAAAGGCATCGCCCGGGTGGAGACCCCGCGGGGGGCTTTTGCGGTTTTCGTGCAGAATGCCTGGCCCGGTCAGCGGGTGAGGGCCCGCGTGGTTTTGAGCAAAGCCCGGTACGCGGAGTGTCAGTTGGAAGAAGTGCTGGAACGGGCGCCTGAGGAGGTAGAAACCGGATTCCAACCCATCCCCGGGGCGCCTTTTGCTTCGGTGCCCGTGGCGCTTCAGCGGGAACTCAAGGAACGCATTACCCTGGATTTGTACCGGCGATTTGGGGAGGTGGACGACGTGGAGTCGGTGTATGGCGGTTGGATTGCGGCACCGGAACATTGGCATTACCGCAACAAGATGGAGTACAGTTTCTCCGCCATTCGCCATGACCTGGAGACGGATGAAAAGGTGGACGGGTTTGGGTTGGGGTTCAAGCACCGCGGAACCTGGTGGGCCGTCGAAAACCTCGATGCAGACTCCGGACTGTTCGACGCGGAGGTAGAGTCCAGGCTACACCGTGTGCGCCAGTGGTGCGAAGCCACGGGATTGCCCGCCTGGCACCCTCCCCGCAGGCAGGGCTTCTTTCGGTTCTTGGTGGTGCGCCGGAGTTTGGCCGAGAATGCGTTGCTCATCCAATTGGTCACCACCAGTGCGGGGTTGGACACCTTCGACCTTCAGGCATTCATCGCGCTCGTCCGCGAACTCTGGGGAGCGCGGGTGGCGGGCATCCTCCATACGATCAATGACGACACCGGCGAGCGGGTGGAAGCGCGGGACGGGGAGCACCACTTGATCTGGGGCAGTGACCGCATCACGGAAAATTTGGGGGAGCTGAAGTTTAAGATTCAGATGGGGAGTTTTTTTCAGACGAATCCACGCAGCGCAGAACTCCTTTACAATGAGGTGATTGAACAGGCCTTGGCCCCCGCAACTTGGTCGCGACGCGCCTATTGGATGGACCTGTTTTGCGGAACGGGCACCATCGCGCAATGGCTCGCACGGGCCACCCATCAGCCCATCATCGGGGTAGATATCGTGCCCGAGGCCATCGCGGACGCGCAGGTGAGCGCCGCCGAAAATGGGGCAGAAGGCATCGCATTTCACGCTGCGGACGTGGGCAAGTTCTTGCTCGAGTTCCCGGAGTATGCAGGCCAAATCGACACCATCATCCTCGACCCTCCCCGGGCGGGAATCTCTCCCAAAACCCTGCGAAAAATCATTCGGTTGGGGGCGCCGCGTTTGGTCTACGTGAGTTGCAATCCCGCGACGCAGGCGAGGGACCTGGTCGAGTTGCAAGCCCATGGATATCGGCTGAAATCCCTGCGCTTGGTCGATCAGTTTCCGCATACTTCCCACGTCGAAGCGGTGGCGCGATTGGATCGGATGGAGTAACTTGGACCCCATGCAGCCCACCGCCATGCATCCTGCGTCCATGGACTCCGACCGCACGCGCATTCTGGACGCCAACCTCATCGAACGCAAACTGCAGCGGATGGCGCGGGAGATTCGGGAGCGTCATTACCTGGACACTTCGCTCATCTGCATCGGCATCGAGGGCGAAGGCGCTTCGGTTTGTCGTCGTTTGGTCCAAATCCTCAGGGAGATCAGCGACAGCGAAATTTCCTGTTGCTTCCTCTCCATCCACAAGGACCGCCCCGCTGAACACCCCACCTCCCTCCTCTCCGAATCGGGGGTTGCCACGGACGCTTCCGTGATTTCTGGTGCATCGGTCGTGTTGGTGGACGATGTGCTCAACTCCGGAAAAACCCTGATTTACGCGGTGAAGTACCTGCTCGACTTCACGCCCCAACGCCTTTCCACGGCCGTGTTGATCGACCGCATTCATCGGTCTTTCCCCGTGCGGGCGGACATTTGTGGCCTCTCCTTGAGCACGAGTCTCAAAGAGCACATTCGGGTCGTTTGGGGGGCCAAAGGAGGACGGGATGGCGGTCCCGGTACCGAGGCCGAGGCTTATCTCATGGCCTAACCCCGTCCCCCCCCAGAGCACTTCCCCGCTCCAGCAGCGCCCGGACCCCGCGCAGCGCCTGGTCCCAATTGCGCTCCCCCGGATTCTCCCATACATAATGCGCCCGCCGATAACAGGCGCTGCGCTCGGCCATGTGCGCCCGGAGCGCCTCCCTATCCCGACCGTCCGCAGGCAAAACCGGCCGCCCATCGCCGGTGCCGGCCAGCCGTTCCGCCAACACCCCCTCGTCCACCCGCAACCAAACCACCCGCCCCGTCGACTCCATCACCTCCCAATTCTCCGGCCGACACGGGGTCCCTCCCCCGCAAGCCACGACCCCTACCCACTCCGCCCCCCCCGCCCCCGCGGCCGCCGGCCCAGACCCGGAAGCCAGACCCCCCGACCCCGCGGCCACCGGTCCAGCCCCGGGATCTAGTCCCCCCGCGGCCGCCGGC